>JAFAXH010000013.1 GCA_019241085.1 Verrucomicrobiota bacterium | reverse complement strand
TCCGGAATAATCACACGCCAGGCTTGTTTCCCGCGTCCTCGCTGAAACGCAGGCTCCGCCTCGTCTCAGCAGCTATCGGCTCCCGAGCAGCCAGGCGCGCAACGACAGAACTTCTGCGCGCTGCGCGGGTGGCTGAGGGCGCGTCTCGGTCGTCACTTTGCGCGGGTCGTTGTGGTAGCCGTGGCAATTCGTGCAACGGCTCACGCCGCCGCCTTCCTGGTGCGCGTGGCAATCGGTGCAGCCGACCGGGTCGCCGGGTTGCGGATTGTTCGCCGCGCGGCGCAGGCCGCTGCCGCGGGATTGTTTCGGCAGGTTGATGTCCGCCGTGAGCGTGCTCTGCGCGATGGAATAATGGCAGCCGCGGCAGGAAAGCAGCCGGTCTTTGCCGTCATCGACGTGCTTGGCGTGGTTGAACAAGCCGTTTTGCAACCAGCGGTCGGGGATGATGACTTTCGCGACTTGCGGCAACGCGCCCGAAGTCGCGGGCAGCGCGATTTGATGACATAACTTGCAGCCGGCAAACATCGCGCTGTCCGGCCCGGTGCTCAGCGCGGCGCGTCCGCGCGAATTGCCCGCCGTGCCGCCGACGCCGGTGTTGCCGTTGTTCGCCGCGGGCGTGTAATAATCGGAAAAGAAAATCTGCTTTTCGAGCGTGGCGACGATGCGGTCAAAGGCGTTCTCGCCGCCTGCGCGCATCCGCACCCGGTTCGCCGCCTCGGCGACGAAGGCTTGCAGCGCCGGCCCGCTCGCGATGCCGCGCTTGCGCCCAGCGTTCTCGAACTCCGTCGGCAGCCCGCGCAGGAACTCACGCACCCTGTTTTCATTGCCGTGCGGGATGATTAACTCCGGCAAAAAGGGATCGAACGGCATCGCGTGACACGCTTTGCAGCTGGCCTCGAAGGTGATGCGCTGGAAGTGCTGCCCGCTCGCGTCGGGCTTGTGGCAATAGGCGCACGCGAGCCGGTCGCCTTTGTCGGTGAGCGGCACGCGCGGCTTGCCGTCCGCGCCAAAGAGCACCTTGCTCTGGTCGTGTTGATAATGGCCGTAGCGCAGCGTGTCGAAGCCGCCGCTCTCCTTTTCGTTTTCGTAATAAAACGCCGGGTGGTTGTTGTCGAAGGAGGCGAACGCTTTCGTGTAACCTTCCGTCGGCCGGGCTTTCGGGAAATAAATGAGACCTTGCAACTTGGTGAGTTGCGGGAAGTCGCTGGGCTTGTGTTTCAAGCTCTCGACCGCGCTGGCGGCCATCAAGTCCTGGCGGTTGTGGCATTGCGCGCAGCCGCTGTCTTTGACCGGCGCCATGCGGTCGGGGCCATGGTGCTCGCGGTGGCACGACGTGCAGGAGGAGTTTTCCGTCTGCGCGCCGAGCTTGTCCGCCGGCCGCTTCGGGTCGGGCACGGTGTTCGGCACATGGAAGGCGTAGTATTTGTGGCAGTCGGCGCACGCTTTGTCGATGAAGGCGTAATACTCCGCGCGCAAAATCGTGCCCGCCGCGTGCGAGTCGGCCTTGATCATCGCGCCCTGCGTGTGGCACGCCTCGCAGTTGTTGGCGAGCTGCGCGTGCCGCTGCGAGAGCGGGCCGGGATTCATGAATTCCTCGGGCGCTTTGAAATAATAATATCCCGCGACCGCAGCCGCGCCGCCGAAGAGCGCCAGCGCGCTGCAAATCCCGCGCAAGGTGCGCCAGGGATGCGGCCGGTTGTAATAGTCGAGGTTGCCCTTCAGCCGTTCGGCAACCTGTTTTTGCGTGCGCCGGTTCAGTGGCATCGGTGGGAAAGTTCGAAGCTCGAAGTTCTAAGCTCGAAACAATTTCAAAGCTCGAAGTTCAAAGCCTGTGTCGGTGGAAATGGATGTGAGTGGCAGTTCGTTCCTATTTTGAACTTGTTTAGAGCTTAGAGCTTTGAGCTTCGAACTTTTCAGTAAAGAAACAGCAGCACCACCGCGTGCCAGCCGGTCATGATGAGCAGCAGGAGCGACGCTGGCACATGGAGGAGGAGCCAGCCGTGCAGCCAGTGATGATATTTGGTTTGCAAATCCATCTGGCGTCGCTCCTCGCACCACGAGGCGAGTTGCTCGGCTTTTTCTTGAAACGGCCCGGCCACGCCCAGGCGCAGGCCGCGGAAATACTCGTTGGCCAGTCGCGCATTGGCCAAGCGTTGGCCGCGCGCGCTGCGGCTCGAAAGATACGGCAGCACCTCGTCGCGCAAGGCCTCCAACAACGCAGCAGCCGACGGATCGATGGGCGGCGGCGCATCGGGCGGCGCCTCGCCCTCCGCGGTGCCGGCGACGACCATCACCGCGGCGGCAGCGGCGGCGGGCGAAGCGCCGGCGGCTTTGGCGCTCGCGGCGGCTTTGGCCTGCGCGGCGCCGGTCGCGGCGGCAGCCGGCGGAGTGCGGAGTTCGTCGCGCATTTTGATTGCCGACGCCTGGATCTGCTGCGTGAGATACGGGATTTGTTCAAAGACCGTTTCCAGCGTGAGATTGCGCATAATCATGCGCGGCATGAACTGCTGCAACGCGAGGCCGTAAAAGCCGCTGAACATGACGACGAGATAGAGCCACATCAGCGACGAAGTCATCAGCCCGCCGAAGTGAAACGCCGCGTGGCAATAGACGAGCGGCAGCGTCAGAATCGTCAGCCAGATGTGCGCCCGCAGCCACGATTGCGCGCGGCCGAAACGCATGAGCGGAAATTTTTTCCGCACGTTGAGCAGCACGGCGAAAATAAAAATCGCGTAGGCGATGATGCCGTAGGTCAAGCCGAGCGGCGAGTTGCCGACGCTGCCGTGCAACCGCGGCGCGCGGTCGGTGAGCCACGCCGGCAGCGGCACGCGCGCTTTGGCAGGCATCCATTCGGGATGAAACACGAGCGCGTAAAGCGCCAGGATCACCGCGCTGGCGAGCAGGGTGAAAACGAACCAAGAGCGTTGACTGCGGTCGAGAAGCATAGGGGCGGAAAGTTCGAAGCTCTAAGCTCGAAGCTCGAAACAATCAGAACGAAATTTTAGAAATCCTGAAAGCCGGAAAATCGAAAACTTGCCGATTGACCTGGTGTGTCGCTCTCAATTCCATATTCCTGATTTTGAAAAAATCCGACTGTTTCGGATTTCGAGCTTCGAGCTTGGGATTTCCTTTTTTGGCACCGCCAAAAAGGCTAGTGTGTCGTGCGGTTGTCCGGTTCGCCGCCGAAGAAAATCCGGCTGAGCCAGGAACGCTGGCGACGGTCTTCGGCGGATTTGCGGCCGGCGAAGAATTTCTCGGGCACCACGCGCATGGCGGCGTCGTGCGGACAGGCATAGACGCAACTGGGCGTCAGCAGTTCGTTGCACAAGTCGCAGGTTGTGGCTTTGAGCTTCGTTGCCTTTTTTGCAGCCGCCGGTTTTGCGGCGGCTGCGGGAGCACCAGCCTTCGCGGCGGCAGCGGGAGCAGCGGCAGGTTTTGCGGGGGCAGCCGCAGCCGCCGCGGGCTTGGGGGTTGCCGCGGCTGCGGGTGGCGGAGGAGTTTTTGCAGCCGCGGGAGCTGGCGCGGCAGCTTTCGCCGGGTCGGGCGCAGCAGCAGCGGGTTTCGCCGGAGTCGCCGCCGCAGCGGGCGTGGGCGGAACTGCCGGAGCAGGCGTCGCAGCGGCGGCAGGCGGCGTGGCTGGTTTCGGCGCAGCGGCAGTGGCAGGCGCAGGAGTTGTTGCCGGCGGCTTGGCGGCTGCAGCAGCCGCTGCGGGTGGAGCAGCGGCCTTGGCGGCAGCGACGGCGGGCGCTGGCGTGGCCGCAGGTTTTGCGGCAGCGGCAGCGGCAGGTGCCGGAGCAGCGGTGGCGGGTTTCGCGGCGGCCTTGGGCGCGGGTTTCTCCTCGACCTCGAACGGGTGCATGTTGATGTTCCCGAAGGGACACAGATCGGCGCACTTCGAGCAGCCGATGCACCACGGTTCGATGACGATTTCCAAGCTGTCCTTGCGCCGGATTGAGCCGACCGGGCATTGGGTCATGCACAGCGGATCGTGGCAACTCCGGCAGGCCGTGGCGACGAGATAATGCTCGTAGCGCAGGCCGTCGCGCAGGAGCCGCGTGATGCCGTCGTGCGCCTCGGCGCAGGCGTTCACGCACGCGTCGCAGCGCGTGCATTTATCCAAGTCGATGAGCAGGAGATTTTGCGCCTCGAAAAGTCCCTGGTCGAGGAACTCCTCCATGTTCAGCCCCGCCGGTCGCTGCTTGGAGGCGTTCGCCCGCAGGCGCGCGTCGGCGACCATTTTCAACTGCACGCGCACCTCGGGATTGCGCTCCAGAATTTGGTCGAACAGCACGCGGCTGATCCGCACCACGTCGGTCTGGTCGAGCGAACGGCACGTGGCCACGCGCTTGCCGTCGGCTTGGATGAGACCGATCTCGCCGAAGTAATCGCCGCGGCTCATGTAGGTGCGCACGACCTCGCCGCCGGGCAGCGCCTGCGAGACTTTCACCATGCCGGAGCGGATGAGGTAAAACGCGTCCGCCGGCTCGCCTTCGGTGACGATGGCTTTGCCGGGCTGAAAGGTGATCAACTCAACCTGCTGTTTCAAATAATTCAGGAACGGCTCGTCGAGCAGGCTGAACATCGGCACGCTGCGCAGATGGTTCGACAGGCTCCGCTCGCGGTAGCGGTCGTCCATCATTTTCTTGAAGGTCGGGCTGCCTTTGTAAGTCGCCGCCTTGATCGACGAGCGCGCCTTGATTTCGTCGGCCACCTCGCGCGTGCCGCTGAGCAGGTCGAGCACGACGCGCAGCATTTCGACCATCACGCAATCTTCCAAACACGACACCGTCGCCGAGCGCGGCTGAAACGTGCGGCAGGTCATCTCGCCAAAAATTTCGCCCGGCCCGAGTTCGGCGATCGGCTTGTCGCGCGGCAGGTCCACGCTGGCATCGACGGGGATGAATTTCTTCGACTCCGGGTCGTCCTTCGACGCGCCCTTGTCGGGCAAAAGAAAGCTCGTCATGCGCTTCACCCGCGCCCGCGCGCCGCCGAACAACCCGCGCGAGCGGCGGGTGCCGACACGCGCGAGCGGGTTGAGGATCGACACCTGCGCGCGCCCGCTGACGATGTAAAACGCCGTCGAGCCGAAGTCGCCTTCCTCGCACACCACGTCGCCGGCGCGAAACCGCCGCAGGCTCGTGGCGTTCTCCGTCCATTTGTCGAAGATCGGCCGTTTGAGATCGCCGCTGGCGAAAATTTCACCCAGAAACGGCATATACTTGAGCAACTCGTCTGTGTTGAGGGCTTCCCCGCCGAGTTTTCCCAGTTCCGTATCCATAAAAAAGTGACCCTCTCGCAGTCTGCGCGTGGCCCGGGAAAAAAACGCGGGCCGCGCAGAAAAAGGGCTTCCTGTTTATCTCCCTATTCGCTAAGAGAGGCAACATGAAACTGTTAGCCAGTGCCTTCTGTCATCGTTGTCCGCCGGCAAACGGCACCTGGCTGCTGCTGGTAACGACTGCCGTGCTGGGTTGGCTCGCTGTCCCGGCGCGCGTCGAGTCGCAGGAGCCGACCGCCACGCCGCCGCCGCTGAGCGCGCCGCCTGCGCCGCCGACCATCCCGCCGACCATCGTGGTGCCCACCGCGCCTGAGAATCCGTCGGGCACCGCGGGCAATTCCGGCGCGGGCACTTCGGGCACATCGTTCCTGCCGCGCTCGGCCCGGCCAGTGTCTGGCGCGGCGTTCGTGGGCGCGACCGGCTGCTCGTCGTCGATGTGCCACGGCGGCGCGGGTGAGAAGCGCGGCCAATGGCCAATCTGGAGCAAGCAGGACGCGCACGGACAGGATTTGCGCGGCACGCTCGGCTACCCGCGCGGCGCGTTCTCGGCTCTCGTGCTGCCGTGGTCCAACCGCATCGCCGCCGGGCTGAGCATCGCCGACGCGCGGCTCTCGGGGCGCTGCACCTCCTGTCACGCGCCGATGCACGGCGTGCCGGAGGAATCCATGTTGCAAACGGCTCGGATCGATCTGCGCACGGAGAAAGTCGAGATGCATGGCGTCACCTGCGAATCGTGCCACGGCCCAGCGTCGAACTGGATTCGCTCGCACACGCGGACCGATTTTTCGCACGCCATGAACGTGCAAACCGGCATGCGCGATTTGCGCAACCTCTACGTCCGCGCCAACACCTGCGTCGCCTGCCACCAGAATCTCGACGCGGACATTCTCGCCGCCGGCCACAAGACGCTTTACTTCGAACTCGACAGCCAGACCGACGCCGAGCCGCCGCATTGGATTGAAAAAGGCGGCGACTGGTTCGGCCCGCAAGCCTGGCTCGTCGGCCAGGCCGTGGCGTTGCGCGAGATCAGTTGGGCGCTGACCCAGGCGCCGAACAACGGCGCGAACGAAACGCTCTTGCGCGGCGACATGTTCGCCCTCGCCTGGCTCCTCGACAAAGCCGGACCCGCCACGCCCGTCGGCTCGGTGGGCCTGCTTCCCTCCTCGGACAACAACAATTCATCCAACGTGGATGCTGGGGCGATGCAGACGCACGCCGATGATCTCGCGCGCAGTGCCGCGCGCATGGCGTGGGATGCAGACAACACCCGGCGCTGTCTGAGCGCGCTGGCCGAGACGCGCAACGACTTTTCCTCCAGCAGCGAAACCGGCGAAGTGCTGCGCAGCCGCGCCCGCCGGCTCGCGCTCGCGCTGGAACGCATGGTCGCTGCCTTGCGCACTCGCTCGGGCGATGAAACGACGTGGAAACCGGCGACGGATGAGTTGACGAAACTCTTTGACGTGATCGGCACCGATCCGGAATTCGCCATCGACAAATTTTCCAGCCAGCTCGACCGCTTTCAAAAAGCGATCCCGTGACGGACAATCCGCGCCACCTTTCGCGGCCCGCGCCGGTGGGAGCTGAATGCCGGCTTTTTTAGACAGAATTAACAAAATTAAACAGAATTAGGTGGAGCAGAAAACCGTTGCACGAGCAGCGAGCAAAGTGGCAAGTGGATTGATTCCTGCCGATTCTTTTTCTCCTCCGGTAATTCTGTTTAATTTTGTTAATTCTGTTTAAAAAATCGTGTCCAATCCCCCCACTCCGCAACTGATTGATGGCCGCGCCGTGGCGGCGGAAATCCTCGCCGACTGCCGCGCCCGCGTCGCGGAAATCCTCGCCCGCGGCGCGCGTCCGCCCGGCCTTGCCGTCGTGCTCGTGGGCGACGATCCCGCCTCGCGCGCTTATGTCCGCTCGAAGGACAAGACCTGCCGCGAACTTGGCCTGCACTCGGTCAAACTGGAGATGCCTGCCGACACCACGCAGGCGCAGCTTCTCGACACCCTGGCGCAGCTCAACGCCGACCCGGCCATCGACGGCATTCTCGTCCAGTCGCCGCCGCCCAAACACATTGACGAAGCCGCCGTCGTGCGCGCGCTCGACCCGGAAAAAGACGTGGACGGCTTCCATCCCGTCAACGTCGCCAAGCTGGCGATGGGAGACGCGAGCGGGTTTGTTCCTTGCACACCGCTGGGCTGCCAGCATTTGCTCGGCGCGGCGGGCGTCACGGTGCCCGGCGCACACGTCGTCGTGCTCGGGCGCAGTTTGATCGTCGGCAAGCCGCTCGCCTTGCTGTTGATGCAAAAAGGAAAACACGCCGACGCGACAGTTACGGTCGCCCATTCGCGCTCGCAAAATCTGCCCGCGCTCACCCGCAGCGCCGACATTGTCATCGCCGCCATCGGCCGCGCGGGCTTTGTCACCGCCGACATGGTGCGCGACGGCGCCGTGGTCATTGACGTGGGCATCAATCGCGTGGAAGACGCGAGCACGAAATCCGGCTATCGCCTC
>JAFAXH010000094.1 GCA_019241085.1 Verrucomicrobiota bacterium | reverse complement strand
GCTTAACCTCTCCGGCAACCAACTGACGACGCTGCCTGAGGCGCTCTGGCAGCTTGGCCAATTGCAAGAGCTTAACCTCTTCGGCAACCAGTTGACGGCGCTGTCCGAAGCGCTCGGGCAGCTTGGCCAACTGCAAGAGCTTAACCTCTCCGGCAACCAGCTTGCGGCGCTGCCGGAGTCGTTGCGGAAGCTTGCGGATTTGAAGGCGCTTTTTCTGCACGACAATCCTGAACTCGGCCTGCCAGATAAAGTTTTGGGGCCGAGGTGGCACCAGATATCAGTTATCAAGCCGCCCAAGCCGCCGGCGGAGATTCTGGATTACTATTTCGACACCTTGGGCAAAAAAGGCCGGGCGCTTCGGGAGGTGAAACTGATCCTCGTAGGGCGCGGTGAAGTCGGCAAGAGTTCGATGAGCGATGTGCTCCAAGGGAAGAAGTTCATCAAGGGTCAGGAGCGCACGGACGGGATCGCCATTACCTCATGGCCGGTGGAACTGCCAGACGGGGAGGCGAAGCTGTGGATGTGGGACTTTGGCGGACAGGAGATCATGCACGGCACGCACCAATTCTTCCTCACCCATCGCAGCTTGTATGTGGTCATGGTGGACGGGCGGCACGACCGCCAGAAGCAGGATGCGGAATACTGGCTGAAGCTCGTGCGGGCGTTCGGTGGGGATTCGCCGGTGCTGGTGGTGATGAACCGACAGAAGGAAAATCCCTTCGATATGGACCGGCAATATCTGGCGGACAAATACGGCGTGAAGCTGGAGCACTTCTTCCGCACGGACTGTGAGCGGCCTGCTGACATCAATCCACTGCGCGAGGTGATCCTGGCGGAGGCGGCGCGAATGCTGGCGAATGAGGAACGGTTTCCCGCGAAATGCTGGGACGTGAAGACGCGCTTGGAGGAGATGAAAAACCACGGGGAGGACTATCTTTCCGAGGAGCAATACATGGATGTCTGCAACGCGCACGGCGTCGAGGACCCCGCCGAGCAACAGAAGCTGCTGCGCCGCCTCGCTGACCTCGGCACGGTAGTCAGCTTCCCGGATGACGTGAAGCTGGCAGAACTCAGCGTGCTGAACCCGGAGTGGGCGACGGACGGAATCTATCGAGTGGTGACGGATGAGCCGCTGCGTGAAGAGCGTCACGGACAACTCCAGTGCAAGGCGCTCCGAAATCTACTGCCGAGGGACCGCTGGCCGAAGCCGAAGCATCTGCAATACATGCTGGACCTGATGGAGAAGTTCGAACTGTGCTTCTACGTCGGCGAGGGGAACGAAACGGTGCTGGTGCCTGAGTTGCTGCCAGACAAGACGCCGCCCCTGGCCGATTGGAATGCCAAGCAGTGCGTGGTCTTCCTGTATCAATACCCCGTGCTGCCGCACGGGGTGCTGCCGCGCTTCATCACGCGCACCCACCAGTTGAGCGAAGGACGGGAACGCTGGCGCTCCGGCGTGGAGCTGGCTGACGACAGCGCGGAGGCGCTCATCAAAGCAGACTACGACGCGAACAAGGTGAGCGTCTGGGTGCGTGGCCCGCACGCCGATGCCCGCCGCGGTCTGCTGAAGGTGGTGCGGCATCACTTTGGATCGATCCACGCGCGCATCCGAGAACTGAACCCCAACGAACTCGTGGCGCTGAAAGATCATCCGGATGTGCTCCAATCCTATTCGGATTTGGTGAAGGACGAGCGGCGTGGCAAGACGACGGTGGCGGTGACAATCAACGACGAGCGCCTTGACCGACCGATCGCAGATTTCCTAGACTGCATTGAACGGCCGGCAACACGAAGGGAAGCGGCGGAAAGGGATAAGTCCGGCCGAACCTTCTACCTCGCGACCGGTGCGGTTTACCACGAACACGAAGAGACCATGAGCCAAGACGACCACAGCATCCACATCGGCGGTAACGTGACCAATAGCCAAGTCGGCCAGACGTTATCGAAGTGCAATATCACAATTCAGGAGCAAGCGCCGGGGGAGCGAAAGGATTTGCTCGAAGCGCTGTCGGGGAAGGTGAAGCGCCTGCTTGAGCAACTGCCTCCTGAGAAGCAGGACGAAGCGCCGCAGGTGGCGGAGAATCTGGCAATGCTGGTGAAGCAGGCAACGGCGAGTAAGCCGAATCGTCCGTGGTATGATGTTTCTGCCAAGGGCTTGCTGGAGGCGTCGAAGTTCGTGAAAGATTTCTCCGGCAACATCGCCGGAACGATTGGCCAACTCGGCAGGCTGATCTGGCCGGATTTCCAGTTGCCGCAGTAGGGTTCCCTGCGCAGTAGGGTTCCGTGATAAGTCGCCGCGGGGACATCGCCCCGCGAGCGAGCGCTGCTGGCGTGCTTGCCAAGCGCCTGGCGGTTGGGCACAGTGCCGGTCCGCGTTTCTCCTCCGCCAGCACGGCGGCTTGCGTCCATGACCACTCCCCACCCCTCGCCCGCGCCGTCCGCCACCGTTCCAGCCGCCACGACGCCGCCGGCCAAGCGCCTTTTTGGCACGGATGGCGTGCGCGGGCTGGCGAACGTCGAGCCGGTCACGGCGGAGACGGCGTTGAAGCTGGGCCGCGCGGCGGCGCACGTCATCATGCAAGTCGGGCGGCGCGAAGGCCGGGCGAATGATCGGCCGCTGGTGGTGCTGGGCAAGGACACGCGGCAAAGCGGTTACATGCTGGAAAACGCGCTGGCCGCCGGCTTGATGTCACTCGGCGCGGATGTTTTCCTGCTCGGTCCGTTGCCGACGCCGGGAGTCGCCTTCATCACGCGCACGCTGCGCGCCGATGTCGGGATCGTGCTCACGGCTTCGCACAATCCCTACGAGGATAACGGCATCAAATTTTTCCATTACGACGGCTACAAGCTCGACGACGACATCGAGCGGCGCATCGAGGGGCTCGTCTTCTCTGGCGAGATCGAAGCTATCCGACCGACCGCCGGCAAGATCGGCCGCGCCAAGCGGATTGACGACGCGCTGGCGCGTTACGTCGAGTTTGCCAAGACCAGTTTTTCGCGTTCGCGCAAGCTCACGCTCGAAGGCATGCGCATCGCCGTCGATGCGGCCAACGGCGCGGCGTATAAATCAACGCCGTGGATTTTGCGCGAGCTGGGCGCGGACGTGCTGACGTTTCACAACGCGCCCGACGGCACGAACATCAATCGCGACTGCGGCAGCACGTATCCCGACGAAATCGCGCTGCTCGTGCGCCAGACGGGCGCGCATTTCGGCATCGCGCACGATGGCGACGCGGACCGCTGCATTTTGTGCGATGAAAACGGCGAGATCGTCGATGGCGACGAGATCATGGCCATCGCGGCCACGCATTATTTGAAGGAAAACCGGCTGGCCAAAGACTCGCTCGTCGCCACGGTGATGAGCAATTTCGGCCTCGACGAAACGGTCGAAGCCGCCGGTGGCCGCGTCATCCGCACCGCCGTCGGCGACCGCTACGTGATCGAGCGCATGGTGCGCGACGACCTCAACGTCGGCGGCGAGCAGAGCGGGCACATGATCTTTCGCGAGCACACGACGACGGGCGACGGCGTCGTCACGGCGCTTCAAATCCTGCGCATCATCACGCAGACCGGCCAGGCGCTCGGGGATTTGAAAAAATGCCTGACGAAATATCCGCAAGCCCAGCGCAACTTGAAGGTCGCGCGCAAGCCGCCGCTGACGGAATTGACCGAGGTGCAAACGCTCGTGCAGGAAACCGAAAAAGCGCTCGCCGGCCGTGGCCGCGTGCTCCTGCGCTATTCCGGCACCGAGCCGAAGGTGCGGCTGCTCATCGAAGGGCGCGACCAAGCCGAGATAGAAACTCAAGCGTCGCGCATCGCGGACGCGCTCGCCCAGGCAATCGGCGCCTGACGTTGGGAGCTGCAACCGCGGTTTTCGTTCCTCAGCATGGCCAGATTTGCTCTTGCGAATGCGTCGCTGCTCGCGCTCTGGCACAGCACGCGACATTGGCTCCGGCAGCACGAGGCATTCGTCTATTGGGGCGGCGGCATTTCCATGGTGCTCTGCCTTGGCGGCCTGCTCGCGCTGCCGCTGATCGCCGCGCGGCTGCCCGTCGATTATTTGCTGCGCCTGAGCCAGGGCCGGGCTTCAGACGAATCACCCCGACACTGGCTCGTGACGCTCGCACGCAACGTCGCCGGCGCGCTCTTGCTGCTCACCGGGGTCGCCCTCCTGCCCTTGCCTGGACCAGGAATGCTGGTCATCATCGTCGGCCTCGGCTTCATGGATTTCCCCGCCAAGCGCCGCGTCTTGTTGAAACTCGTGCGCCGGCGCTCCGTGCTCCAGCCGATGAACTGGGTGCGGCGACGCGTCGGCCAGCCGAACCTCCTCGTGCCGGAGGGCGGTTGAATCGGCAGCCGGCGGCGAAGGCGGCGGCGTCCTTAACTCCGGCGGGCAAAAATCCGGGCCTCTCGCGCCACGTTGGTGGCTTCCTCGAGTTCCTTCAAAGTCGCCTCCTGGCGTTTGATTAAATCGGCGTTGGCGGTTTGCAGCGCTTGCAACGCCGCGGCGGGATTACTCGGCGGAAGCGCCATCTGCGAGCGAACTTGGGCGGACGGCAACAGCAGGAGCGCCCCGACGGCCAAGGGCAGCAGCGGGAGAACGAAGGAACGGATGGAATGCGTTTTCATAAGGAGAAAAAATTGGCGATTGATCCGACCGTTTCAGCGACGACCGCCGGAACCGGCGCGCGAGGTATAAATTTTTAGCTGCCGCAATTCTTCTTTCAGCGCGGCGAGTTGCGTCTCAATTTTTGTTTGATTGGCGGTCTGCTGATCCTGCTGCTGTTTGAGCTGGCCGATGAGGGCGTCGAGCGCGTCGGCATTGATCGCCGGCGCGGCGGCCAGGGTGCGCGGCGTGGTCGCGGGCGTCAGCAGCCCGAGGACGAGGAACGCGCCGCCAAGGGCGCAAACCGTGAGCGGACGGAACCAGAAAAATCCGGTGCGCGGAAAAGAAATTTTGGGGAGCAGGCTCATGTTGAACTAGCAGAAGCAGGACGCGTTCCCAAGAGGCCGCGCGAGCGCGGAGACCGGTCAGCATGGCGCGCTATTTGCTTGCGCTAGCGCGGTGACACGTTAACATCGTCGCGACAGAGTCCTCCCGTTTTTTATGGCCGGTCCAGGCATGCAACAAACCCAGAACCTGTCGATGCAGCAGGTGCTGGCGCCCCAGCTTCAGCAGAGTCTCGTGATTTTGCAGGTGCCGATGCTGGAGTTGCGCAACATCGTGCAGCAGGAGATGGAAACGAACCCGGTGCTCGAAGAAGAGCCGGGAGAATCCAACTCCAGCAGCGAGGAATCGACGACGAGCGAATCGGCGGACGACGATTTCAAGGAAGAATTCGATCAACTGGCCAAGCTCGACGAGGAATGGCGCGAATACATGGCGCAGAGCAGCGCCTACAGCGGGCGGAGCGAGGACGAGGAGGAACGCCGGCAGTTCTTCTTCGACTCCATCGCAAATCAGGAAACGCTGCAACAGCACCTGATGTCGCAGCTCAACGGCGCGGAGCTTTCCCCCGGCGACCGCAAGCTGGCGGAACTCATCATCGGCAACATTGACGACAACGGTTTTCTCCAGACGACGCCCGAGGAGATGCACGCCAACACGGGTGTCCCGGCGGAAGACCTCCAGCGCGTGCTGAACGTGATCCAGGGTTTTCACCCGCCCGGCGTCGGCGCGGTGGATTTGAAGGACTGCCTGCTCATCCAGCTCCGCCGGCGGGGACGGCAGGACAGCATGGAATATCAGATCATCGACCGGTTCATCGATGAGCTGGGCAAACGGCGCTTTCCCGAGATCGCGCGCCGGCTCGGCGTCGGCGTCGATGAGGTGCAGGAGGCTGCCAATTCCATCGCCCTGCTCGATCCCAAACCCGGCCAGATTTTCGCGCCCGATCCGAACAATTACGTCCTGCCCGACGTGAGCGTGGAGAAGATCGACGGCGAATACACCGTCATTCTCAACGGCGAACAAATCCCGCATCTGCGCATCTCAAATACCTACAAGGACATCATGGCGCAGGACAGCGGCAATGGCTCCGGTGAGGTGAAGGATTACATCCGGGAAAAAATCCGGAGCGGCAAATTTCTCATCAAGAGCATTCACCAGCGCCAGCAGACGATCTCCAACATCGCCAACGAGATCGTGAAGCGGCAGCTCGAATTTTTGGCGAAAGGCAGCGCGTATCTGCGGCCGATGACGATGGTGCAGATCGCCGAAGCCGTCGGCGTCCACGAGACGACCGTGAGCCGCGCGATCAGCGGCAAATACATCGCCACGCCGCAGGGCGTATTCGAGATGCGCTATTTCTTCACTCCCGGCTACCAGACGGCCGCGGGCGAGTCGATGAGCAACACGAGCGTGAAGGAAGCCATCGAGGGCCTCGTGCGAAGCGAGAGCGCGAGTAATCCCTACAGTGACAAAGAAATCGTCTCGATCCTGAGCGAACGCGGCATTCCCATCGCCCGCCGCACGGTGGCAAAATATCGCAATGAGCTGAACATCCTGCCGAGCAACATGCGCAAGCGTTACTGAGCGTGCTTTTTATTCTTTCATGCCCCAACACGCGGCGGTTCTGCTTCGCACGCCCTTGTCTCCAGCGGAGTGCATGGCGCGTTTAAAGGGTGCGATTGAATACAACGGCTGGCGCACCTCGTTTGAACCAAAGCCTGTCGCAGGTGACATCAAGCGGGACTCCTTTGTCATCTGGAAACGCATTTGCTACCGAAATTCGTTTCAACCGACCCTGATCGGAAGCTTTGTGCCCGATGGCAAGGGCACCATCGTTTACGGAGAATTTGGAATTCATCCAACGGTGCGGACGATGTGGATTGTGCTGCTCTTCGTCGCGGGTTGCTTCGGGCTTTTGTCCTTTGCCGGTATGGTTCTCGCCGGACCACCGTCTATGAAGTGGCTAGCCGTTCCCTCCATTTTGTTCATTTTTCCTTTTGGTTTGGGAATGCGTCATCTCAGCAAACTTTTGTCCTGGGGGGAAGATGTGTTCTTGCGGGAATTCATCACTCACGTCTTACAGACAGAGGAAACCAATCCCCGCTGAGTTGGCATCTAGGCTCAGCGCACGTTACGTTGCCTACCGCCTGTTTATCCTCATGCCTAGCCCCGCCTTTTCCGAAGCCCAAATCCGCGAACAACTGCGCGCCGTCCGTTATCCGGGCTTCAGCCGCGACATCGTTTCTTTCGGCATTATCAGCGCCATCGAAATCGCCCCGAATGGCCGCGACGTGACGGTGCGTTTCAAGATTGCCACCAATCAGCCGCAGATCGCCCAGCAAATTAAAGATCAAGCCGGAGTCGCCTTGCAAGCGCTGCCGGGTGTCGGCGACGTGCGGCTGGAATTTGACATTCAAAATCCGGTGACCGCCCAGACCGGCGTTGGGCCGCAAACGCTGCCCGGCGTGCGCCACATCATCGCCGTGGCCAGCGGCAAGGGCGGCGTGGGCAAATCCACCGTCGCGGCCAATCTCGCCATTGCGTTGCAAGCGGAGACGGGCGGGAGCGTCGGCCTTTGCGACTGCGATCTTTATGGTCCGAGCATTGCGCTGATGTTCGGCGTGGATCGCGAGGGCGCGTCGGCGACGGAGGACGAACAAATCATTCCCGTCGAAGCTCACGGCTTGAAATTGATGTCGATGGGTTTTTTGCTCAGCGAAGACGCGCCGGCGATCTTGCGCGGACCGATGGTCACGCGGTTGACGCAACAGTTCCTGCGTCGCGTCGTCTGGGGCGACCTCGATTATCTCGTGCTCGACCTGCCGCCAGGCACAGGCGACATCCAGCTCACCGTCGTGCAAACCGTCGCGCTCGACGGCGCGGTGATCGTGACCACGCCGCAGGAAGTCGCGCTCATCGACGCGCGCAAGGCTTCCAGCATGTTCTCCAAAACCAACGTCCCGGTGCTCGGGATCGTCGAAAACATGAGCTATTTCCTCTGTCCCGGTGATGGCCAGCGCTATGATATTTTCGGTGCGGGCGGCGGGGAGCGCGAGGCGAAACGGCTGGGCGTTGCTTTATTGGGCCAGGTGCCCATCGACATCGCCACGCGCGAGGGCGGCGACCGCGGCCGGCCCATCGTGCTCGGCGAACCGGCGGGCGCGGTGGCGCAGGAGTTTCGGGCGATTGCCGCGCGGGTGCGCTCTGCGGTCGAACGCCCGGTGGCGGTTTGAAAAAAAGCCGGCGCAAACCTGCGGTTAACACTTGCCGGCGCGGCGCGGCATGGGTTATGCACTTGGAGTAATTCATGAGAGCGCCGCTCCCCGGAGCTGCCCGCCACTGGACTCGCGACAATGCGACCGATACGCAGCATCTTCTCAGATTTTTCCTCCTTCGGGGGATGCTCGACCATTGCCTGCCAGCCGGTTCCGATTCTTTCCCTGATCGTTGTATGACCAAAACTTCCCCACAGGACAAACCAGTCTCGCCCGAGAACGCCACTCGCGACGCCGAGTTGATGACCAATTCCGTGCTCTACAAAGAGTTTCTCGCCGAGCGCGAAGAAATCCTGCGCCACAAATGGCTGGAAAGCGAGAAAGCCGGCCACGACATCGGCTTCGAGAAGGCGTTGCTCGACTGGATCGTGAAGCATCGTTCTTCCTGGCGTGAAAAACGGAAGGACCAGCAGGCGCGTCATGGTGGCGGCGCCGGCGGCAGTGGCGAAGCTCGTCCCGAAACGGCCGCGCGCTGAGCCGATGGGGTTTGGCCGCGGCGCCCGGAAAGGAACGGGCGTGAGGCTGCCGTGGCAGCGGCGAATCGACAATTTGCTTGTCAACCCGCGTGCTGCTGCCCAGCTTGAAGGCCGACGCCGCGCGCGTTCATGATGCCCGATTCGCCAGCAGCTCCCGTTGTCGCCGACGTGCAGCCGTTGCTCAATGGCGAGGCCATCGCGCGCACTGTGCATCGTCTGGCAGAGGAGATCGCGGCGTCGGTCGATGCCCGGCACGGCGGCGCGGGCTTTTCACGACTCGTGCTCGTCGGCATTTATTCCCGCGGCGTGGAGATCGCGCGCCGGCTCGCGGCAACTCTTGCTGAATTGAAGCGGAGCGCGCAGCCCGTCGTCGGCGCGCTGGATGTCTCCATGCACCGCGACGATCTCTGGCACCGGCCCCGGTTGGAATCCATGCAGACGACCGAGCTGCCGCTCGATCTCGACGACCGCGACATTGTGCTGGTGGACGACGTTTTTTTCACGGGTCGCACCATCCGCGCGGCACTCGATGCCCTGCGCGACTTCGGCCGGCCGCGTCGGGTGCAACTCGCCGTGCTCGTGGAACGCGCCGGCCACCGCGAGCTGCCCATCCGGCCGGACTTCGCCGGCACCAGTGTCGCCACCGCATTCGAGGATCGAATTCGCGTGCGCTTGCGGCCGAACGACGCGGAAGGCGACGGTGTCTGGCTGCGGCCCGTGGCGACGATTTCCCGAGCGACGCAAACGGCATGAATTCCGCATTGCTCCCCTCGCCCAGCGAAACGCCCGCCGCCAGCCGGCCGGCGCGCTGGTTGCGCAAGGATTTGCTCGGCATCCAGGAACTGACGGCGGAGGAAATCTCGCTGGTGCTCGACACCGCGCGGCAATTCCGCCGGGTCGGCACGCGTGAGGTGAAAAAAGTGCCCGCGCTGCAAGGACGCACGCTGGTCAATCTTTTCGTCGAACCGAGCACGCGCACCCGCACCTCGTTCGAGCTGGCGGCGGCGCGGTTGAGCGCGGACATCGTGAACATTTCAGCCAGCGCCAGCAGCCTGACCAAAGGCGAAACGCTCAAGGACACCGCGCGAAATCTCGAAGCCCTGCACGCCGACATCCTCGTGCTGCGGCATTCCTCCGCGGGCGCGGCGCAATTTCTCGCCGACCGGCTGGAAGCGAGCGTCATCAACGGCGGTGACGGCGCGCACGAGCACCCGACGCAGGCCTTGCTCGACACGTTTACGATCCGGGAAAAAAAGGGCCGCGTTGCCGGGCTGCACGTCGTCATCGTGGGCGACATTCTTTTCAGCCGCGTCGCCCGCTCCGACATCCATGCCCTCACCAAGCTCGGCGCGCGCGTCACGCTCGTCGGGCCCAGCACACTGGTTCCGCGGGTCTTCGAGCGTCTTGGCGTGGAAGTGCGGCACGATCTCGACGCCGTGTTGCCGGAGGCGGATGTCTTCAATCTGCTGCGCATCCAGCACGAAAGGCAGCGCAAGGAATACTTTCCGAGCCTGGGCGAATACACCGCGCTCTTTGGCCTGACGAAAGCGCGCGCGGCGCGGTTGCGGCCCGATTGCCTCATCATGCACCCGGGACCGATCAATCGCGGCGTGGAGATCGACAGCGAGGTAGCCGACAGCGCGCGCAGCGTCATTCTTGACCAAGTCGCCAATGGCCTCGCCGTGCGCATGGCTGTGCTCTATTTGTGCGCTGGAGCCGGCGCCCGGCAACAAGCCGTTGCATCCTGATTCAACCTCCGCCCATTCCCCGTGAGTTTCACGCTGATCCGCCAGGGCCGCATCATCGACCCCGCCAATGGCCGTGACGACATCGGCGACCTGTTGCTGGAAAATGGCCGCATCGCCGAGCTTTCCCGGCTGCCTGTAGATGCTGCGGAGATCGAAACCATCGACGCCAGCGGACTGGTCGTCGCGCCCGGCTTGATCGACATCCACGTGCATCTGCGCGAGCCGGGACAATCGGCGAAAGAAACGATTGCCAGCGGCACGCGCGCCGCGGCGGCGGGCGGTTTCACGTCTGTCGTCTGCATGCCGAACACGAATCCACCGGTGGACAATCCGAGCGTCGTCTCGTGGATCCACGAGAAGGCGGCGCGCGAGGCGCAGGTGAACGTTTTCATCACGGGCGCGATCACCAAGGGCCTGGCCGGCGAAGAGCTGGCGCCCATTGGTTCCCTGGCCAAGGCCGGCGTCGTTGCGCTCACGGACGACGGTCATTGCGTGCAAAATCACGAAGTCATGCGACGCGCGCTGGAATACGCGGGCATGTTCGGACTCGTGGTGATGGACCATTGCCAGGATTACGGTTTAGTCGGCAAGGGCGTGATGCACGAGGGCTACTGGAGCACGCTGCTGGGTCTGCCCGGCTGGCCGGCGGCGGGCGAGGAAATCATCGTCGCGCGCAACGTGCTGCTCGCCGAATTAACGGGCACGCCGATCCATTGCCAGCATCTCAGCGCCGCGGGCAGCGTGCGCGTGTTGCGCGAAGCGCGCGCCCGCGGGGTGCCGATCACGGGCGAGGTCTGCCCACACCATCTGGCGTTGACAGACGAAGCGGTGCGTGGCTTTGACACAAACTTCAAGATGAACCCGCCCCTGCGCTCGCCGGAACACGTCGAGGCGCTCGTCGCCGGCATCGCGGACGGCACCGTGACCGTGCTCGCCAGCGACCACGCGCCGCACGCCGGCTACGAAAAGGAAGTGGAGTTCGATCAAGCGCCGTTCGGCATTCTCGGATTGGAAACGGAGTTCGCCCTTTTCCACGATTTGCTGGTGGAAAAACATCGCGCTATCGGGTTGCCGCGGCTCATCGAATTGCTCACGAGCAATCCCGCTAAATTACTCGGATTGGATCGCGGCACGTTGAGCGTCGGCGCCGTGGCGGATGTCACGTTGATTGATCCCAACAAAACGTGGACCGTCGATGCCGGCGAGTCGCAATCGCTCTCGCGCAACACGCCCTTTCACGGCTGGGAACTGCGCGGCCGCGCCGTGCGGACGATGGTGGCGGGCAAGACGGTTTGGCGGGCCTGAGACTGAGCAGCGACGGGAGCATCGAATCGCCGCCCGGTTAATTTCCCGCCATCCTGCGCGACGCCGAAGGGTGGGCGGATTAAAAAAATTACGCATTGCGCAGCATAGGGTTATTTGCAGAGCGATGAACTATTCGATGGACAGCCGGCACGGTTTTTAGGCAGATTGCGCGCGCAATGCTCCCTCGTTGTTTTCCCCGCCCGCTGGTTTTCCGCCGATGCTGGCTGCTGCCGCTGGCGGCGGCCACCTTCGTTGGCCTGGCGGCTGGCAGTGGCGCCGTCGCGGCGCGCGGGCAGGCGCTGACGCAGGAACAAATGCAGGAGCGCTCGCGGCAGCAGGAGCGCGATACACCGCGCCAGGAGCGCGGCTTGCTCCAGCGCATTATGAGCCCCGACCGGACCATGCGCTATGATCCGGCCATCAAGAAATTCACCGCCAGCGGCGCCACGCTCGACAAGCACGCCACCTTGCGCGCCTTCGGCTTCAGCAAACCGGCTTCGACCAAGGCTTTTGTTTCGAAGGATTTCGCCGGCGCGGCGGGTTTCGGCACCAGGGATTTCGCCAAACGCGATCGCGCCGCCACAGACGGGAGCCGCGTCGCCACGGATTCCAGCCGAGCGTTCGGCACGCGGGATGTCGCCGTGCGCGCCGCCCCGGCGGCGGACCGGACCTTTGCCACGCGCGATGCCAAACCGCGCCCTTTCCTGGTGCAAGGCAAACGTCAGGACACGCTGGACGAATGGGCCAGGGAGCATCCGATGACGATTCAAGAAGTGCGCGAGTTGTTAAACAAAAACAACTGAGCCAACGGCACACGCGATCAACGCGGTGGGTTGGGTTTTTTACTTGCGGTCGGCGGCGTTGTCGGCTGATTTCCGCAAAGCACCATGTCCGTTACTCCCCCTTCGTCCCCGCTTTCGCTCTCCCCTGAAGCCGCGCTGGACCAGCTCAAGATTGGCGCCGCGCAAATTCTCAGCGAAGCCGAGCTGCTGGAAAAGCTGCGGCTCGGCCGGCCGCTGCGGGTGAAACTCGGCGTCGATCCGACCTCGCCGGACTTGCACCTGGGCCACACCATCGCGCTGCAAAAAATGCGCGCGTTTCAAGACCTCGGACACCGCGGCATTCTCATCATCGGCGATTTCACCGCGATGATCGGCGACCCAAGCGGGCGTTCGGCGACGCGGCCGCAGCTCACGCACTACGAAGTCATGCACAACGCGGAGACATATCGGAACCAAGCGTTCAAAGTGCTCGATCCCGCGCGCACGACGATCCGTTTCAACGGCGAATGGTTTGAGCCGATGGGCTTCGAGGACGTGGTGAAACTCAACAGCCGCGTGACGCTCCAGCAGATGCTCCAGCGCGAGGATTTCCGCGACCGCGTGGACAAGGGTCAGCCGGTGAGTTTGCACGAGTTGCAATACCCGATTATGCAAGGCTGGGACAGCGTAAAGATCGAGGCCGACGTGGAGTTGGGCGCGACGGATCAGCTTTTCAACATCCTCGTCGGCCGCGACCTGCAAAAGCAATCCGGCCAGGCGCAACAGGTCGCGCTTTTGGTGCCGATTTTGGAAGGTCTCGACGGCGTGCAAAAGATGAGCAAGAGCCTCGGCAATTTTGTCGGCGTGACCGACGCGCCGGCGGAGATGTTCGGCAAGGTGATGAGCGTTTCCGATGAGTTGATGGCGCGCTGGTATCCGGTGCTGCTTGGCGAAGCGCTCGCTGCCGAAGCGCATCCGATGGAGGCGAAAAAACAACTCGCCGCGCGTCTCGTCGCGCGCTTCCATTCCGAGGCCGACGCCGCGGCGGCGCTGGCGGATTTCAACACGCGTTTTTCCAAGCGCGACCTCGAACACGCCGACCTGCCGGAAGTGCGGCTCGCGGGAGTCGCGCCAGACGCCGTCTCGCTCGTGATCGCCGCGTATGCGGAAGGTTTCAAAATCACGAAGTCACGCGGCGACGCCCGGCGATTGATCGAAGGTGGCAGCGTGCAATGGCGCGGCGAAAAGCTCGCCGATCCGAAAGCGACGCCGGATGTGTCTGCGGGTGGCGTGTTGCGCTTGGACAAAACGCGGGCGGTGCGGGTGGCACCTGATGCCTATTAGCGGACTACTCGGAATTCGATCTTGACTCGGATGGCGTGCCAAGATAATGACCGAACCAGTTCATTGATAATTTTTTGACCACAAAGAGCGCCAGTTACAGGCCTCTTTGTGGGCTATGACCTTGCCAGCGAAAGCTGTCGAGGCGGGTCGAGGTGCCAATCGAAACGAAACGATAGGTGCCGTTCGATCTGGAAACTGGAAGGGAGGTAAACATGCACATCGTGCTTGGTGGCAAGCTCTTGATTGCCATACTTAGCCTAATCCTCGTCGTTATCGAGATTTACTACTTTAAGAGGTAGCTCAAACGACCTGCGAACCAAGTTATGGCCCTCTGTCGACGCTTGTCGTTTTCAGGGGCCTTTTTTTCGGAATGTGTGTTCCGACTGACGAGCTGAAAACAGCGAAAAATTTCTTGGATTCTTAATCACTTGTCTCACTCATCGCCGCGAATCTGCGCCGCCCGCCGCGCCAACTCCGCATCATCGCCGCGCTTCCAGTCGTGCGACGAGATGTAGCCTTCGTAACGGTCGAAAAATTTATCGACCTGCGTGTGCAACGGCTGGAACGCGCTGTCCCGGCCGGTGCCGTGCATCGGGAAAAGTTTGGCGTGGACGTGATCGACGCCGTAACCCTCGAAGATCATCCCCGTGCGCGCCACGTCGGGCAGGCGCGCATCGAGCAAACGGCCGACCTGTTTCGCCGCGAGCACGAGCTTGGCTAAAACTTGGTCGTCCAACTCGAACGCATAGCTCGAATAGTGCGTGCGCGGAATGACGACGCTGAAGCCGGGCGTGTTCGGAAAAATGGAGAGAAACGCCAGGTGTTCCGCGTCTTCCCAGATGCGATGCGCGGGCGCTTCGCCGCGCGCGATTTTGCAAAAAATGCAGCCGTCGTGGTTCATCGAAAACAATCAAACGTTCGTCGTCGTGGTCGTCTCCGCCACCGGCGGCCGGCGGCGTTTGAGGCGCAGCCAGTTGTTCCAGGTTTTTTTGATGTTGTCTTTCGGCGTGAGATAACGCTGGTTGAGCTTCGCGCCGCCCTGGATGCCGCGCAGGATGCCGGCGACGGAAAAATCGTCGGTTTCAAAAATCGTGTAAGCCGTGCCGATGGCGTCGGCATGGTGCGCGTCGCTGGCCGCGGTCATCGGCAGGCCGCGCTCCTGCGCATATGCAAACGCCTTGCGATTGTAGCGGCGCAGCGTCGTCGCGGCGTTGAAAACCTCGAGCGCATCGATGGGCAGCGTCTCCAGCGTCGCGCGCCGGATGCCGGCGCGAAAAAGGTCATACGGATGCGGCGGGATTGCCAGGCCGCCGGCGGCGTGAATGGCAGTGACTACTTCGGCGGCGGGCCGTCCTTTCATGTCGGGCAACGTCGCGCCAAGGCACAGGAGATGGCCTTCCGCTGTGGTGACTTCGACGCCGGGGATGACGAGAAATCCATCGACCGGCTGGCCGTCGGCGCGCAGCAGTTTTTTGGCGCGCAAGTAATTCACCGCCTCGCAGGTGTTGTGGTCCGTGATGGCGAAACCATGCAGCCCTTTGGCGCGCGCCGATTCGATCAACGACTCCAGGCTGCTGACGCCATCGGCCGAGAAATACGAATGGCAGTGGAGGTCAATGTGATAAGTCGAAGTGGTCGCCACGGGAGATGCGATGAGCTTACCGCCGCCGCGCTGCAGGGCAAACACGAATCGCGGCGGGCGAGCCGTCGCAGCGTGACGTTTTTGCCATCCGGCGCAGGGCGCGTTATACAATCCGCCTTGTGACAACGACCGCACCGATCACCACATCGACCCAGGCGACGCATCATACGTCGTGGGAAACCGTCGCCTTTGCGTTCAAAGACTGGGCGCTCGCCTGCGAAGCGCTCGGCTCCGGACGGCAGAGCGTCATCCTGCGCAAAGGCGGGCTGGCGGAAGGGCGCGGCGGTTTTGTTTTTCAACACGAACGGTTTTTCCTGTTCCCGACCCGCTACCACGAGCAGGCGGAAAAAATCCGCGCGGAAGAACTCGCCGCGCTGACCGCTACTGCGGCGGATGCGGGCGCGGCGGCGGATGATCTCGTCACGGTGCGCTACGCCTTTCATCTGGAATGGTCGCGCCGGGTGGAAAATTGGGAAACGGCCGCGCGTCTTGCGCCGTGGCACGTGTATCGGGAAGAAGTCGTGCGTGAGCGTTTCGCCTACGCCGACCGCCAGCACCAAGCCGGGATGCTCACGGTCGGTTTCGGACGCGCCTACCGCTTGGAGCCAGTGTGGCGATTGGCCGACCGCCCGGCGTTCGGCGGTTGCAAATCGTGGATCACGCTGCCCGCCGACGAGCGGCCGCCAGGTCTGCGCTTCACGCCGGTGTTGGGCGACGCGGAACACGCCGCGCGCGCCGCGCAGCTCGAACGTTTGCTCGCCCATTCCGAAGCATGAGGCGGCTGCGTCGTTGCGTTGGTTTCCTGCTCCTGCTGGCGACCGCCCCGCCGGCCGCGCGCGCGCTCGATCCGGGCGTGCGCCAACTCATCGTGAGCATCGCGCCGAGCTGGGATTCTGCCCAAGGTCAGCTCCAGCTTTTCGAGCGCGACACAAACACCGCCAGTGGCAACAGCGCGTGGCGCGCGGCGAGCGCGCCGTGGCCGGTGCTCTATGGAAAAAACGGCCTCGCCTGGGGGCGCGGCGTGCTGGGCTACGGCGACACGGAGCCGGGCCGGCACAAGCAGGAACGCGACGGCCGCGCGCCAGCGGGCGTTTTCAAAATCGGCACGATCTACACCTACGACGCTGCATTGCCCGCCGGCGCGAGCTACCCGCTGTTTCACACCGTCACGGCGGCCGACGCCTGGGGCGACGATCCCAAGTGGCCGGCAATCTACAACCGCTTCGTCACCATCCCCGATCCGGCAAATCCGCCGCCGTGGTTTGAGAAAGCGAAGATGCGACACGGCGATTTCGCCTACCGTTGGCTCGTCGAGATTCGGCACAACGCCGACCCGGCTCCTGTCGTCGGCGAGGGCAGCGCGATTTTTTTTCACATCCGCCGCGGTGAGACGCGGCCGACGAGCGGCTGCACCACGATGGCCGAGCCAAATCTCGTGCAGCTCATCCGCTGGCTGCGCGCCGACGCCCGCCCGCACTACGCGCTCCTGCCGCGCGCGGAATACGACACGAAGTGGCGCGCGTGGGGTTTGCCTGATCCGGCGGCGTTCGGCACGACGGCACCGCGCTGAATTTTTTGGACAGAATTAACAGAATTTATAGAATTAGCAGAAGAGAGGATTGAGCCGACGGCGAGCATTTGTTGCCAAAGTTGTTTGTGTCTTTAGCACCATCATCAATGGCTTTTCTTCCCTCTCCGCCCAATTCTGTAAATTCTGTTAATTCTGTCCAAAAAATCCGTTCGCATCCCAATTAGGGCATCTTCAACGTAGGGCCATTTTGCAACTTTGGCCCGTAGATGGTAGTTTTATCACCATGACTGCGCTCCTCGCTCTCGGCATGCCAAACGGCATCGAATGGGTCGTCATCCTGTTCGTCGTGCTCATCCTGTTTGGCGCCAAACGCCTGCCGGAACTCGCCCGCGGCCTAGGCAAGAGCATGTCGGAATTCAAAAAGGCGCGGGAGGATTTTGAAAGCGAATTGCACCAAGGCGCAGCATCGGTGAGCGCCTCGAGCGTCACCGTGCGGCAACCGGTGGACCGCCAACTCGCTTACAACGAACCAGTCCACTCCGCTGCCGCGACCGGCAGCAACATCGAGCAACAGGTGCGCGAACTGCAGGAGCAGTTGCGCGAGGTGCAGCGGCAGAATCAACTGCTCCAAGCTTCCGCCACCGCGGCGGCTGCGACGCATGGCACCGCGACGACGCATCCCTTGCCGACCGTGGCGACTCCGTCACCGGCTGCCGCTCCCGCGCAGCAGGAGAGCAGCGAGCCGCCGCGGGTGAGCGTGCAGGGTTGAAGCAGCAGCCCCGCGCGGCTGGCGAAGCATTGCGCTATGCTCCGGGCGTGAGAGTTCCGGTGCGCAACTGGTTTGTATTCCCGATGACCGTCGGGATTGCTGCCGTCTGCCTCGCATTTTTCCTCCTGTCGTGCCCATGCGGCGCGGCAGCGGCACAGGTGGACGAAGCATCCACCGCCGATGCGGATTGGCGTGCCATCCTCGCCCTCGACGCCGGTCCGCCGATGCCCGCGGAGGGAGCGATCCGCACGCGCGAAGCCGCGCTCGCGCGCGTCCGGCAGCACCTTGACCGACAGGAAATGGCGTTGCGCAATTTCCCGCTCGCGCATCCGAGTGATCCGCGGCGGTTCTCGGCGCGGGTGCGCCTCGCCGACGTGCTCTTTGCCCGCACCCGATTGCTTCAAGACGGCGCGGCGCAAACGCGAGCGCGTCAGTTGTTGGACGAAGTCGAGGCGGACTCGGCGGCGACTCCCAAGGATCGCGCCGACGCGGCCTACGCGCGCGTCAGCCAGGCCATGCAGGCTTTCAGCGCCGGCAGCGCCACCGCGCCGGGTGGGCGGGAAGCGCTCGCCGGCGCCATCCGCGCGTTCGACCGCGCGTATCCGGCCGATCCGCGAACGCCAGCGCTGCTCGTGGAATTGGCGACGCTTTATGACGCCCAGCCGACGCAAAAAAAAGCGTTGCTCGACGAAGCCCTCGCCCGCCTGTCAGCCAGCACGGGCGGCAGCGACAACTTGCGC
Source organism: Verrucomicrobiota bacterium (assembly GCA_019241085.1). Lineage (GTDB taxonomy): Bacteria > Verrucomicrobiota > Verrucomicrobiia > Chthoniobacterales > SZAS-18 > JAFAXH01. The sequence continues at coordinate 16,943 of JAFAXH010000094.1, read as the reverse complement.
ATGCGCATCGCCGACGATCTGCGCCGGCTGGCGTTGCTGGGCAAGCCGGTTGAGTTCCACTTGCCCCCCGCTCTGGCCACGGGTCGGCCGGCCGCAGCCGGCGCAACTTTTGATGAAACGCTCGCCTCGCACCGCGGTCACGTCGTGGTGCTGCTCTTCTGGGCGACATGGTCCGCGCCTTCGCTCGCCGAGTTGGTCCGTTTGCAAGAAATCTCGGCGCGTTGCGATCCGCGCCGCGTGGAATTTCTCACGCTCAGTCTGGACGAGGACCGTGCCGCGTTGACCGAGGCGGTGAAACAACTGCGCCTCGCCTGGCCGGTCTATTGCGACAGCCGCGGCTGGAGCGGCGAAGCCGTCCGTTCGGTTGGCCTCAACGCCTTGCCGACGATCTGGGTGCTCGCGCCTGACGGGACATTGACCGCTTTGAACGCGCGCGGCCGGGCGGAGGAATTCATCCGCCAGGCGATGGCCGCGTCGAGCCGGAGCGGACGGTGAATCAGTGCGATTCCAGATCGCGGAAAAACGTCTCGCTCGCTTCGCTGGTCAGCGCAAGCAGCCAGCCTCCGCCGCCTTCGCGATCCTCGCGGGTGACGACCAGGTTGGTCAGTTGCAGCGCAAACAACGCCCGCCGCTGGCCCGGTCCCTGGTCGCCAGCGTCCGGTCCGAGATTGGCAAAACGGAGTTGCCCGCCGGCCGCCTGGATTGCCCGCAAAATCTGCCACGCCTGCGCCCGTTCGCGGCGATCCAGCCAGATCAAGGCGCGAAAATTTCCAATCGCCGCCAGGGTGAGATTGGGCAGTGCGAGCACGAGTTCGGAAACGAGCCAGAGGAAAAAACGTCCGTCCGGACCGAAGGCGACTTTCCAGTGAAAACGCCGCGCCGCGAGGCCGAGCAGCATCAGCGCGCCCGCCCCGGCGGCGAACAGCCAGAAAAAATAGGGTCCCACGAGTTGCCGCGCGTCGCCGATGCGTTCCAGCGGTTCGGCATTCATGCTGCCGCGCACGGTCGTGGCGACGAGCGTAAGCCAGTAAAACGCCAGGTAGAGCAACACCCAAAATGTAACGGCCAGGAGCAACGAAGCGAACGCAAGGAACAGCGCCTGCCGGTTGTGCCGCGCGAAGTGAGTGCGCAACGCGCGCGGCGCGCGCGTCAGCGGCGGCAGGTCAGCCACCGCGGCGTTCTCTTCGACGCTTTCCGAGGCGTCCTCGACAATCTCATCAGACACGTCTTTGCAATCGAATGCCAACCGCGGGCGCGACGGGTGGAACGCCTGCCTCGTGAAAATCGGCCGACCCTCACGCGGTGGAACGGTAACCGGCCGGATCGATCTCGACCGTCGCGTAGCCGAGGTCGCGCAAGCCGCGTTCGAGCGTGGAAACAAGACCGGGCAAGCGCGCCGACATTTCCTCCGGAGCGATCTGAACCCGCGCGCGCGGAGTCGGCGTGACGCCATCCGCAACCGGCTCGGTGTAATGACGCACGCGGAAAACGCGAAAACCGAGGCTGCGGACAAATTCTTCGCCGCGCTCGATCAGCGCCAGCGCCTCCAAGGTGACAGGCGAACCGTGCGGCACGCGCGAACTAAGGCACGGCTGGGCCGGTGCATCGGCGGTGGGCAGGCCGAGTTCGCGCGAGAGGGCGCGAATTTCCTGTTTGGTTAAATCCGCATCGCGCAGCGGCGCGAGCACGCGGAATTCAGCGGCGGCCTGCCGGCCGGGGCGCACCTGGCGCATGTCGTCGGCATTTTCGCCGTAGGCGATGGCGGCGAATCCCCGCTCACGCGCCAGGGTGTCGAGCCGGGTAAAGAGTTCGGCTTTGCAAAAATAGCAACGGTTGAGTGGATTGGCGACGTAGTTCGGATCGGCCATTTCTTCCGTGCGCACGACTTCCACGCGGGCGCCGATGGCTTGCGCGAGCGCGAGCGCGTCGGTCAGAGCGCGGCGCGGCAGGCTTGGGCTGTCAGCGATGACACCGAGCACCGCGGCCGGCGCGAGAATTTGCGTGGCCGCGGCGAGCAAGTAAGCGCTGTCCACGCCGCCGGAATACGCCACGAGCAGCGGGGCGTTTTTTTCTACAATTTCGGTGAGTCGTGCGAGCTTGGGCTGCATGGCGGGCGATGCCGGAGGAAGCCTCGCGCAAAGGTCGCAAAGCCGCAAAGGAAGGAAGGAAAAATTTGAATGCTGAATCAACAGCAAAAGCTGAATCTCTTCTCTCGTTCCCAAACGGAATTTGAGCACGAGAGGATGTCTCTTTTTTTGTCATCCCGAGCGCAGTCGAGGGACCTCTTATTATTGTCTGGCTCGGTGGATGCCCGAACCGCGTTTAGGAAACGCTGCGAACCAAGGCAGGCAGTAAGTGATCCTTCGACAAACTCAGGATGACAGGAAGAAAGCGGCGGCGAAAAATGCGCTCGGCGGATTTTTAAATTTCACTAATTTTTTCTTCTCCTCCTTTGCGGCTTTGCGCCCTTGGCGCGCGACCGCTTCAGAGTTGCAACCGATTGAACAATTCGCCGAGCGGGAGCTGGAGGCCGATGTAAAATTCGCCAAATTCCGCGTATTCCGCGCTGACCGCGTCGAAGCGCATTTCATACACGATGCCTTTGATCTCCTCGGTGCTGCGGGAGAAGAGCGTGACGCCCCATTCGGCATCGTCCAGGCCGGTCGAGCCGCTGATGATCTGTTTGATTTTACCCGCCCAAGTGCGTCCGATCCGGGCGTGGCCGGCCATGAGTTCCTTGCGCTCCTTGTAGCTGAGCCGATACCAGTTTTGCGTGTTGCCGCGGCGCTTGCTCATCGGATAAAAGCAGACGACTGGCCAAGCCGGCAGCGGCGGATACAGGCGCCATTGGCCGTAGTGTTTCATGCGTTCCTGGAACTCGGTGAGCGCCGCTGCGTATTCGGGCGAGTCGGGCGCGAGGCCGCGTTCGCCGCGCAGCGTCTCGGCGGCGTAATCGTCGGCCGTCGTCGTGTATTCGCTCAACTCAGTGAGCGAAAGATAACTAAATACCGGCGTGAGAATGTCGGGGCCGAGCGAGAGGCTCAGCCGTTTTTCCCAAGCATTGGCCGTCTGCAAATCGGGCGTGGTGAGCACAAACCCAAGATCGGCCTTCGGCGTGGCGATGCTCAGGGTTAAAAGCTGCGTATCGGCGACGGCGCGGATTTCCTGCACCAGCTCAGCGAGACGGGTCTTGGCCGCGCGCTGTTCGTCGTCGGAGAGCAGTTGCCACTGGCCGTGTTCGACGCGGTAAAACAGGTGCAGCATGTGCCAGCCGGCGGCGGGCACGACGGGGTCAAATGGGCGTTGAGAATCGGTCATGTGGAAAATTGTTGGCGCGCTCGCGCACGGAGCTTACGCGCGGGATTCGCACGCGGGCGCGTGACTTTCATCCTAGGTCGCCAGCCGTGGGAAGCAAGTCGCCGGAAATAGCAAAAAAAACGCGGCGCACGCGACGCGAGCGTTTTCCCGCCCGGTCCGTGCGCCGCGCCTTTCTCGGGTCAGTCGCTCTGGATTTAACCCGGATAATCCGGCGACGCCGGATCGTGGTGCAACGGTCGATCCTTGGTTTCCGGCAAAAAGAGACCTACAATGCAGGTCATCGCGGCAATGACGATTGGATACCAAAGTCCGTTGTATATGTTGCCAGTGAAGACGACAAAGGAAGTCGCGATCAACGGCAAGAATCCGCCGAACCAACCGTTGCCAATGTGATAAGGCAGCGACATCGACGTATAGCGAATGCGTGTCGGGAACAACTCGACGAGGAATGCGGCGATAGGGCCGTAAACCATCGTGACGTAGATCATCAGGATGCTCAGCAGCAGAACGAGCATGGGCTGATTGATTCGTGACTCATCGGCGGCCTTGGTTTTCGGGTCAACGATCTTCGTGTAGCCAGTATCGGCCAAAGCAGCGTCGTAGGCTTTGGCATCGAAGCCGGAAACGGTTTTCGCGCTGCCGACGTGCATTACCAGAGGTTGATCGCCTTCGGCGGCTTCAAGGGTAAAAGGAATACCTTTGCCGTTGAGGTAAGCGCGCGCTTTGTTCGTCGGCGTGTCGGCGCGCTTGGCACCGATGATCTGGCCGGCAGCATCCTTGATTGCGGAGAAAGTCAGAGCAACCGGAGTTTCGTAGTCTTGCGTGTGGAGCGTGATCGGTGTGCTCTGCACCGCTTCTTCGAGCGCAGGGTTAGCATAGTGAGTGATTGACTTGAAGATTGGCTGATATGTCAGCACAGCCAACAGGCAGCCGCTCAGCAGGATGATCTTGCGGCCGATCCTGTCGGAGAGTTTGCCGAAGAGAATAAAAAATGGCGTGCCAATGAGTAATGCGATCGCTACAAGCCAGTAGCCGGTGAGCACGCGCACTTTCAAAACTGTGGTGAGGAAGAAAAGCGCGTAGAACTGACCTGCATACCACACCACGCCCTGGCCGGCGGCCGCGCCAAGCAGCGCGAGCAGCACGATCTTCAAGTTAACCCATCGTGTGAAGCTCTCACTTAGCGGCGCCTTGGAACCTTTACCCGTGGCCTTCATCTCGGCAAAGATGGGCGACTCCTGAAGCTTGAGCCGGATATAAACGGAAACAGCCAGCAGAAGAACAGAAACCAAGAACGGGATGCGCCATCCCCAAGCCTCGAAGGTCGTAACCATCGCCTTCGGGTCCGCTGGACTGGGCGTCATAGCCGTCATGCCAGCGCGCAATGGACCGATGACTGCAAGCGAGAGGAAAAAACCGAGCGTCGCCGTGGTCTGAATCCAGCTGGTGTAGGAGCCGCGTTGGCCTTGCGGCGCGTGTTCGGCCACGTAGGTCGCCGCGCCGCCATATTCGCCGCCGAGCGCAAGGCCCTGGAGTATGCGCAGGGTGATCAGCAACGCCGGCGCCGCCCAGCCGATTTGCGCGTAGCTCGGCAATAACCCGACCAGCGCGGTTGAAAGACCCATTATGATGATCGTCACCAGGAATGTATATTTTCGCCCGACAAGATCACCGATGCGGCCGAAGACCAACGCGCCAAATGGCCGCACCGAGAACCCGACGCCAAAGAGAGCGAGTGACGAAAGAAATGCCGCTGTGTCGTTACCGGGCGGAAAAAAGAGCTTGCCGAAAAACGCCGCCAGCGTCCCGTAGATGTAAAAATCATACCACTCGAACACGGTGCCCAGCGAAGAAGCAAAGATGACAAGCCAGTGCTTGGTTTCCAAGCGCGCGGGCGTCACGAAATTTTGAGGGGATGATGTGCCGTTCATGTGTAATGGTTGAATAGTAGGAGTGCGGGGGGTGTTCTGCCGACTGCGTCGGTTTAAGCAAAATTTGATTTCGCACGGAAGGGAAAAAGAAGGAAAACCACCAGCCCTCGCACGCGGAAGTCGACGCGAACATATCTTCCGAGCTTGGGGATTCGCACCGAAACGGAATTGGATTCGTTGAACAATCCTTCTTGTGAACTGGTCAAAACCCGCGATTGGTTCTTTGAGCGATACCCCACGTCTGCTCCACGCTCGACCGAACCTTAATAACCATGAAAGCCCTCACTGCTCTCGCCGCCGTCCTTGCGTTGTTCGTTGCCGTCACCGTTGCGCCCAAAACGGCGCGCGCGGCGGAGGACTCGTCCTGGACGACCGACTACCAAAACGCGCTCCAAACGGCCAAGAACGAGAAAAAAATGGTGCTCCTCGATTTCACCGGCTCCGACTGGTGCGGTTGGTGCATGAAGCTCGACAAGGAAGTGTTTTCCACGCCGGAGTTCAAGGATTTCGCCGCGAAAAACCTCGTCCTCGTGAAGGTCGATTTCCCGCGCAGCGTCCAGCAAACGGCCGCGGTGAAAGCGCAAAATCAGAAGCTCGCGCAACAATACAAAATCGAGGGTTATCCCACGATCATCGTCCTGAACGCCGACGGCAAACCGGTCGGTGAACTCGGCTACGAACCCGGCGGCCCGAGCGCCTTCATCGGCAAACTGAAAACGTTGCCCCAGAGTTGAACATGGCCGCCAGCAGCGCCACGAGTTCATTTTCCGCACGCACGCCCACCTTTGCGGCCGTGCGGCGCCGACCCATCGGGCCGGTGGCGCGCTGGATCGTGCCGGCGTTGCTGCTGACCTTCGCGATTCACGCCGCGCTCTTCGGCGTGGTGCGCGTGGCGCGGCTGCACACGCTCAGCCCGGCGTTTTACGATCGCATCGTGCCGCCGGCCTTCAACATCCGGCAGGTCGAGATCGACCCGAAGCTGCTTGACCCCGGCAACGCCCAGCCGCAGCCGCTCGACAAGCCGCCGACGACGCCCGATACGAAACCGGCGGACATTCAAATCCCCGGCGACAAGCCGACGTTCGACCAGCTCATGGCGCGCGCGAACGAGGTGATCGCCGCGCCGAAGGTCACCGACCAGACGATGGCGATGGACAAGCCGCGGGTGGACAACAACCCGGAGTCCGTCTCGCGCGTCTTGCACGAGGGCAACACCAGCGAGCTGCCCAGCGATTTGAACGCGCTGACCAGCGACCTGCTGGCCCGCAAACCCAACGTCACGCGCTCGCACCCGTCGTTCAACGTCAACGGTCCCGACGACCAGACCCGCGCCAACGCCGGACCGAACGTCGGCACGCCGAATTTTTCCAACCTCGATGGCTTGCTCAGCCAGCGCGGCCCGCTCACTGGGAAAGAGGGGCCGATCCTGCTGCCGACCGATTTGCTCTTCGATTACGACAGCGCCGTGCTGCGTGGCGACGCGGCCAGCAGCTTGCAAAAGCTCGGGCAGCTCATCCGGCAGAACCCGCAGGCGACCTTCATCATCGACGGACACACCGACACCTTCGGCGGGGCGCAATACAATCAGACGCTCAGCGAACAGCGCGCCGCCAGCGTGAAAGACTGGCTGGTCCGCGACGCCGGCATCGACGCAGCGCGCATCCAGACGCGCGGCTGGGGCAGCCGCCGGCCGCTCGTCGCCGGGGGCAGCGTCGAGGCGCAGCAGCTCAATCGCCGGGTGGAAATCGTGATTCGCACGAATCGCAACACTGGCAACGGACGCTGAGCCGGCGGGCGCGGGCGCGTGTGGCATTTTTCAACCAAACCGCGCCCTGAGCGTGGCGATGTAATCGTCGGCTTGCGTCGGACGGCCAGTGGCATGCGTCAGCAGTTGCGGCGGCAAATGGCGTTGGCCGAGCCGATGCACCTTTTCCCGCATCCACGCTAGCAGCGGCGTGTATTGGCCTGCGCGCAAACCGGCGTCGATCTCCGGTCGTTCCTTGCGCGCTTGGGTGAAAAGCTGCGCCGCGTTGAGGTTGCCGAGCGTGTAGGTCGGGAAATAACCGACCAATCCCACGGCCCAATGGGTATCCTGCAAGCAGCCGCGCGCATCGTCGGGCACCTTCAGCCCGAACGCACGCTCGAACGCCGCATTCCACGCCGCCGGCACGTCGGCCACGGCGAGGTCGCCGGCGAGCAGCGCGCGTTCGATTTCAAACCGCAAAATGATGTGCAGATCGTAGGTGACCTGATCGGCTTCCACCCGGATGAACGTCGGCGCCACGCGGTTGGCGGCCGCCGTCAATTCCGCGGGCGTGCGGCCGGCGAGTCGGGGAAAATAATGCGTCGCGCGCGGCAGCCAGCGTTCCCAGAATTCGGGCGCGCGGCCAACAAGATTTTCCCACAGACGCGATTGCGATTCATGCACACCGAGCGAGGCTGCGCTGCCCGCCGGCGTGCCGAATGCCGCGGCGTCCAGACCCTGCTCATACATGCCGTGCCCGGCCTCGTGCAAGACGCCGTAGAGCGACACGAAAAAATTCGTTCTGTCATAGCGCGTCGTCAGCCGGCAGTCGCCCGGCGCTAGGGTAGTGCAAAACGGGTGCGTAGTGGTATCAATGCGCCCGGCCTCGAAGTCGAAGCCGCACGCCGCGGCAATCTCCCGGTTGAACGCGGCCTGTTGCTCCTCGGGATACTCGCCGCGGAGCAAATCGGCGGGTGTGCGCGCGGATTTTTCCATCGCCGGCCCGAGGATTTCCAGCAACGCAGGCCGCAGCGCGGCAAAGAGTGTGGCGAGGTCGGCCGCCCGCGCGCCGGGTTCGTATTCTTCCAGCAAGGCGTCGTAACGATCCGACGCGTAGCCCCAGCAATCCGCCAGTTGCCGGCTCAGCACGAAAATCGTCTCCAGATGCGGCTGAAAGCGGCGAAAATCCGCGTGCGCCCGCGCCTCAACCCAAGCCGTGCGTGCGTGGGTTTTCGCGCGCTCAAACTCTTCCACCAACGCCGCCGGCACCCGCGTCGCGCGGTCGTATTTCCGCCGCCAGCCCGCCACGTTGGTCGCTGCCGCCGTGCCTTCGCCGAAGCCTTGATCCTCGCAGGCTTTGAGCCAGTCGCCAACCTCCGCCGACGTGAACAACCGGTGCGTGCGTCCACCGAAAAACGCGAGCTGCTCCGCGCGCCAATCGACCGCCCGCGGCGGCATGCCGGTTTCCTGATCCCATTCGAGCAGGCGCGCAGCGGAGTCGAGCAGCGCGATCTCGCGCGTGCGGGCGAGCAGATTTTGATAAGGTGCAAAGTCGGTGGCGCTCATGCGGAGAAGTCTGTTTTTCCCAACCTCGACGAAGATACTCATCGGCGAACAAAATCTTTCTTCTGCCCAATTCTGAAAATTTTGTTAATTCTGTCCAATCATCCCGTTTCCCATGAAAATCGCCCTTGGCTCCGATCACGCTGGTTTTAATTACAAAGAAGCCGTCAAAAAATTCCTGCTCGACGCCGGCCACGAGGTCGTGGACAAAGGCGCCTTCACGCTCAATCCCGGCGACGGCTACCCGGAATTTGTCCGACCCGCCGCCGAGGCCGTGCCCAAGGGCGAAGCCGAGCGCGCCATCGTCTTCGGCGGCAGCGGCAACGGCGAAGCCATCGTGGCCAACCGCGTGCGCGGCGTGCGTTGCGCGCTCTGCTGGAACGAGCAAACCGCCCGCTGGGGCCGGCAGCACAACGACGCGAATTGCCTGAGCATCGGCGAACGCACCGTCCCGCTGGACTTAGCGCTGACCATCGTAAAAATCTGGCTCGAAACGCCCTTTGAAGGCGGCCGCCACAGCGCGCGCATCGCGGAGATTGACGCGGCGTAGGTAAGGCTAGGCAGCATTTTTCGTGAAGTTAATTTTGCAAATTCTCCTTTGTGGCGCGCTCGTCCTGGCGATTGGTTGCCCCGTCAATGCCGATGACGTTTCCATCCACAAAGCTTCGTCGGCGACGCTACGGCATCGCCTGCTCGGTCGCTGGACACGGCAGAAGCAAGGCAGCGACAGCCAAGGTGCCTGCCTGATTGATATTGTGGTGAAGTTTCGTCCAAACGGACGCTTTCTCTACGCACGGAGATTTCACGCCTTGGACCATCCGCGTCCGACTTGGGAACATCTTCTCAGTTCCGGGACTTGGGAACTTGCAAATGACGTTCTTATTCAGCATTGGGCTGGCAACGGTGAGCATCCAGCGTGTTATACGACGCGCTGTGCTATGCTCGCTCTCACGACGAAACGATTCCGGTGTGTCGAAGGTGTGGACGGGGCCGTCACATATCATCGCACTACGCAGCGACCCAATTTTGTTTGGCAATCGAAGCACCTGTTCGAATAACCGGCCTCTTGGCCGCCGCGAAGCCTGTCGTTAAGTTAAATTGTGGTCATGCAAATCCTCCTCGCCTACGGCCGCGGCCATTTGCCTGTCGAATTTCCCGATGACCGCACGACGGTCATCCAGCCGACGCACGCCGCGGCGTTAGCGGACGAGAAAGCGGCCGTGCGCGCGGCGTTGGACTCGCCCATCGGCGCGCGGCCGTTGCGCGAACTCGTCCACGCCAAAACGCGCGTTTGCATCACCTTCACCGACATCACGCGCGCCACGCCGAATGAGCGGCTGATTCCCTGGCTGCTCGAGTATTTGGAAAACGACGCCGGCGTGGCGCGCGATCACATCCTGCTCCTCAACCAGCTCGGCACGCATCGGCCGAACACGCGCGCGGAGTTGGAGGAAATGCTCACGCCCGCCGTGGTGCGCGACTATCGCGTGCGCAACCACGAGCCGGAAAATCCGCAGGCGCTGACGCGCGTCGGCCTCATGCGCGACGGCCGGACGCCGGCGCTGATTCACACGCTCGCGCTCGAGGCCGATTTGCGCATCGTCACCGGCTTCATCGAGCCGCATTTCTTTGCCGGCTTCAGCGGCGGGCCGAAGGGCATAATCCCCGGCGTCGCCGGCTTGGAAAGCGTGCTCGCCAGCCACAATGCCGTCAACATCGGCGACCCGCGCGCGACCTTCGGCGTCACCGAGGGCAATCCGCTTTGGGAGGAATTGCGCGACATCGCCACGAGCGCGGCGGTCGGTCCGAATTTTCTCTTGAACGTGACACTCAACGACGAGCGCGGCGTCACCGGCGTCTTTGCCGGCGACATGGTCGAGGCGCACCGGCGCGGCTGCGCAGCCGTGCGCGCGGAAGCGATGCAAAAGGTGGACGCGCCGTTCGATGTGGTCGTCACCACGAACAGCGGCTACCCGCTCGACATGAATCTTTACCAAGGCGTCAAAGGCATGAGCGCCGCCGCGCGCATCGTGCGCGAGGGCGGACTCATCATCCTCGCCTGCGATTGCGGCGACGGCGTGCCGGACGGCAGCCCGTTCGACCAAATCCTGCGCGCGGCTCGCAGCCCGGAGGAAATCCTCGCCGGCGTGGCTAGCTGGGGTCAGACGCGCCCCGAGCAATGGCAGGCGCAGATTCAGGCGCTCGTGCAACGCAAAGCGCGCGTGCTGCTCCACAGTTCGCTGCCGGAGGAAATGGTGCGTGCCGCGCATCTCCAGCCCTGCCGCGACATCGGCGCCGCGGTCGCGAAAGAACTCGCCCGGCGCGGTCCGGCCGCGCGCGTCGCCGTGCTGCCGCGCGGGCCGCTGACAATCCCGTATCTAGGATAAGGCAAAGTGGATCGCGCAACGGAGCGTGCGATCCACCTAGATTAACAGCTCTCCGCGCAAGACGACGACCGCCGGCCCGCCGACTTTCACGGTTTGGATGGCGTCGGGCGGCCCGACGACTTCCACGCGGGCACGTCCGGGCCGACCCATCCAATGGCCTTGTTCGGCGACAAATCGCGGTGAGTCGATCAGCCCGTGATGCCACAGATACGCGCCCATGCCGCCGGTCGCCGAACCGGTGAACGGGTCTTCAAACAATCCGGGCGGATTGGTAAAATGCCGCGCAAACGTCCGCCCCTGCTTCGTCGCGCCTTCCGGGCAAAACAGGTGCGTGCTGAAGAATTCGTTGTCCGTGCGTTCGCAAAACGCCGCGAGCGCCGGCTGGTCGATTTGCACGCGGCGCAAGGCTGCGAGGTCGCGGAGCGGCAGCATCAGTTGCAACGTGCCCGTGCTCACGGTTTGCACCGGCGCGCCGGGCAGCGCGTCCGCCTTCGACAAACCAAAAATCGGGAGCACTTCGTCGGCCGCGTAGGTCGCGCCAAACACCGGCTGCATTTGCCACATGCTCGCTTCGTGGAAACCGCTGTCGGTCGCGGATTTCGTCACGTCCACGCGGATGGGTCCGACGGGCAGTTCCAGGGAAAACGTCGTTTCCGCTTCGTGCAACTTCAGCCGGCCGCTGCTGACGAGCGCGCAGGCGACGGCGATGGTCGGATGACCGGCCAGCGGGATTTCCACCGTGGGCGTAAAATAACGCGCGCCAAAATCGGCGACGGCCGAACGCCGCAGAAAAGCGGTCTCCGACAAATTCATCTCGCGCGCGATGGCCTGCATGGTTTTCCCGTCGAGATCGTCCGCGTCGAAGACCACCGCGCAGGCGTTGCCGGTCAGCGGCTCGCTCGTGAAGGCGTCGATTTGCAGGAAGGTGTGCGTCGTGGGCATGATGGCAAAATCGCACTGGCAATCCGAGGATGCCAGCCGCCAGAAGTTAGGGCGCGGCCAGATTTCAGACAGAATTAACAAAATTAAACAGAATTAGGCAGAGGCAAAAAGGTCAGGATTTAGCGCCGCGAAATTCGGTAAAATTCTGTTAATTCTGTCTTAAAAAACCACGAAGACTACCGCTGCCCGACGTGGGTTAATCCATGCGCCGATTGCTGCCACAAACCTGGAGACTTGCCAGTCGTGCTAGGCTGCTGCTGCTCGCGCTCCCAGTCCCAATCGCTGCAAATGCGTTACGGATTACAACAGCTCCTTTTTCCTGGATTTCTTTTCAAAGCCGCGCAATCTCCGCCGCGACCGGCGACCGTGGCTGCGCCCACGCTGCGGCGTCGCGGCGCGCACGGTTTGGAAGCCGACCCGGAGGACCCGGAATTGACCAGCCGCGCACAGGCGCTGCTCCTGAACCTGCCCGGCTGCGAAGCGCTGGCAAAAAGTGTCACCGCCCGTTGGAATCCGCGGCTGGTCAGCACGGCGGGCCAGGCGTTTCCGGCGCGGTGGGCCGTGGTGTTGAATCCGATGCTGCGTGCGCTGCCCGGCGAGGTTGAGCGAACGCTGCGGCACGAATTGGCGCACCTGGTCGCGCACTGGCGCGCGGGCATCGCGACGGGTGGCCATCATCATCATCGGTCGCGGCGTCGCGGCAAGATCGCGGCGCACGGACCGGAGTGGCGCCGGGCTTGCGTCGAGCTTGGCATCGCCGGCGAGGAACGCTGCCACCAGTTGCCGCTGCCGCGCCGCGCCGTCGCCCGCCGGCATGTGTATCAATGTCCACGATGCGGCATGATTTTGCGCCGCGTGCGGCCGATCCCGCCGCGACGTCCGCTGGCCTGCCGCGATTGCTGCCGGCAACACGCCGGCGGGCGGTTCGACCGGCGGTTTGTGTTCGTGGAAATGATGGTTTGATTCATCTCTCCGCACTCGCAGGCATTGGGAACAAAGCTAGCCCGCATCTTCTCGCTTGCCGTTAATCCCGGATTGAACCAGCACACATGGAAGCCGCTCCCGAACATCTCGGCAGCCGCAAGATCATCCATCTCGATATGGACTGCTTTTACGCGGCAATCGAGATGCGCGACCGGCCGGAATTGCGCGACGTGCCGCTGGGCGTCGGCGGTTCGCGTTCACGGCGCGGCGTGTTGACGACCTGCAATTATCTCGCGCGCGAGTTCGGCGTCCGCTCGGCGATGCCGACGTTTCTGGCGCTGGAAAAATGCCCGCACCTCGTCGTGGTGCCCACCCGCTTCGACGTGTATCGCGCCGAGAGCGCCCGGATTCGCGCCATCTTTCTGGCATACACACCGCTCGTCGAGCCGCTCTCGCTGGATGAAGCGTATCTTGACGTGACGCACCTCGACCGGCCCGCGACCGAGGTGGCGCGCGAGATTCGCGCCCGCATTTTTTCCGAAACCCAGCTCACCGCTTCCGCCGGCATCGCGCCGAACAAAATGCTCGCCAAAATCGCCAGCGACTGGCGCAAGCCGGACGGCCAGCACACGATCAAGCCGAGTGCGGTCGCCGCGTTCCTGCGCGAACTGCCCGTGCGGCGGATACCCGGCGTCGGCGGCGTTTCCGCGCGCCGGCTGGCGGCGCTGGGCGTCGAAACTTGCGGGCAGTTGCAAGCGTTCTCGCGCGTCGAGCTGCACGCGCAATTCGGCAAGTTCGGCTCGGAGCTTTTTGACCGCTGCCGCGGCCTGGACGACCGCCCGGTCGAGCCGGATCGGCTGCGGAAAAGTTTGAGCACGGAGAACACGTTTTCCTTCAACCTCGACACGCTACGCGAATGCCAGGAGCAGTTGGGCGAACTCCACGCCGGGCTGCTCGACGACCTCGCCAAGGCGGCGGCGAAGGAAACCGCCGCGGGCAAGCCGGCGCGGAGTTTGCACAAATTATTCGTCAAAATCCGCTTCGCCGATTTCTCGCGCACCACCGTCGAACGCGTCGGGCATTCGCCGGACCTGGAAATTTTCCGCGCGCTGCTCGCCACCGGTTGGGCGCGGCGCGAGCCGGCGCAACAGAGCGTGCGTCTGCTCGGGCTGGGCGTGCGTTTTGCTCTGACGATGGAACCAACCGACGGCATCGGATCGCTCGCGCCAGACAGCCCGGAAGGCCAGCAACTCGCCCTGGCGCTGGCATGACCCGCGCGCCGCGCGTGAAATTTTCAACCCAACCGACCCCGGCCGGCCATTGCGCGCGAGGCGGTTCCCTGCGAAATTTTAGTCCGTGACAAAAAACCGCGCTGCTTCCCGTCTGGTCGTCTCGGCTTTTTCCGAGCAGAAAGTCATCGCTGCCGCCAAGGAGGCGCGCGCAGAATTGGGCGCGGACGTGAGCGTTGCCATCGTCTTCGCGACCAGCGATTACCTCGCTCATTTGGAAGATTTTCTCGAACTCGTGCGCGTGTATGGCCGCGCGCCGCTCCTGATCGGTTCCACCGGCGCCGGCCTCATCGGCACGAATCTGGAAGCCGAGGACAAACCCGGTTTTTCCCTACTGCTGCTCTCGTTGCCACAGACGCGCGTCACGGCGTTTGAGTTCACGCAAGGACAGTTGGAAGCATCGACTGGCCCGGCGTTCTGGCATGGCGAGAGCGGGCTGGGCGCCGAGGACGTGGACACCTGGATCGTGCTGGCCAATCCGTTCCGACTGTCCGTGGACCGCTGGTTGGGCGAGTGGAACGCCGCCTACCCCGGCGTGCCGTCCATCGGCGGCCTGGCCAGCGGCGGCACTCCCAGGGGCAAAGGCGGGCAAACTGGAAACAACGACGGAGACGACGGCGCGGAGGCGGAAAGTGGGCCGGCGGAGGAAATCGTCCTTTTCCGCGATGGCCATGCCAGCCGCGGGGACGCCCTGGCGCTCGCGCTCAGCGGCGGCGGAGTGCGGGTGCAAACCATCGTCAGCCAGGGCTGCCGGCCCATCGGCGAGCCGCTCACGGTGACGGGCGCGAAGGGAAATCACCTGCTCACGCTCGGCTCCCGGCCCGCTTACGAAGTGCTCAACACCGTCTTCCAAGGCTTGAGTGAAAAGGAGAAAGCCCGCGCGCAGGGCAACCTCTTCGCCGGTCTGGCGATGAGTGAATATCTCGAAGAATACAAGCGCGGCGATTTCCTCATCCGCAACATTCTCGGTGCGGACCCAAAGACCGGCGCCGTCGCGATCAGCAGCCACCTGCGCGTCGGACAAACGTTGCAATACCAGCTCCGCGACCGCGACAGCGCGGACGAGGATTTGCGCGAGTTGTGTCACGCCGCGCGCGAGCAGATCGGTGACCGCGCCTTCGCCAGTCTGCTCTTTCCCTGCACCGGGCGCGGACGCGGATTGTTCCGGGCGCCGGATCACGACGCTGGCGTGCTCGGCGAGGTTTTCGGCCCGCTGCCCGGCACCGGATTTTTTTGCAATGGCGAGATCGGCCCGGTCGGCGCGCACAACTACGTGCATGGCTACACGGCCTCGATTGCGTTGCTCAGCGAGCCTTAGCCATCACGGATGACGCCGCCGCCGTTGATCCGTCTCGTGCGCGTTTGCCGCGCTTACGGCGATCCTGCGCCGGCTGACGCCGCGGGCCAGCCCGTGCGCGCGCTGGACGACCTTTCGCTGGAGATTGCGGAAAAGGATTTCGTCGCCGTCACCGGCCCGAGCGGCTGCGGCAAGAGCACGCTGCTCCATCTGCTCGGCGGTCTGGATCAGCCGACGAGCGGCGAGCTTTTCGTCGGCGATCTCGCGCTGCACTCTGCCGATGATCGGGCGCTGACGCGCTATCGCCGGCACGATCTCGGCATCGTGTTCCAATTCTTCAATCTCCTGCCGACGATGAACGTGCTGGAAAACGTGTGTCTGCCGCGCCTGCTCGCCGGCGAATCGCCCGCCCGCATTCGGCCGCGCGCGCTGGAACTGCTGGAATTAGTCGGTCTCGCGCACCGGACCAACCACTTCGTCCACCAACTCAGTGGCGGCGAGCTGCAACGCACTGCGATTGCCCGCGCCCTCGTGCATCGCCCGCGTCTGCTGCTCGCCGACGAGCCGACGGGCAACCTCGACAGCCAAGGCGCGGCGCGCGTGGTGGAGGTTTTTTCCCGCGTTGCCGCCGCGGGGTTGACGACATTGCTCATCGTCACGCACAGCGAGGAAGTCGCGCGCGCCGCGAGCCGCCGCATCCGCCTGCGCGATGGCCGGCTGGAATCCGGCGGCGCGTGAGGGAAATTTTCCGCCGCGAACTTTTGCTTTCCTCCGCTGGCAGTTCGTGTTCATCGTGAAGCCAGCCCAGATCCGCTGCCCGCTCCCCGCCCCGTGCCCACTATGGACCCCGCCGAAACCCTCGCGCTGTTGCAACGCATTCCGCTGTTTGCGGAATTCACCCTCGACGAGCTGAAAACATTTCTGGAACTCACGGACACCGTGCGTTTCACCGCTGGCAGCTACGTCGTGCGCCAGGACGAAGCGGGCGACTGCATGTTCGTCATCCTCGACGGCAAGGCGCGGGTGCGGCATCGGCGCAAAAATCAGGAATTCGACCTGGCCGTCCTCGGCGAGGGCGATTTCCTCGGTGAACTGGCGCTGGTCGATGAAGGCCCGCGCATGGCGGATGTCCTCGCCGAGACTGAGTGCGTCTGCCTGAAGGCATCGCAGGCGGTGTTCCGCGTGCTCGCCGGCGTGCAACCAGCGGCGGCGTTGAAGTTTTTTGTCGCCGTGGCCCGTGTCGTCGTCACCCGGATGCGCAAAACCAACGCCCGCTACATCGACTCGCTCTTTCTCGTCGGCCGCAACCGCGCGCTGATGCGCGACCTCATCAACGACTGATTTTTTCATTAAAAATTTCCCCGCTCTCCATGCCGACGACCGACGCCAGTTCCGCTGCTTTTCAACACACCTTGGGCAAACCCGCCAGCCTCGCGGGCGTCGCGCTGCACACCGGCGCGCAGGTCAAGCTCACCTTGCGGCCCGCGGCAGCCGGCAGTGGGTTGAAATTTAAACGCGTCGATCTGCCCGACGAGCCGGAGATCGCGG
>JAFAXH010000140.1 GCA_019241085.1 Verrucomicrobiota bacterium | reverse complement strand
GGACACCTTTGGCAACGTGGTGATCGAAGCGCAGGCGAGTGGATTGTCCGTGGTTGTATCCGATCAAAAAGGGCCGCAGGAATTGGTGCAAGAAGGAGTCAGCGGCTTTGTCACGCGCGGGCTGGACGCGGCCGATCTCGCGCGCGTGATTGACGTGCTCGTGCGCGACGCGAAGCTGCGGGCGCGGATCGGAGCCGCGGCGCGTCGCGCCGTGGAAACGCGGAACTGGCAGGCGGCGTGCGAACGCTTTTGGGCGATGTCGCCGGAGTGAAGGTGGCGGCGCGCGGAGGTGTTCCGTTTTTTAAACGGTTACTTTTCTGTCATCCTGAGCTTGTCGAAGGATCGCTTGCTGACTGTCTGGCTCGCAGAATGTCGTGAGGGCGATTTGTTCATCAACTGAGCCAGACAATAGTAAGAGGTCCCTCGACTGCGCTCGGGATGACAGAAGGTGGTCCCTCGCTTGTAGTTTGGGATGACAAAGTGGCAGCGGCAGCGCGAGGCGCAAGGTAAGGCAGTCCACCGCGCGTTTTTTAATCAACCATCGCCGCGCCGACGGCGGCGCTGGCGGCTTGGAGGCGATTGGCTTGCGCGGTTTCGCCGTTGGCTTCCTCGGTCCGGCCGAGCTGATTGAGGATCAGGGCGAGCAACCGATGATTCGCTGGGTCGGCGGGCGCGCGGCGCAGGGCGACTTGCTGCACGTCGTAGGCAAGAGCCGGCTCGCCGCGCAAGAGGTGGAGCGCGGCGCGGCGCGGCCAGGTCGTGGCCTCGTGAACGTCAAGCCGGCTGGCGTCTTCGTAACAAGCGAGCGCCGCGTCGGGCCGGCCGTTGTCGTAGGATAATTCGCCGAGGAGCAGATGACTGTCGTAATGCCACCAATGGGTCTGCGCGTAGTCAGTGGTGAGCTGGATGGCGCCAGTCAGATCGCCATGCTCGGCGAGCTGTTGCGCTTTCATGTTGATGAGGTCCCAGCGGTCGGGCGTGCGACGCAGGGCGGCGTCGAGTTCCACGGCCAGTTGGGCGCGGTCGGCTTCGCGGCGCGCGCGGCTTTCGGCGTCGGAGCCGGTGGGCAGTTGGGCGAGCGCGCGGGTGGCGGCGAGGACCATGCGAGGGTCGTCGAAGTTACGCTTCGCGAGCACGTCGCGCAGGAGACCTTCGCTTTCCTCGTAGCGGCCCTGGAGGCTGAGGTTCAAGGCGAGTTGAATCTGCGCGGCAGTCAGCTTCGGGCAATCGCGGGCGAGGTCGCGCTCGACGGTTTCGGCGGCGGCATATTGGCCGCGGCGCAAGAGGATGCCGCCATACATGAGGCGCTGGCGTGGGCTGCGTCCGCCGGCTTCGATGGTTTGTTGAACGAACGTCTTTTGGTCAAGCCAATCGGCGCTGCGCAGATTCGTGCGCAGCATCAGCAACGGCACGGCGAGACTGAGACAGGCGGTGGCAACGACGGGTTGGCGCGTGGCGGGGAGCGCCTGCCAGCAGCCGAGGGCAAAGAGCAGGAAGCCGATGCTGGGCACGTAGAGCCAGTGCTCGGCGACGCTGGCGTTAAGCGGCACGAGGTTCGAGATCGGCAGGAAGCCAACGAGGAACCAGCCCGCGCCCGCGACGCGCAATGCGCGGCCGGGTGCGCGTTGCCACGCGCCGCAGCCCAGCGCGGCGGCGAAGAGCAGGCCGCCGAGGAAGAGTGCGTGATACGGGAAAAACGGCGTTGCATTTCTCAACGCCGGGTCGTAGGCCGGGAACACCTGGCGTTCCATGAAAAGATGGATCGGCGCGAGCAACAAGCTGGCGTAATCGCCAAGGGCGCGGCCCATGAGCACGAGGCGGGTCGCGAACGCTTCCGGGGGCGGTCCAGGCAGGCGCGGCGGCGTGTGCACGCTGCCGCGCAACGCGAGGTAGGCGAGGAGCACGAGCGCGCCGCCGGCGAAGGCGAGCGCCTTGCGCGGCCATTGCCCGGAGATGCTGTTGCCCAAGGGCAGGAAGGCGAGGCGGGCGGCGAAGAAGGCCAGCCAGATCGAGCCCATTTCCTTGGAGCAAAGCGCCGCGAGGCCGGCGATAAACGCCAGGGAATAATGCAGGATTTGCGAGGCGCGGCGGGAGCAGTTTGTGGCGGATTCAAAACTCAGCCAGGCCAGCAAGGCAAAGCAGACCGCCAGGCTGTCGGCCCGGCCCGAGATGTAGGCGACGGTAGCGCTGTGGACGGGATGAATTACCCAGAGTAGTGCAAGCACCAAAGCCGCGGTGTCTGCAGAACGGTCGCCGGTGGCTGGAGTGGCCGGCGTGGAAGACGAAAGCGCGGGCAACAGACGACGCAACAGCAGGTAGAGCAGCCAGCCGCAGAGGACGTGCAGGAGCAGATTGGTGATCCGGTAACCGAGCGGCTGCAGCGCCCAGAACCAGTAGTCCATGATGTAGGACAACGTCTGGACGGGCCGGTAGAAGTTCGAGGAAAAATTGAAATCGAGACAGTGCCGGAACGCCTCGAAAGATAAGATCGGGCTGCGGATAAAAGGATTGTGTTCGACGAGAAAAGTGTCGTCCCACACAAAGCCGCCGCGCAGCGAAGGAGCGTAGCAAACCAAGCCGGCGAGCAGGAGCACGAACAGCGCGCGCACGGGCCGGCGGCTCAACGCGGACAAAGCCGAGGAAGCTCTCGTTATCATCGGGGAGGATGGAGTGACCTCGGAAGCGGGGGAGTTCCTGGAACAAAAAATTCCAAGCTCGCGCCTCCGAGACGGAAAAATTTTCGGGAAGAAGGGGCACAGCCAGCGAACGCCGCTGGTTCCCGCGTGGAGAACCAGCGGCGTTGCTGAGTTGTCGGCGATCTCGATTAGCCGCCGTAGCTGCCCCAGAAGGCGCTGGCGCTGTCGATCACGTCGCTATACTCCGCAATAGTGGCCGGGTCGACCTTGTAGGTGCCGTCGAGGGTGAGACAGGTGTAGTTTCTTCCCAGGAGATCAGGGACGGGCACGTTTTGGGCGCAGTAACTATACATCCGGCTGCCTGGCTTGATGTAAGGAGCGCACATGATGGAGGCACTGAGGGTGGATCCGGGCAGGGCATTCTCGGTGGCATACTGCGACTTGGCGTTATCCAAGACTCGCACGTCGTTGAGGATGGCGGTGGCCTGGCTGCGTTTGCGGGCGCGCAGGAAGCCGGGGACGGCGATGGCGGCCAGCAGCGCGATGATCGCCACGACGATCATGATTTCAACGAGGGTGAAGCCCCCACGGTTTTTGCGGATACGGTTTAACATAGGATTCTGATTTAGGATGTGTTTGGTTTGTATGTAGTGCGGTTAGGCAGAGCAGCCCGTTGTGACGGAGTGCCATGCGTTCCCGGAACATGAGCAGCCGTGGTGCCAACTCGGTCGCAATGCTCAACGAGGTTCCATTATTCCAAGGTTTTCCGTATCAACGGGGCGAACCGTCTTGTCAGAAGCAACTCTCTGAAAAAGGCGTGTTATTCTGTATAGAACACATCCGGCCGGGGAGAGTCTGCTTTCTTGCCTCAAGAACGCGAGACTATTTCGCAATAAAGATAAAACTCTCATCATTGCGATCAAGGAGAGCGAGCATAAGAGATGCTTTAACGCTTCTCGTGTTCGTCCTCTCCTCCCCGTTGCAGAAAGTCCTAGCCCGCCGACCCGCCTGGCTGACGGCGAGTGTCTGCTTGTTTGTTTTCGCCGTGCTGGCCCGCTTGTATGTCTTGCTGGGCGCTGCTGGCGACGCGGAGTTCGGCCCATCGCACGGCGACATGAAGTTTTACCACGACTGGGCGCTACGCATCGTGGGCGGACAATGGACCGATCACCGCGCCTTCTACGGATTGCCGCTCTATGCATATTGGCTGGCCGCAGTGTATGCCGTGTTTGGCACCCAGCCTTACCTCGCCGTGCTTGGCCAGATTCTGGCCGAGGGCGGCACAGTGGTATGTATATATAAGATCGGCGGCCGGCTTTTCGCCAAGGAACCATCCCGCGCGGGGCAGACCGTCGGCTTGGCGGCGGCGATTGGCTGGATTTTTTTCCAACCGGCGCAGACTTATGCGACGGTGCTGATGCCCACGAGCTACTTCGTGCTGGCGTTTTGGGCGATCATTTGGTGGATCGTGCGGGAATCTCAAGACCACCGCGGCGAGCTGCGCCTCCGCGACTTCGCGCTGCTCGGTCTCCTCATCGGCGCCGTGGCGATGATGATCGCCAACATCCTTTTTCTCCTGCCACCTCTGGTCGTCTTGCTCGCAGCCAAGCGTCCGCGGCCAGCAACGCTGGAAAATAATAATCCCGCCGCGCGCCGCCGCCGCAATCCGCACTGGCGCAACAAACTCGCCGCCGCGGCGCTGCTCGGCTGCGGCGTCGTCGCTGGCGCCTCGCCCTGCTGGCTGCACAACTGGGTAATTTGCGGCGAGCCGGTATTCCTTTCCGCGCACAGCGGACTGAATTTCTACATGGGCAACAACCCGACCGCGACCGGCTACCCCAAAGTGCCCGCCGGCCTGCGCGCCGACCAGCAAGGCTTGCTGCTCGACTCCATCGCCAGCGCCGAACGCGCCGCCGGCCATCCACTGCGCCGGGCCGAGGTCTCGGCGTTTTGGTCGGCCAAGGCGAAGCAATTTATTTGGAACCAACCCGGAGCCTGGCTGCGGCTGCTGGCGGTGAAGGCCGGGAATTTCTGGCGCGGCTTTATCTACGATGACATCAGTGTCATGACGCCGTTGCGCGACAGCGGCATTCTGTTGCCGGGGCCGGGCTTCGCACTGGTTTCCACGCTGACTTTGGCGGGAGCCGTCCTCGTCCTGCGACACCGGCCGGCGGCGCGCTGGGTCGCTGCGGCGGTCGCGTTGCAGATGGCGTCTTTGATGACCGTGTTCATCACCGAACGCTATCGCCTCGCCGCCGCGCCCGGTTTGTTGCTGCTCGGCTGCGCGGGAATTTGGGAAACTGCGGCAGCCTTGCGCGCACGCCGGCTGCTGCCGGTCGCCGCTTACGCAACGGCGCTGGCGGCGGCAGTGACATTCGTTTACTGGCCGCCGAGCGACCCGTCGCTACGCGTGCTCGACGATTACAACGCCAGCCTCGCCGACCTGCGCGCCGACCGGGTCGATGCCGCGCTGGCGCGCTTGCAAAAAGTCCTCGCGCTGCAACCCGCGAATGCGGAGGCAAACTTTGCCGCCGGCAACGCTTGGCTGGCCAAGGGCGACCGCGACCGCGCCAAGTTTTACTACCGTCACACCTTGCAACTCGAACCCACGCACGAGCGGGTGTTGCACAATCTCGGCGTTCTCGCGCTGGAGGAAAATCGTCACGAAATGGCGGAACAATTTCTCCTCCGCTCACTGACCCGCCGACCGGACGATGCGGCCACGCTCTATTTGCTCGCTCGTGCCCAGACCGAGTGCGGCCACCTGCCCGATGCGCGCATCGCCATCGCGCACGCGTTGCAGTTGGAGCCTGGCCGGCCCGATTACGTCGCGCTACGCGATCAGATCGCGGCTGCGGAGCCGGTATCCTCAGCGATTCACTGAGTCCGGAGTTCCGATTTCATCCAGACCTTTACAAACCAATGCCAGCCACACTGCCCGCACCTCCTGCACCAACTCCGTCGCGAGGTTCCGCCGAGGAGAGTTTGCCCGCTTCCTCGCAAAATTTTTCCTGCTCGCGTTGGTCCTGGCTGGGCTGGGGATCGCTCGTCACCCGTCCTGCGCTGTTGATCTGGCTCTGCGCCTTGGCGGCCACGGTGGTGAGTTGCTATCCGATCATATTTCTTGGGAAAAGCTTCGTCTCGCCCAATTACGGCCAGTCAATGCTTTACAACCATGCGCCGGCGGTGCCGGGGGCCACCTCCACGCGGATGGAAGATCCGATGGGGTCTGATGTAGGCGCCATGCTCTGGCAGAATTTACCCTATTCCGTTGTGGAAAGTGGGACGTTACGGCGTGACGGTGAGTTGCCGTTGTGGAATCGTTTCAATTCCTGCGGTCAAGCGTTGCTCGGCCAGGGGATTTCCATGCTGGGCGATCCCTTGCACGTCCCCGTGCTCCTGGCTGGAGGCGCCGGTTGGGCCTGGGATCTCAAGTTCCTCCTGGCGAGGATGCTGTTCGCCGCCGGCATCGGCTTTGCCGTCCTGGCCGCGGCCCGGCACCTGCCGGCAGCTTTGGCTCTGGCAGCTTCGTCGGCGTTCCTGGGATTCTACGCCTACCGGCTCAACCATCCGGCTTACTTCGCGTTCTGCTATTCGTCCTGGATTCTCGCTTGCTGGCTGCGCATCAGCCACTCCGGGTCGCGCCGCCAGACGCTCGGCTGGATTGCCGGATTGCTCCTGGCCAACTGGGCTGTGCTGACCAGCGGCACCGTCAAGGAAGCCTACATGCTGCTGTTGTGCCTGAACGTCACCGGCTTGCTGGCGTGGCGCCTGGCTCCAGAGAGCGCGGCGCAGAAATGGTGGACATTCCGTCACCTGTGCATTGCCGGGATTGGCTTCACGCTGCTCAGCGCACCGGTTTTGCTCACGTTTTTCAACACGTTGCGGCAGTCGGCCACGACCTACGACGCGCCCAAAGCCTGGCAGCTTCAGCCCAGCCTGTTGGTTGGGCTATTTGACGATATTTTTTATCGCCAGCTCAACCGGCACGAAACGCATCTGGACCCGTCGGCGAATTTCTTCGTGCTGCTCGGCTGCCTCTACGCGGTCACGCACCTGCGCAAACTGACGCGCGAGCCGTTCTTCCGCGCGCTGGCGCTTAGCGCCCTGCCGCCCCTCTGTCTGGTCTTTGGCGTCGTGCCGCCGAGCATGATCGCCTCCCTGCCTTTGCTGGGAAATATCTGGCACATCGACAACACGTTTTCCTGCGTGCTCATCGTGCAGGCGCTGGTGCTGGCGGGATTCGGATGGCGCGTTGCCTGGACGCGGCTGCGCGCGCCGGGCAGGCGCTGGCGTGGCGATCTGGCATTTGTCGCGCTGGGTCTCTGCGCGCTGGTGGGTGCGTATTTTGGCTACACGCAAGCGGCGCTGCGCAGCGGGATCGTCGCACTGCCGGGCAATGCGGAAATTTTGAAGAGCGACTTTTTCTACGGTTACGTGGCGGCGCTATTTGCGGCGGTGCTGGTGCTCCCGCTGGCGGTGCGCGGCTGTCTTTCACGGCAACACGGTCGCTGGCAACCGGCAGCAGCCGGCACGCTGCTCGTCGTCTGCCTGGTGCTGCTGCACTGGCGGCACGGGATGCACTGGCGCACGCCCTTTGATCGCTACGTGGTGAATCCCGGCGCAAGGGCGGACCTGCTGGCGCGCTCGCCGGCCGTGGATCAGGTGCATGCGCAGCAGGCGGCGGAGCCGGGGCGAACGGTCGGGTTCGACCTGAATTTATTTCCGGGTTTCAATGCCGCGGAGAACCTGGAGTCTCTCAGCGGACCTGACCCTTTGATCAATCCCTTTTACCACGACCTCATCCTCGCCGCCGGCCTCCACGAGTTCTGGGGTTGGGGACTGGCCTTCGACAAAGAAACGCTGCCGCAACTGAAACGGTTCTACGACTTGCTGAACGTGCGGCACTACCTCGGCACGCGCGGCGATCCGACCCAGGCGTCCGGCCTGCGCTCGCTGGGAGTCTGGGATTTGGAAGTCTATGCCAGCGACAGCGCCTGGCCGCGGGCGTTTTTCACGGACCGCTTGGCCGTTTGCAAAGATGCCGCCAGTTTCGTGCAACAGGTCACCGCAGGCGACGGTCGGCCGTTCGCGGCAGCGGACCCGAACACCGTTCGGCAGAATGCCGGGTTGGCAGGCTTGACCGGCGGGGAGTTGGCGGCGCGACAAGTCACGGCGGCGCGCGATTACCGGCTCACCAACAACGCGACTTCGTTTCAAGTCACCGCGCCCGCAGCGGGGGTCATCGTCCTAAGCGAGACGTTTAGCGACGGAGATTTTCAAGTGCTCGTCAACGGCGCGCCAGCGAAGTATTTCCGCGTGAACCAAGCGTTCAAAGCCGTCGCAGTGGATCGAGCCGGCGACTACCGCGTGAGCTTTCGTTATTGGCCGAAACACTTCACCGTCTCCTTGTTGCTCGCGACCGCCGGCAGCTTGCTCCTCGCGGGCTGGCTGTGGCTGGGTGGAATGTTTCGCGCCGGAAAATTCCGCCCAGTTTCCGACCTTGCTCCCTCGACGCGTTGAGTCGGCGTCGCTCCACCTTCATTCCTTTTAAATCCGTGTCTTTCTCCGTCGCTACCGAACTGTCACCGCCCGTCGTTTCCGCAGACGCGCCAACTGCCGCGGTCGCTTCCCGCGCTGACTTGGCACCGATCCGCTCGCAAAGCGAGTCGTCTGGATTGACCAAGCCGTTTTACCTCGCACTGCTGGTCTTGATCCTGGCGGCGGCGATTGGCTTGCGCGTCTATCCCTCGTCGAGCTTCAAGGGCGTCGGTTTCGACGAAAATCTTTACCGCATTTACGTTGAGCAACTCAACGGCGCCGGCCTCCTCGCTTATCCGGACATCGTCGAAAATTACCTTCGCGTGCAGGGCGGGATGGAAAGCGCCATCCTGCCGCCGACGCGCTTTCTTTATATCTTCCTGAGTTCGCTTTGGAGCCGGAGTTTCGGCGTGGCGCCGCTGTCCGCCTTGCACGCCGTTTCCTGTATTTTCAGCATCCTCACGGTTGTTTTGGGAGCTGCCTTCGCGTTGCGTTTGGGCGGGCGCAAGGCGTCGCTGGGAGTCGCCGCCTTGCTGGCGTGTGCGCCGGTGCAAATCCACATGGCGCAACATGCGTTAATCGACGGTTTCTTCGCTTTCTGGGGACTGCTGGCGCTGTGGGCGCTGTGGGAATGCCTGCAAGCGCCGACGCAGTCGTGGTGGTCGGGCATCTACGCCGGCGCGCTCGCGCTGATGGTGCTCACCAAGGAGAACGCCGCCTTCATTTACTTCGCCCTGCTCGGCGTGCTCGCGCTTTGTTGGAAATGCCGTTACGGACAGGTGACGCCGCGGCTGCTGCTGCTCACCGTGGCGGGGCCGCTGCTGGGCACCGTCCTACTCTTGTTCCTGGCCGGCGGCGTGGAAAATCTCGTGGGCGTCTATCGCCTGCTCGTGGCCAAGGCTTACACGCTGGAATACGCGATCAAGACTGGCGACGGCCCGTGGCACCGTTATCTAGTCGATCTGCTGCTGGCCAATCCCCTGATCCTGCTGCTGGCCATCGGTGCCGCGTGCCGCCTGCGCTGGCGCGAGCCGGCCGACCGTCCGTCACTCTACCTTGTTGCCTTCATCGTGTGCAGTTACGCGCTGATGTGCAATGTGAAATACGGCATGAACCTGCGCTACGCCACGGCGTGGGATTTCCCGCTCTGCTTTCTGGCGTTCACGCAACTCTCGCACTGGACGGCGCTCTGGCCTTGGAGCCGGCCGCGCGCGAAGGGTTGGCTGCTGCTGGCCATCGTTGTCGTGGTGGGCCTTTGCGAATTGCGGCAATACCGCGTGCTCTTCGTCGAGCATCCGCTTTACGAACTGGTTTCCGAAGGGCTGCTGCGCGCGTTGCGGATTCTGAAATAGAGGAAGTAGGTTAACTTCCTGTCATTCCGAGCGAGGCCGAGAGCCGGAGCGCAGCGCAGACAGCCGAAGGCAAATCTCTTCTCTGTCATCCCGAACGGAGTCGAGGGACCTCTTACTGCCTTGCCGTTGGCTCGCAGCGCGTCTGAAACGCAGTTTGTTCATCTCCCGAGCCAAGCTTCAAATAAGCGATCCTTCGACAAGCTCAGGATGACAGCAAGATAGCTCGCTAAGTAAACAAACCACCCCCGCGCTGCGGACTGCCACGCGCGGACTTCTGCTGGTCCATCTCAGCGTTCCGTCGTCGTCAATTCCAGCGGGCATTCATCCAGGCTCGCGCGCAACAGCGTGCTGCTGGAGATCGTCTCGGCGAGCAGGTGGTTCACCGTCGGCAGCGCGCGCACGCGCACGAAGATTTGGTAGCTGAACAGGCCGCGGCAAAGCCGGATCAAGCCGCGGTTGAGCTTGACCAGCAGCCGGCTCAGGAAGTTATCGCCGAGCGCCTTCGGAAACGGCGCCGGCACGCCGCGCGTCTCCAGCACTTCGTAGCCGCTTTGCGCCAGCAACGCGCGCAACGAGCGGAACGTGAACAGCCGCGTGTGCGTGCGGTCGAGAATGCCGATCTTGCCGTAGTTGAACTGCCCGAGCAGCAGCATCAGCCGCGGGATGAAAAAGCCGATGTTCGCCGTGGTGAGCACGATCTCCGGCCGGCGGCCTTGCGCGGCGGCGCGCAGTTCTTCCATGAACTGCTCCGGGTCGCGCAAGTGCTCGATGATGTCGAGCATGAAAATCTGGTCGAAGCGCGAAACGTCCACGGGAAACTCGGCGGCATCGAGGTTCCAACGGATAAAATTCACGTCCGCATTTTCTTCCTCCGCGGCCGCCGGCTTTGGCGCCAGCCGGTCGATGCCAGTCACGCGGCAGCCGCGTTGCTGCGCCAGCTCGCGGGCGACCTGGCCCTGGCCGCAGCCGACGTCGAGCACTGCGCCGCCGGGCTGCGCGGACTCGATGGCCAGCGTGTGCGACGAAACGTAGCCGAGCTTCAAGTCGTAGCTCGCCTCCTCGGGCGCCACGTCGAATTTGCGGTCGTAAAAAAAGTCGAGCTGATGGCAGCGCACGCGCAGCATCGTCTTGCACACGTCCCAGGCGTATTTCATCCCGTTCACGCGGCAGATTTCGTCGCCGTAATACGTCGGGATCGGCAGCTCGCGGATGCGCAGGCCGGCGAGGTGGAGTTGCACGATGATCTCGGTGTCGAAATGGAAATCGTTCGTGTTGCGCTCAAACGGAATCTGCCGCAGCGCGCGCGTGGAATAGAGCCGGTAGCCGCTGTGAAATTCCGAGAGATTCGAGCCGAGCAGCGCGTTTTGGAAGCGCGTGAGCGTCTGGTTGCCCAGCCATTTGTAAAGCGGCATGCCGCCGCGCAATGCGTCGCGTTTCTGCAACATGCGCGAGCCGAACACCGCGTCCGCCTCGCCGCTCAGCAAGGGCGCGAGCAGGTCGGGCAATTTTTCCGGCGCATACTGCCCGTCGCCGTGCACGAGCGCGACGTGGTCAAAGCCGTGGTCGATGGCGTAGCGGTAGCCGAGCTTTTGGTTGCCGCCGTAGCCTTGGTTCACCGGATTGCGCAGCACCGTGATTTTCAACCCCCGATCCTGGTGCGAGGCGACGTAGCGCACGCCTTGCGCAAACGTGTCGTCCGGCGACGAGTCGTCGATGACGAGCACCTCGGTGCCCGCGTGGCGCAACGCCGCCGGGATGCGGTCGAGCACCCACGCCAAGGTTGTCTTGGCATTATAGGCAACGATGAAAATCAAGACGCGCGGTTGCGAACGGACCGTCGTCGGCGCGGTCACGACGGAGACCGCGGCGGAGTCGGACAAGAGCTTGGCGTCAATCATGATCGTCAGAGAGAATTGTGGGGAAGAAGATGGGTCGCGTGCTGTGCGCCGGACGCGCGCAGTTCGGGCGATGCCTTCGTTGAAGCGATTTCCGCGCCAACCGGCGTTTCCACGCTTGGCGGGCGCCGTTCTCTCTGGCAGAGAGAATGCTTCTCTCTCAGCGACGATGTCGCTCGCATCCGCTTTGCTTCTCCGTTCTGATCCTTCGCTCTGCTGCCTGTCGCCGGTCATGCCAGCGCCGACGCCGGCGACAACGCCAGCAGCACCGCGCGCGGCCCGCCGGCAACGCGCGTCGGCGCGCTTGGCCTCGCTGCTGGTCTGCGCGACGCTGCTGCTCGTCACCGCCTTCATCTACGCGCAGACCGCCCGTTTTCCGTTCATCACCTACGACGACCCCGTCTATGCGAGTGGCAATCCCCACGTGCAGGCCGGGCTGAACGCCGCGGACGCGCGCTGGGCGTTCACCACGACCGATTGCTCGAACTGGCATCCGCTCACCTGGCTTTCGCTCCAGCTCGACGCGCAGCTTTTCGGCTCTTGGGCCGGCGGTTTTCATTTGATGAATGCGCTGCTGCACGCGCTGAATTGCGCGCTGCTCTTCTTCTGGCTGCGCGCCGCGACCGCGCCGGCGTTGACCAGCGCCCGCGCCTGGCTGCCTGCGGCCATCGCGGCGCTGCTCTTCGCGGCGCACCCGCTGCACGTCGAATCCGTAGCCTGGGTCACCGAGCGCAAAGACACGCTCAGCACATTTTTCTTTTTCCTCACCCTGCTGGCCTACACGCGCTACGCGCAACGCGCCGACCGCCGCGCCTACGCGCTCGCGCTCGGCTGCTACGCGCTCGGGCTGATGACCAAGCCGATGCTCGTCACGCTGCCGCCGCTGCTGCTCCTGCTCGACTTCTGGCCGCTGCGCCGCTGGCGGGTCGATTACGGCAAGGAATCCCGCTGGTGGTGGTTCGTCGATCGCCGGGCCGGCCGGCTTTTGCTGGAAAAAATTCCGTTCGCCGCCCTCGCCGCCGCGTCGTGCGTCGTCACCGTGCTCGTCCAGCACAACGCCGAAGTGCCGCTCGATTCCTATCCGTTGCACTGGCGCGTCGTGAACGCCGTCGTCGCCTACGGCCGGTATTTGCAAAAAACCGTCTGGCCCGCCGATTTGGTGCTGCCGTATCCGTTCGACACGCAAGTGCCGTGGCTGACGTTTGCCTGGGCGGGCATCGCGCTGCCCGGCCTCACCGCGCTCGCGCTGTGGCAATGGCGCCGCCGGCCGTATCTGCTCGTGGGCTGGGGCTGGTTTTTGCTGACGCTCGTGCCCGTCATCGGCATGGTCCAGGTCGGCAGTCAGGCGATGGCGGATCGTTACAGCTATCTGCCGCACATCGGGCTGTTCAGCGCGCTCGGCTTGCTTTTTGGCAATGCCATCGCGCAGTTACGAATTCGTTTCCGCCTCGCGGCGGCGAGCCTGCAAATCGCCGGCTGCGTCGTGCTCGCGGCGCTCGCCTGGCAGGCTCGTGAGCAATGCGCGCTCTGGCGCAGCAGCACCGTGCTCTTTCGCCACACGCGGGATGTTTATGGCTCCAATCATCTCGTGGACGGCTTGCTGATGCGCAGCCGTCTCGCGGAAGGCGACGTCGCCGGCGCGCTGCCCTATGCCGAGTCGGCGTTGCGCTGGCAGCCGGACAACGTGGCCGACTTGCGCTGCGTGGCGGACATGCACAGCGCGCTCGGCCATTGGGCTGCCGCTCTGCCGCTATTGCAGCAAATCCACGACATTCAACCCGAGAACGCCGACGTGCTCAGCCGGCTCGGCGTGGCGTTCGCTCACACTGGTCAAGGCGATCTCGCGCAAGCGGCGTTTACCCGCGCGTTGCAGCTCCGGCCGGACGACGTGGCCACCCGCGTCAGCTTTGCCCGGCTCGAACAAACTCTCGGCGATCACGCCGCGGCGGCGCAGGAATTCACCGACGCGCTCGCCCGCGATCCCGGCTGCGCCGAAGCCCTCGCCCGCCTCGCGTGGCTGCGCGCCACCAGCCCGGACGCGGCCGTGCGCGACGCCGCGCGCGCCGTGGAACTCGCCGAGCGCCTCCGCGCGCTCGGCGGCGGCGCGCACACGCTCGTCGCGCTCGATTGCCTCGCCGCAGCGCACGCCGAATTAGGCCAATGGCCCGCCGCCGAAGCCAACGCCGTCGCGGCGCTCGAACGCGCGCAAGCCAGCGGTCAGATGCCGCCCGCAGCCATCGCGCAACGCAGCGAGCGGCTGGCGCGCATCCGCGCAAGGCAGCGGGTGCGCGAATAGTCGCGCCGCATTTTTTCTCCGTTACGCGCCGCGCAGCCGGGAGACTTCCGGCAGGCTGAGGATGTGCGGTTTCAATTCCTCCGCCGGCAGCGTCTTGAGCTGCTCCACGGTCACCGCGCGGCTCAGGTCAAATCGCCCGCTCTTCGTGCGGCGCAACGCTTGCAAATGCGCGCCGCAGCCGAGCGTCTCGCCAATGTCGTGCGCGTAAGTGCGCACGTAGAAACCTTTGGAACAGACGACGCGGAAATCAATTTCCGGCAGACGCACGGCCTGGACTTCGTGCGCGAAGACGTGCACGTAACGCGGCTCGCGCTCGACCGTCTTGCCTTGGCGCGCGAGTTTATAGAGCGGCACGCCTTCTTTTTTGATCGCCGAAACCATCGGCGGCATTTGATAAAAATCGCCGTCGAATTTGGCGAATGCCGCTTCGATTTTTCCGGGGTCGAGATCGGCGGGCAGCGGCTTGGTTTCCACGATCTGACCGTCCTTGTCCTGGCTGTCGGTGGTCGCTCCGAGCGTCATGGTGCCGACGTATTCCTTGTCCTCGGCCATGAGCAAGTCCTGAATCTTCGTGCCGCGGCCGAGGGTGAGAATGAGCAAGCCCGTGGCGAGCGGATCGAGTGTGCCGCAGTGGCCGATTTTCTTCGTGCCGAGCGCGCGCCGCGCGATGGCGACCACGTCGTGCGAGGTCATCCCCGGCGCTTTGTCGAGGAGCAGCACGCCGTCGAGTTCAGTGAGCTGGCGCGGCGGGTGCGGGCGATGTTGTTGGAACGACGACGGGTAAGGCCTCATGGATGGTAGCTAAAACGCGTTTCTCGACTTCCGCCAGCGTGCCGCGCACCCGCGCGCCGGCCGCGAGCCGATGACCGCCGCCGCCAAATTGCTGGCAGATGGCCGAGACATCGACGGCGGGCGTATTCGAGCGCATCGAGAGGCGGATCAACCCGGCGGGCGTGGCCATTTCCTCGAAAAACACCGCGACCAGCACGGTGTCGATGGCGCGGATGTAATCAATCAGTCCTTCGTTGTCCTCCGGCGTCACGCCGAGGCGGACGGTGGCTTCCAAGGTCAGCGCGAAAGCCGCGACGCGGCCATCGCTGCCCCATTGCAAGGTGTGCAGCAATTCCTGCAACAACAGCAGCCGCCGGCGCGGATACGAGCCATAGAGCAGGCGCGAAAGCTCGGCGTGGTCGATGCCGGTGCGGATGAGCGCGGCGGCGACTTCGTAGGTGTGCGCCGTGGTGTTCGGATATTGGAACGAGCCGGTGTCGGTGGAAATGGCGACGAACAAATTCGCCGCCACGTCGGCGGGGATCGGGAATTTCTGGTCGTGAAAAAAATCGTAAAGCACCTGGCCGGTCGCCGGGCTGGAGCCGTCGATGTAGGCGAGGTCGCCGTAGCCGGGATTGGAAATGTGATGGTCGAGATTGATCGTCAGCCCGATGCGCCCGATCGCTTGCAGCGGCGTGCCCAGGCGCGGGTGTGCCGCGGTGTCGAGCGCGACGAGCACGTCGAAATCGTGCAGCATCTCGCCCTGGCCCAAAGGCGGCGCATTCACCAGTTCCGCGCCGGGCAGGAAGCGCAGCTTGTCGAGCATCCCATCCTCGTTCCAGATCGTCACCTCCTTGCCGAGCGCGCGCAGCACCAGGCCGAACGCAAGCTGGCAGCCGAGCGCGTCGCCGTCCGGCCGCAGATGGCTGAGCACGAGAAAACGGCGTCGCGCCGGGTCGCGCAGGACCGCGCCGATCTCGGCAAACGTCGCCGCGGAACTGGCGGGCGCGAGGTTGACGCCGCTGGCTGCCGGCGCTGGCGTGGGCAGCGATTCAACGATGGTCATCACGGCGGCGATAGGCGGGGTGATCGGGGAATAATTGCACGTCTTCTTCGCGCGCCCATTCCGGCTCGGGGTTCTCGGGCGGTGGCAGCACGGTGTCGATCTCGTTCAAAATGGCGGTCACGCGCACGCCGCGTTCGATGGAATCGTCGAGGTGAAAATGGAGCGCCGGCGTGTATTTCAAGATCACGCGCCGGGAGAGTTCGTGCTGCAAGTGCGCGCGGTGCGCCGCGAGTTTCTGCACCGCATCGCGGCGCTCGTCCGCGGTGCCGATGGCCGAGATATAGACGTGGCAATTCTTGAAATCCGGCGTGAGATCGACGCCGTGCACGGTGACAAGCTTAGCGTCAAACGTCATCTCTCGCTGGATGAGCGCACCCAGCTCGCGCTGGATGAGTTCGCGGACTCGGTTGGGACGGAATTTCATGGGCAAAGTTGAGAGTTGTCAGTTGAGAGTTGAGAGCCAGAAAGAAGAGATGCCACTTTGCATTTTCCGGCTCTCAACTCTCAACTGACAACTCTCAACCGGCCGCGCGCCGTGGCGCGGCTTCACAGCTTCTGCGGCACTTTCTCCAGCGTGTAACACTCGATCACGTCGCCTTCCTGATACTCCGAGAAGTCGCCCAGCTTGATGCCGCACTCCGTGCCGGCGCGCACTTCCTTCACGTCGTCCTGGAAACGCCGCAGCGTCGCCAGACCGCCGTCGTAAACGGCCTGTTTGCCGCGCTTCACCCGCGCCCGCGCCGTGCGCGCCACGCGGCCGTCGGTGACGATGCAGCCGGCGACAGAGCCTTTGCTCGTCTCAAAGACTTTCTTCACCTCAGCGTGACCGATGACGGCCTCGCGCAACTCCGGGTCGAGCAACCCGGCCATTGCTTCCTTCACCTGGTCGATGAGTTCGTAAATGATCGAGTAAAGCTTGATCTGCACGCCCTCGCGCTTGGCGCTGGCCACGGCGGCGCTCTCGACCTTCGTGTTGAAGCCGATGATGACCGCGTTCGACGCCGTGGCGAGGAGCACGTCGGAATCCGACACCGGTCCGACGCCGGTGTGGATGAAATCGACCTCGACTTTGTTGCTCTTGATGTCGCGCAACGAGCCGACGATGGCTTCCAGCGAGCCTTGCACATCGGCCTTGAGCACCAACCGCAGCGTCTTCTTTTCGGTGCCGCCGCCGCGGAACAAATCCTCCAGCGTCAACCGCGCCGGCGCCACGAGCTTCTGGTGGCGATCCGCCGCCTGCCGCTCTTCGCCCAGCGCCTTCGCGTCGCGCTCGGATTCCATGACGAGCAATTCGTCGCCCGCGTTTGGCAGCCCGCTGAAGCCGAGCACCTTCACCGGCACCGACGGCCCGGCGCTTTTCACCGGCTTGCCGAGGTCGTCGAACATCGCCTTCACCTTGCCGGAATAATTGCCGCAGATAAACGCGTCGCCATTTTCCAACGTGCCCATCTGCACGATCACCGTCGCCGTCGGCCCGCGCCCGGCTTCGAGCTG
Source organism: Verrucomicrobiota bacterium (assembly GCA_019241085.1). GTDB lineage: Bacteria > Verrucomicrobiota > Verrucomicrobiia > Chthoniobacterales > SZAS-18 > JAFAXH01. Next base: position 11,974 of record JAFAXH010000140.1, on the reverse strand, counting down.
CGCCTCGATCACGATCCCGCGCGGCGGCGCCGTGGCCGACGCCTTCAAATCGAGCAACTCCGCCTGCGTCGTCAGCAAGTCGAGGAGTTCCTTCACGCCCGTGCCCTTGGTCGCCGAGACTGGCACGCACGTCGTGTCGCCGCCCCAATCGTCCGGTTGCAAGCCAGCTTCCTGGAGCTGCGTCTTCACCCGGTCGAGATTCGCGCCCGGCAGGTCGATTTTGTTGATGGCGACCATGATCGTCGCCTTCGCCGCCTTCGCGTGGGCGATGGCTTCGCGCGTCTGCGGCATGAGGCCGTCATCCGCCGCGACGACGAGCACGACGATGTCCGTGACGTTCGCGCCGCGGGCGCGCATCTGGGTGAAGGCCGCGTGGCCCGGCGTGTCGAGAAACGTGATCGGCTTGCCGTCCACGTTGACGCGATAAGCGCCGATGTGCTGGGTGATGCCGCCCGCCTCGCCGGCGGCGACCCGCGTCTTGCGGATCGCGTCGAGCAGGCTCGTCTTGCCGTGATCGACGTGGCCCATCACGGTGACAATCGGTGCGCGCGGCTGGAGTTCCTCGACCTTCTCGATCACCGGCTTTGGCGGCGGCGCGACGACGGCTTCCACCTTGTGAACGCCGCCGCCTTTCTCGCGTTTCTCCGCTTCAAAAACGAAGCCGTGCTTTTTGCAAAGCTCCGCGACCTGCGCGGGTTCCAGGATCGTCGCTTGGTTGGCGAAAACGTTCATTTGGATCAAATCCTTGTTGATTTGGAACGTCTTCAGCCCCATCGCCGCGGCGAGGTCTTTCACGAGCACCGGTGGCTTCAGGTGAATGATTTTTTCCGCGCCCGGCTCCGCGGTTTCCGCTGGCGCGGACGCGCTCTCGGCGACCGGCGCCGACGACGCGGCGGCGGGCGTCGGGGCGTCTGCTGCCGTGGGCGCCGCCGTTTCCCTGGCCACGGCGCGCGGCGAGGAAGAGGAAATCAAATCCACCACGACCGGCTTGGGCGCGGCTGGGGGCGGTTGCGGCGTGGCGGGCGCAGGCTTTGGCGTCGGTTTGGCGGCAACGATCGGCTTGATCCGCGAGATCGGCGGCAACGGCGCCACGGCCGCGCTGCGCTTCGCCGCAGCCGTGGATGAGGTATGCGGCTCGATCAGAGAAATAGCTTCCGGCTTGGGCGCGGGCGGCTCGACGGCCGCCGCCGGCTCCGCGGCAGGCTCCGGCGCGGTCACCGGCTTTTTGGCCGTGATCTTCTTTATGCCCGTGGCGGCGGGGCGTTTGTCAGATTTGGGTGAAGAAGTCGTGCGAGGGCTGGCCATGAATCAAAAAAGGGTTGGGAAAAAGAAAGGCGGGTGGAAAATTTTTGCTGGAATCGGACGCTGTCGCCGCTCGCGCGGCCGTGGTGGTCGGGCGCGATCATGGCCGGCTGGCAACCAGATCGCTGTTTTGTTCTGCGGAAGCGTTGGCGTTGCCGCCGCCGCCAGCGCTTCGCCGGGCGGCATCGTGGATGGCCTGCGCTTTGTCGGCGTCGATGCCGAGCGCCTCGGCCAGATCGGGCGGCTCGACATCGAGGAGCGCCTCGGCGTTGGCAAAGCCGTTCTTGACCAGCTCCTCGGCCAGCGGCGCTTCGATGCCCAGCGTGCTGGCGAGCGCGACGGCGGCTTGGTGCAGCTTGGCCTCGAAGACTTGCGCAGCGCTCTCGTCTTTCTCGATGTTGATCTCCCAGCCGGTGAGCCGGGCGGTCAGCCGGGCGTTCTGGCCGCGTTTGCCGATGGCGAGCGAGAGTTGGTCTTCTTCCACTTTGAGAATGGCGTTTTTCTTCACCGGATCGAGTGTGATGCTCTTCACCCGCGCCGGTTCCATCGCTTTCAAAATAAAATCGCGCGGCTCCGCCTGCCACGGGATGATGTCCACTTTTTCGTTGTTCAATTCGCGCACGATGTTTTTCACCCGCTGCCCGCGCATGCCGACGCAGGCGCCGACGGGGTCCACCTTGGGATTGGCGGAGTGGACGGCGATCTTCGTGCGGTAGCCGGCCTCGCGCGCCAACGCGCGGATTTCCACGGTGCGGTCGGCGATTTCCGAGACTTCGAGTTCAAACAGCCGGCGCACGAAGTTCGGGTGCGAACGCGACAAAATGATCGCCGGACCGCGCTCGCCATTTTCCACCGCGACGACGTAGGCGCGGATGCGGTCGCCGATGTTGTAATCCTCGGTCGGCACGCGCTGCGTGTTGGGCATGATCGCCTCGAAGCGGCCGAGATCGACGATCACGTCCGAGCGCTCGAAGCGCCGCACCGTGCCACTGACGATCTCGCCGGCGCGATCCTTGAATTCGTCGTAGATCATTTCTTTTTCCACCTGCCGGATGCGCTGGCGCATGGCCTGGCCGGCGGTCTGCGCCGCGATGCGGCCAAAGTCGCGCGGCGTCACCTCGACCTCAACGGTCTCGCCAATCTGCGCGTCGGCTTTGATCTTCTGCGCCTGCGCGAGCGCGATCTCGTCGTGCTTGTTCTTCACCGGCTCGGCGACGATGAGTTGCGCGAGCACGCGGATGACGCCGGTCTTTGGATTAATGTCGACGCGCAGCTCGCGCGCCGGGCCGACGCTTTTCTTGCTCGCTTGCAGGAGCGCGTTGGCCACCGCCTCGATCAGGATCTCGCGCTTGATTCCTTTCTCGCGCTCGTAATAATCCAGGGCGGCAATGAGTTCGCTGTTCATGTCGGTAGCTCGAAAATGGGTGGGGAAAACGGTGGTGCGCCCAGAAATTCCGGAGCGGTCGGAGCCAGCGCCAGAACGGCTGGAACGCGCAGCCAGAAAACGCCGCCCGCCCGGATCAATCGGGAGAGAGAAGGTAATTCCGACCCCCCGAGGCGTCAAGCCGCACCCCGGCGACGGCGGTCCGTTTGAAAAAGCTCGCAACTCCGACGCTCGCGCCGCGTTGAATCCTCTGAAAAACGACGACCCGCGCACGATGATGCACCGGCTTTTTAATTTTATGAAAGCGGACGACTTTCCCAAATCCAACGACGACAAGCACGACGACGCGGCGGCCGACCCGGCGCTCTGGGCGTTGCTCGGTCGCGCACGGCCGCCCGTGGCGCCCAGTCCGTATTTCACCCGGCGCGTGCTGCGCGAGATCGCGCGGCGCGAAGAGGAAAAACGCGATGGCAGCGGCGGCTGGCGCGCGTGGCTGACGGCATGGCTGCGACCGCGCGCCGCCGTCTGGACGACTGCCGCCGTGGCGGGCGCGGCGGTGGCCTTTACTGCCATCGGCCTGCTGCCGTCGTCAGCTTCCCGCCGCCAGATTCATCAATTCCCCAACCCGGTGCCAACGCTGGAAGCCGCCGGCGCCGCCAATCCCACGCGCACCGTGGCTACCGTCGATCCCGCCGAGGCGGAAGGTGACGTATCGGTCATCGCCGAACTCGACGACCTGCTCGACGCGCAGAAAAACCGCGTCTGGCTGGAAGACGACACGGCTTCCTGATCCCTCCCTTTTGTCCGCCCGATGTCCACGCTGTTCCCTTCCAGTCCACTGCGCGTCCGCGCGCTGACGCCGCTGCTGTTTGCCGTCGCTGGCGTGCTTTGCACGACCACTGTTGTCACCGCGCAAACTCCCGGCAGCCCGACGCCGTCGCCGTCTGCGGCCTCGCCTGCGCCCACGTCACCCGGCGGCGACCCGGCGCTGCTGGAGCGCTGGCGCGCGCGTCGCGAGCAGATCGAGCGCAACAACAACCAAAATCCCAACCGCCCGAACGCTCCCGCCGCGGGAAGCACCGACACCCTCGGGTCTGGTGGCGGCCAGGGCGCTCTGCTCCAGCACTTTCTCGAACGCCTGCCGCCGGCTGAACGCGAGATTTTTCAACGCAATCTCCAGCGCTGGCGCAACCTGACGCCCGAGGAGCGTGACGCCTTGCGCGGCCAGGCTGATGCGCGCCGGGCGCAGATGCAGACCGACGCCCAACGCGCTTTGCAAGACAGCGGGCTGAAGCTCAACAACGACGGGCGCGAGATGTTCCTGCTGCGTTACAGCCAGGAACGGCGCAAGCTGGAGCGCGAGTTGCGGCAGAAGATGGACAGCGAGCGCGCCACGCGCCTGCCGGCGATCACCGAGGAATTGCGGCGCGAATTTTCCAATGCGTCGCCGTCGCCGTCATCGTCCCCAACCGCATCCCCGCGCTGAAGCGGGGCTTTCCCGCGGTTGTTAAAAAAAAGAAACGCCGCGCGCGTCGTCAGCCGGCAGGACCGCGCGGCGTCGGTGGCGCATGCGCGGCTTTTCCTGTTGACCGCGCGAGGTCGAGCATTGAGAACAGCAGAGCGAAGTCTTTGGAAAGATTCACTCTGCCCATGATCGTCACCCCCGACGAGATGTATGCGCTCGAAGAGGCCGCCTTTGCCGCCGGCGCCACGCCCGAGGCGCTCATGGACCAGGTCGGCGAGCGCATCGCCTGGCACCTCCTGCGCCGCGCCGGCAGCGAGGGCGCGACGGTCCTCGTCTATGCCGGCAAGGGCAACAACGCCGGCGACGCCCTCGTGGCCGCCGAGCAATTTTGCCAGCTCGTGCGCGGCCATGACAAAAGCGGCTCGCGCTACCAGCTCCGCCTGCGCGTCGTCGCCGACAAACGCAGCCTCGGTCCGCTCGCGCAAAAAAAACTCGCCGCCATCCCCGACGACGTGCCGCGCTTGAGCGCCGAGGACGTGGCCAATCTCGCGCGCCACGGCGGCGGCGAACGGCGGCTGCTCATTCTCGACGGCCTGCTCGGCCTCGGCGCGCGGGGCGCCACCCTGCGCGAACCGATCCGCGGCGCCGCCCGCGAGATCAACGCGCTCCGGCGCGAACACGGCGCCCGCGTGGTCGCCATCGACACCCCCAGCGGCATCGACACAGACTCCGGTCAGCCGGCGGCCGACACCGTCGTCGCCGACGAAACGCTCGCCGTCGGCTTTGCCAAAACCGGCCTGCTCGCCGATGCGGCGACGAACTTCGTGGGCCAGCTCCACGTCGTCCGCCTCGCCGAACTCGATGCCGCTGCGGATATGCTCGCCGACGTGAAAAAAGAAGCCGCCACCCGCGGCGCGCTCACGACTTCCGCCACGCTCGAGGGCTTGCTGCCGCCGCGCGCCTACGACGCGCACAAGGGCCAGTTTGGCCGCGTCGGGATCCTCGCCGGCAGCGTCGGCGCGACCGGCGCCGCCGTGATGTGCTCGCACGCCGCCGTGCGGGCCGGCGCCGGGCTGTTGACGCTCTACGTCCACCGCGAGGTTTATCCCATTGTCGCCGCTGCCGCCGCGCCGGAAGTCATGGTCCGACCGCTCGATTCCCCGCTCGACTTGCTCAAGCCCGGCTCCCCGGACGAGCCGAAATACGACGTGCTCGCCGTCGGTCCCGGCTTGGGCCGCGCGGGCGACTCGGATTTGCGCGAGCTGATTGAAAAATGGCCTGGCCCGATGATCGTCGATGCCGACGGCCTCAACGCGCTCGCCGCGGCCGGCAATCTCGACGCGCTCGACCGCGCCGCCGGCCCGCGCCTGCTCACGCCGCACCCCGGCGAGATGGCGCGGCTGCGCCAGGCCAGCGGCGTCGATAAGACGAAGGACGACGAGAAAAAATCGAAGCCGTCGCGGCTGGAAATTTCCCGTGCCTTCACCGATTCGCGCCCGCACGTCACGCTCCTGCTCAAGGGCGCGCGCACCCTCATTTCCCAGCACGGCCGCGCGCCGGCCTACAACACCACCGGCAATCCTGGCATGGCCACCGGCGGGATGGGCGACGTGCTCACCGGCATCTGCGCCGCGCTGGTTGGCCAGGGGTTGGCGCCCTTCGACGCAGCGCGGCTCGGGGCGTGGGTTCACGGCCGCGCGGCGGATTTCGCGTTGCGGGGCAGTCGCGCGACGGCGGACGGCCACGGCGGCGAGTCGGAGGAATCACTCGCGGCGACCGATCTTTTCGCGCACCTCGGCGCGGCGTTCCGCGAACTCCGGCTGGCGCGTTGAAGCAAAAATTTTATGACGGAATTTTCTTTTCGACCTTTGGCGGAATGCGCCGCGCTGCCCGCCGATCACGACTTGCCCAAATTCGACCACGACCTGCCCGCCGCGCAGGGCGCCGACGCCTCCTGGGCGGCGGTGAGCGCGGAGAACGGCGGCACCGTCGTCGCGCGCTGCTCGCTCTGGTGGCGCAACACGCCGTCGCTGGCGGCGGCGGAACGCACCGGCGTCATCGGCCACTACGCTGCGAGCGAGTTGCTGGCGGGCCGCGCCTTGCTCGAACACGCCTGCGCCCAACTGCGCGCTGCCGGAGCCGGCGGCTGCACTGCGGCCATCGGGCCGATGGACGGCAGCACCTGGCGGCGTTACCGGCTCATCACCGACCGCGTCGGCGTCGGCGCCATGCTCGGTGAGGCGGCGGAGACGGCAGCCTCGCCCGAGCCGCCGTTTTTCATGGAACCGGATAATCCCGACGCGTGGCCGGCGCACTTCACCGCCGCCGGGTTTGCGCCGCTGGCCTACTATTTTTCCGCCCTTTGCGAAGACCTCGGCTCGGCCGAGACGCACCCGTTGCTGGCCAAAGCCGAGGAGCGCGTCCGTGCCGCCGGCGTCGAGATTCGCACGTTGCGCGCGGATCATCTCGAGGAGGAACTGCGCGCCATCTACGCCGTGTCCGCCGTGGCGTTTGAGAGCGCCTTTCTCTACACGCCGACGACCGAGGCGGAGTTTCTCGCGCAATACCTGCCGCTGGCGCCGCTGATCCGGCCCGAGCTGGTGTTTCTCGCGTTGCGCGGCCGGGAAATCGTCGGCTACCTTTTTTGCATTCCCGACCAAGCCGAGCCGCAGCGCCACGCGCCCTTGCACACGGCGATTGTGAAAACCGTGGCCGTCCTGCCCGACCGCGCGTGGTCCGGGCTGGGGCATGTGCTCGTCGCCCGCGCGCACGCCGCGGCGCGCCGGCTCGGGTTCACGCGCGTCATCCACGCGCTCATGCACGAGCGCAACCGTTCGCTCACGCTCTCGCGGCACCTCGGCGCGCTGCCCATGCGCCGCTACGCGCTGTTTGTCCGGGCGCTGGATTGATTGTAAGTCTTAATCCTAATCCTAATCTTAATCCTTTGGTCTTCTGCGCAGGCGACATGTGCCTCCGGCGGGATTAGGATTAAGATTACGATTAGGATTAAGAGCCTGCTGGCAAATCGTGCGCTGGGCTTTGGGACAAGCCAATTAATTTTTTTTGCTTCCGCCGCGCGCCCAGGCTTATCCTGCGGGCAACCCCCCTTGGACCGCGTGCCGTAGATTCACCGCGGCGCGTGCGTTCAATTTTTTCCCCTCTTATGGACGTTAGCGGCACGATTGACGCGATCGTCAGCCAAAAAGGATCGCACGTCTGGACCATCTCGCCGGAGGCCACGGTCTTCGACGCCATTCAACTCATGGCCGATGAGAATATCGGCGCGCTGCTCGTCGTCAACGCCGGCGGCGGCTTGCTCGGCGTGATCTCGGAGCGCGATTACACCCGCAAAGTCATGCTGCGCGGCAAGCGTTCCAAGGAAACGCAGGTGCGCGAAATCATGACGACCGAGCCGACCACGGTGTCGCCCAGCGAGTCGGTCGAGCATTGCCTGCGCCTGATGACCGACCAGCGCGTGCGCCACCTGCCGGTGCTCGAGGCGAACGGCCGGATTTGCGGCGTCATCTCCATCGGCGATCTGGTGAAATCCATCATCTCCCGGCAGGCGGCGGTGATCGAGCAGTTGGAGAGTTACATCACCGGCGGTTATCCCGGCTGAAATTTTTCCGCGTGCCGCGCGGCGAATTTTCACCGTCCAGAAGGCCAGCCTGCCTTCGGTTACGTATTGACAGGGAGAGCCGCGCTTGTCCGCCCCCGCGGACGCGCCGACTCCGCCCGGCCGGCTGCCCGTGCGGATTGTGGCCGGGTCCAGTGGAATGGTGAACCTCCCGCGCCGCCATGCCGGAAATTTTTTCGCCGAGAAGCAACTCGATTGCTCGCGCGCTCACCTTCGGCGCGCCGCTCGTTTTGTTCTCGCTCGTGGCGGCGCTTTACGCGGTGGAATGGTCGCCGTGGGCGACGCGGGCGTGGGCGCCGATCTCGCAGCCGGTGCAGTTTTCTCACAAACACCACGCCGGGCAGCTCGGCATTGATTGCCGCTATTGCCACACCGGCGTGGAGACCAGCCGTTTCGCCGGCATTCCGCCGACAGAGACGTGCATGACTTGCCACAGCCAGCTTTACACCGACCAGGCCTTGCTCGCGCCGGTGCGCGACAGCCTCGCGCAAAACCGGCCGATTGTCTGGAACCGGGTCCACGACTTACCCGATTTTGTTTATTTCAACCATTCCATCCACCTCGCGAAAGGCATCGGCTGCGTCGCCTGCCACGGGCGCACGGGCCGGGAGATGAATCTCACCTGGCAGGATCAGTCGCTTTACATGGCGTGGTGTCTGCAATGCCACCGGCATCCTGAGCAGCACATCGCACCGCGCGACCAGGTCTTTGACATCCACTGGCAGCCGCTCGCCGAACACGGCAAGGCCGGCCGCGAGGAAGCGCGGCAGTTGGTGAAAGACTACGCCGTGCAGTCGAGCGGACGATTGACCGATTGCTACACCTGCCATCGGTGAAGACAAAAGTCCCAAGCTCGAAGCTCGAAACAAGTTCAAATTTCAAAATCCAAACAAGGTAAATCCAACTGACGCTTTGAACTTCGAGCTTTGAACTTGTTTCGAGCTTAGAACTTAGAGCTTCGAACTTTTCCATGCCCGCTTCCCCCACAACGTCCAATTTCAGCTCCATGCGCGCTCGTCTCGCGCAAGGCGACGGTCCGACGTTCTGGCGTTCGCTCGAAGACCTCGCGCGCACGCCGGAGTTCGAGGAAATGCTGCACCGCGAATTTCCCGCGCAAGCCAGCGAATGGATCGAAGGCGACGGCACGAGCCGGCGAAATTTTCTCAAACTCATGGGCGCCTCGCTCGCCTTCGCGGGCCTGAGCGCATGCACGCGGCAGCCGCAGGAAACCATCCTGCCCTACGTGCGCCAGCCGCAGGAAATCACGCCGGGCATTCCGTTGCAATTCGCCACGGCGATGCCGCATTTTCACGGATTCGCGCGCGGCGTTTTGGTCGAAAGCCACGAAGGCCGGCCGACGAAAATCGAGGGCAATCCCGATCATCCCGCCAGCCTCGGCGCGACCGATGTTTTCATGCAGGCGGCGATCCTCGATCTTTACGATCCTGACCGCAGCCGCAACGTCTTGCGCGCCGGTGAAATCAGCTCCTACGATTTGTTTTACACGGAGCTGACCGCGCTGCTCGCCGCGCAGGATGCCAAGGCCGGCGCGGGCTTGCGCATCCTGACGGAGACGGTCACGTCGCCGACGCTGGGTGCGCAGCTCGATGCGTTGTTAAAAAAATATCCGCGCGCGAAGTGGCATCAATACGAGCCGCTCACGCGCGACCACGTGCGCGACGGCGCGCGGCAGGCATTCGGCGATTTTTTGGAAACGCACCACGATTTTTCCAAGGCGCGCGTGATCGTTGCGCTCGACAGCGATTTTCTTTTCGCTCATGCAAACAGTTTGCGTTACGCGCGGGAATTCACGAACGGCCGGCGCGTGGCCGAAGCCGCCGAGCCGGGCGCGGCGACGATGAACCGGCTCTACGTCGTCGAGCCGACGCCGACGATCACCGGCGCGTCGGCCGATCATCGGCTGCCGCTGGCGGCGGATGAAATCGCGGCTTTCGCGCGCGACCTTCTCGCGCTGTCGGGCGAGGTGGTCGATTACAAGGTGGCGGGAAATTATGCCGCCTGGCTGCACGCGCTGGCGGCGGATTTGGGCGCGGCGCGCGGGGCGAGCATCGTGCTCGCGGGCGAGCGGCAGCCGGCGGCGGTTCACGCGCTGGCGCACGCGATCAACGCGGCGCTGGGCAATGTTGGGCAGACGGTTTTTTACGCGCCGTCGGCGGAATATCGGCCGGCGCGGCAAATGGATTCGCTGCGCGAACTCGTTGGTGATTTGCAAGCGGGCGCGGTGGAGACGCTCGTCATCGTCGGCGGCAATCCCGTTTACACCGCGCCGGCGGATGTGCCGTTCGCGGACGCGCTGAAAAAAGCCGGGCGCGTCATTCATCACGGCCTGCACTTCGACGAAACGGCGCGCTACGCGCACTGGCACATTCCGGCGGCGCATTTTTTGGAAAACTGGAATGATCTGCGCGCGTTCGACGGCACGGTGTCCGTCGCGCAGCCGCTGATCGATCCGCTTTACAAAGACGCGCGCAACGCGGTGGAATTTTTGGAGTCGCTGCTCACCGCGCCGGTCCACAAATCCTACGACATCCTGCGCGACCGCTGGCGCGCGCAACGGCCGGAACTCGCCGACGCGGATTTTGAAAAATGGTGGCGCCGCACGATTCACGACGGCGTGATGGCCGACAGCGCATTGCCGCGCAGCAACGCCGCGCCGGCCACGACTTCAACGGCGGCTGCCGCGCCGACGCCGGCGGCGGTTTCAACGGCGAATTACGAAATCTGCTTCGCGCCCGATCCGTCGATTTGGGATGGCCGGTTTGCGAACAACGGCTGGTTGCAGGAAACGCCGAAGCCGATTTCCAAATTGACGTGGGACAACGCGGCGTTCGTCAGTCCGAAGCTTGCCGAAAAGCTCGGGCTGAATTCGGAAGACATCGTGGAATTAAAACTCGGCGGCCGCACGTTGCGCGCGCCGGTATGGATTCAGCCGGGTCAGGCGGAGCGCAGCGTGACGCTGCATTTCGGCTACGGCCGCAGCGGCGCGGGCAACGTCGGCACGGGGCAGGGGTGCAATGCGTTTGCCTTGCGCGCGGGCGACGCCGGTTTTGCCGCAGGTTTGGAGATTCGCAAGGTGCCGGGCGAACATTGGGACCTCGCGGTCACGCAGCGGCACCACGCGCTCGAAGGTCGCGACGTGGTGCGCGGCGGCGCGCTGGCGGATTTTTTGAAAGAACACGCCGCGCCCGCCCGCGGCCACGAGCCGGAGCCGGGACCGGACGACACGCTGTATCCCGACGATCACACGTATCCGGTTTTTCGCTGGGGCATGACGGTCGATTTGACGACCTGCATCGGCTGCAACGCGTGCATCGTCGCGTGCCAGAGCGAGAACAACATCCCCATCGTCGGCAAAGGCGAGGTGCGGCGCGAGCGCGAGATGCACTGGCTTCGCGTCGATTCGTATTTCAGCGGCACGAATCTCGACGCGCCGGAGATCGTGCATCAGCCGGTGCCGTGCATGCAGTGTGAGAACGCGCCGTGCGAAGTCGTCTGCCCGGTCGCCGCGACGGTGCATGATCCCGACGGGCTGAACGCGATGGTTTACAACCGCTGCGTTGGCACGCGCTATTGCTCGAACAACTGTCCGTATAAAGTGCGGCGCTTTAATTTCTTCCAGTGGCCCGATCAGCACACGCTGACTTACAAATTGCAGCGCAACCCGGAAGTGACCGTCCGCTCGCGCGGCGTGATGGAAAAATGCACCTACTGCGTGCAGCGCATCAGCCGGGTGAAGATTGATTCCGAACGCGAAAATCGCCGGCCGCGCGACGGCGAAATCCAGACCGCGTGTCAGCAGGCGTGCCCGACGGAGGCGATCATTTTCGGCGATCTCAACGATCCGGCGAGCCGGGTGAACAAGATCAAAAAAAGCCCGCTCAATTACGGCATGTTGGCCGAGCTGAACACGCGGCCGCGGACGACTTACATCGCGCGGCTGAAAAACCCGAATCCGGCGATGACCACCTGAATTTTTAAGCCACGGATGGACGCGGATGGAACGCGGATTTTTTCCAGAGAGAAGACAGAATTACAGAATTAAACAGAATTTCAGGAGAGTAGAATTTGGCAGGTTCCAAGCAAACTCACCGTGTCTTTAATTCTGTAAAATTCTGTTAATTCTGTCTGAAAAAACCTCCGAACCCATCCGCGTTTTATCTGCGTC
>JAFAXH010000083.1 GCA_019241085.1 Verrucomicrobiota bacterium | reverse complement strand
CCCGAGCTTGCCGGGCCGCGTCTCAAGAGGCGCGGTTCTTGGTCCGGACGGCTTGGTTCAAGGGTTTTTGGAGGATTTCCCCCGCGCGCCACGGCTGGCGCGGGGGGTTGGGGAAGGGGAGCGCGGGCATCCTGCCCGCCGCAGCCGGAGCGAAGGAAGAAAACGGCGGCGACGAAGCGCCGCCCTCCCACGCGGAGCCGTCCGGCAGGGATGCCGGCCGGGGCAGGCTGGAAGCCTGCGCTCCCCTTTTCTTATTCCGACCAAGCGTTTTGCCGCCCGGAGACGACGGCAGGTGGCGTCCGTGCCCGCCCCGCCGGCTAACGCTTCGCCTTGCCGCGCCGGCGCGGCGGACGGTTGGATTTGGCGGTAGTGACCTGTTGGCGCTGTAACCGTTCCAGATTTCGACGATAAAGTTGCGTGTCTGGATGCTTCGGCCCCAACGTGCGCTCGCTGGCATCCAAGGCGCGGCGAAAGAGCGGCTCTGCGGTGGCAAGGTCGCCTTTTGCTTTGATTAGAAGGGCTAGGTTGTTGAGGCTGGTTAGCGTGTTGGGATGCTCGGGGCCAAGGGTGCGCTCGCGTGCTTCCAAAGCGCGGCGATAAAGCAGCTCGGCACCCGCCCGGTCGCCTTTGGCTTTGAGCAGAACGGCCAAGTTGTTGAGGCTGGTTAGCGTGTTGGGATGCTCGGGGCCAAGGGTGCGCTCGCGCACTTGCAAGGCGCGGCGAAAGAGTGGCTCAGCGGCAGCGAACTCGCCCTTGGAATTGAGCAGAACGGCCAAGCTGTTAAGACTAGACAATGTGTCAGGGTGCTCTGGACCGAGTGTGCGCTCGCGCGCTTTCAAAGCGCGGCGATAGAGTGGCTCGGCGCCCGCCAAGTCGCCTTTGGCGCGGAGCACTGCGGCTAGGTTATTGAGGCTGGTCAGCGTGTTAGTATGCTCGGAGCCGAGGGTGCGCTCGCTGGCGTCCAAAGTGCGGCGATAAAGTGTTTCAGTCACATTTAAATCGCCTAGTTTCCGTAGGACAAGCGCCAATAAATTTACCGCTTGGAGCGTTTCCTCGTTTTCTTCCCCAAGGATTACTTCGCGCAAACGCAACGCTTCCCTTAGCAGAGGGGTCGCTTCAAAGTAACGGCCTGCGTCATCCAAACGATCGGCGCGCTCGTAAAGCTCCTCCGCCCGCTGGAGCAATTCCCGCCGCTTCTCCTCGTCCTCCTGCCACCCGCTAGCTTGGATCGCGGCGCGGGCGTGGGCTTCGTCGTCACTCAGGCTGAGCCGGTGCAGGAACCAAGAATCGAGGTCGGAAATGGCGCGGGAGAGCGACGCCGCGACGCCGGGCGTCACCCACCAGACTTGGTGCAACGGGCGCTCGACGATGGTTTCCCGATACCAGTTGAAAAGCGAGAGCACGCGGTTGCGATCCATCCCCGGCGGCGGCAGCACGCCCTCGAAGCCGCTGACGAAGACGACCGCGCCGGCGGGCTGTTCCTTCAGCCGCGCGACGAGCCAAAGCACCGGGGCGTCGTCGCCGGCGGTGAAGGGTTCGGTGAGATGAATCTCGCGCACCGGAATGTCGGGCAGCTCTGCGGCGAGCGCCCGGCAGGCGTCGCGGATTTGCAGCGGGTGGGTGTATTCCACCTCCATGAAGCTGGGCGGCCTGGCCCGCGCTTCCCGCGCGAGGTAGCGCACCACCCACGGCAGCGTCCGCGGCTTGGGCGGCGCGGAAGCGGGGCCGGGAAGGTTGGCGGCGGTTTCCGGCATCACTAGATCGTGCTGCCGAGGGGACGGCTGTTGCGTGGATTGCGTTTCTCCGGCGGCAGGTCGGAGAGCATCCCTTCGGTGTAAAGCAGATCGACGACCAGCGGGTGAACGGCGACGCGGGAGTTGGCGAACTCCTGCAACGCGCGGGCGCGCAGCAGGGCGTAGAAAACGGCGTCGCGCTCGGTGGCTGGTTCCTGCCGATGGAATTGCGCGAGCCGCTGGAGCTTGTCTTTATAAGGCGTTTCCTCGATGTCGGCGAACTTGTCGCTGAAGAGCAGGCGATGGTAATAGGTGCGGCGCTCTTCGATGGAATCGCTGATGTGCTGGGCCTCGATGCGCGGCGCGTGCTCGGAGTCGTTGAGCGCCAGCCCGCGCGCCTTGATAATCTGCTCGAAGAGGTCGCGCACGTTGCCGCCGCAGGCAACGAGCAGGCGCTCGACCTGGCCGTCGGCGAAAAGGGTGAGTTTCACTCGGCTCTGAAGGATCGCTCCCAAGGCGGCGCGGCCTTGGACGTGCGGCTGGAAGTCGCGCTCGAAGACCGGCACGTCGGGCATGACGCGGACGCCGTGTTGATACAAGGTGACTTGGCGGATGCGCGTGGAGTTGGCCGCTCGACGGGCATGGTGATGATGTAGTGGATGCGCAGGTCGTCGAGGAGCTGGCTGTGCTCGACGAAGAGCTTGCCGACGGCGGGCTGGTCGAAGTCGGGCTTCTCGAAATTGTCAACCAGAAAGAGGAACTGGCCGGCGGTGGCATCCCGGCTGGCGCCGCGGCAGATTTGCTCGCACGCCTCGAAGACGGCGTTGGCGTGCCCGAGCAATTCGGCCACGGGCTTGACGCGATGGGGCGTCTTGATCGTTTCGTTTTCGACGTGGTAACGGGCGTCGGCTTGGACCCGAGCGAAGAGGCCAAAGGCTTTGGCGAGAAGCGAGGTGGCTGTGGGACCGACGCCGGCTTCGCCTTTGACGTTGGTTTCCGTGCGGGTCTTGGTGGTCGTCTTCGTCTCGCCGAGAAACTCCATCGCCGCCGCGATGGCCTGGACGGCTTCCTTCGGCGCGCGGCGCTTGCCGGCGCAACGCTGGGCGTGTTCGGTCGCCGCTTTCATCAGCACGAGAATGAGATCGAGCGGATGGAAGAGCGCCGGGTTCAGCTCGGTCTGGGCGTTGAGCCGGATGATCTCGAACTCGCCGGTAAGCGTCTGATCCAAGCGCGAAAACTCAGTGGACTTGCCGACGCCGGGATGCCCCGAGAGAAAGCGGTGGAACCACCGCCGCGGCGTGGCCCTGGCATCCTCGCGCAGGTCGCGGGCAAACTCGGTGACAAAGTCTTCCCCGCGCACCTCGCGGAGTTCCGCGATGTAAAATTCCGCGAGCTGCGCGGTGGTGAGCGGCCCCGCGATGAGGACATCCCGGATTTCCAGCAGATTTTCCGCGCGCTTCATACGATGGACTTGCGTTCAGAATAGCAGCGGCGTCGCCGTTGCAAAGGAAGGAAGCGGCCGGACGGCAAAAGCTGCGCGCGGGGGCTGGAATGTGCGGGTGATTCTGCCAAGATGGGTTGACGCAATTCCTACTCGATGAAACTCACGCTCCCGTCGGCGCTCCGCTGGATGTTTTACTTGCTGCTGCCGGCGTTGGCGGCGGTCGCCGCGTGGGGCGCGCCGGACCTCCGGACTGCCGCGGGCAATCAGGCGCTCACGTTTGCGGGGACGCCGTATTTGCACCGTTGGTCGGGGAACGATCAGCACGAGTTCACGCCCGCAGGGCAGGAGGACCTGGAGCACTGGGCGGACATGGTGACGATCAACTATTATCCCAGCGTCAAAGACGGCGACGGGCTGGCGGCGACGGCCAATGCGGTGCTGGGGAACTACAAAGCGCACCAAGCGACGGTGGTGAGGACGGACTCGGTGCCGCGCACGCCGGAGAAGCCGGCGGAATACTTGATCGTGGTGTGCTTCACGCGGCCCGATTTCAGCGAGGCCGTGTTTGCGCGGTTCAAGCTTGTCGGCGGCACGCGGGGCGCGGCGGCGATCTATTCGCACCGCGAATACGGCCAGAAAAACGGCGAGCAAATGCGCGCGTGGTTGCAGAAGAACGGGCCAGCCACGGAAAAGGCGTTGATGAACGCGGAGCAACTGCCGCCGCCCGCGCCTTGAACGTTGCGGCTCCGCCGCCTGCCGACCGCGGCGGTCCTGTCCATTCGCCGATCAAAGGGTTTCAGCAGACGGCGACCGCTGGAGCGTCATTTTTTCGGCACCAGCTTCATGCCGCACCTCGGGCAGTCGCCGGGATGGTCCAGCACGACCTCCGGGTGCATGGGGCAGGTGTAGGTCGTGGCGCTGTCGTTGGCCGGGGCTGGTTTGACGCCGCCCGCCGGTGACAGCGAATTCCTCGCCGCAGGCGGGGCTGCGCCGCGCGCGTTCGGGTCGATGCCGTCGCGCTGGAGGTCGGCGGCTGGCGCGAGCAGGGCGACGGTTCCAGCCGGGTTTGGATACCAGCCGGGATCGTCATCGTAGCTGGCGAGGTTTTCCCGCACTTTCAGGATCGTGAACATGCCGCCCATCGTGATCTCGTCGAACGGCCCGCGTCCGCCGACCATCGGGAGGCTGTTGGGCGGCACCGGCATTCCCATTTCGCCCATCCCGGCCATGCCGGCCTGGCCCATCGTCATGTAGCCCGGCAGCCGCAGGTTTTGCCGCATCCGCTGGTCGAGCCGGCCGGGTTGCACGCCGATCATGTTCGGGAATTGATGGCCCATTTGGTTCATCACATGATGCGTCATGTGGCAGTGCAGCGCCCAATCGCCCGGCGCGTCGGCGACGAACTCGACCGTGCGCGTGCTGCCGACGGGCACGAGGACGGTGGAGGCGGGGAACTGCGCCGCGGGCGTGAGCCGGCCGCCCTCGGTTTCAGTGACGAGGAAGCGGTGGCCGTGCAGATGGATCGGGTGATGACTCATCGGCGAAAGGTTGCCGATGCGCAGGCGCACCCGGTCGCCTTGTTTGACCACCAGCGGCGCCGTGCCGGGGAAGACCTTGCCGTTGAGAGTCAGGAGGTTGAAATCCGTCATCTCATTCGGGTTCGGCCGGCTGGTGCCGACATCAACCCGCCACTCGTGCAGCAGGAGCGCGAAGTCGCGGTCGATCCGGGGGGCTTCGTCCGGCGCGCGGCTTCCCCGGCGCGGATGGATGACGAACAGGCCCGTCATGCCGAGGCCGATCTGCGTCATCTCGTCGTGGTGCGCGTGATACATCGCGGCGCCCGACTGGCGCAGGGTGAACTCGTATTTGAACGTCTCGCCGGGTGCGATGGCTCTTTGGTTCAAGCCGCCGACGCCGTCCATGCCGTTGGGCAGCAGGAGGCCGTGCCAATGCACCGTCGTCGGAGCGGGCAGCCGGTTGGTGACGTAGAACCGCACTCGGTCGCCCTCGACGGCTTCAATCGTCGGCCCGTGAACCCGGCCGTTGTAGCCCCAGCACTTGGCGCGCAGGCCGGGCGCGAATTCGTGGTCCACTTCCTCCGCGATGAGGTGAAACACCTTCACGCCCTCGACGAGCCGCCACGGCAGCGACGCGCCGTTCGGCGTGATGACGGGTTGATAATCGACGCCCGGCTGGCCGGGCGGGAGCGGCGAAGTGTCGGGCGATTCGTTGGCGGCTGGGTCGGCTGCTGGCTCCGTGGCGGCGCGCAGGCTTTTGAAAACCGTCGCGCCGCCCGCGGCCAGCGCCGCGCCGCCGGCGAGGAAATCACGTCGGTTCATGGCAAGAGAATTGGACAGCGCCGCGTTGGATTCGTTGGTTTTTGGGTAGGGCGGCCGTCCCGCCTGCCGTGTTCCGCGTCTCGCGGAACACACAAGCGCTGAGCGCAAGAGCGTGTCTTTCCGCTTATGCAGATGCACCGGGCAGGATGCCCGGTGCGGCAGGCAAGATGCCCGCCCTACCCGCGGAACATCGCCGCGCGAGACACCACCAGCGACTTTCGTTTATTATAAAATTCGTCATTCGCCGCCGTGCCAGGTTCCGCCGACGAGGGCGCGTTCCAACTGCGCGCGGGCAATCCAGTAATCGCGGCGCGCGTCGAGGGCGGCGCGTTCGGTCGCCAGCTCGCGTTCGCGCGCGGCGAGCAGATCGTAGGCGCCCTGGATCATCGCGTTGTATTGCAGTTGCGTCTGGCTGACGATGGCCCGCCGCTGCGGCAGCAACGTGACGCCGTAAAATTCGGCGAGCCGGCGTTGCGTCAGCACGAGGTCGCGCGCCTCGCGCACTTCCGAGCGCGCATTGACCTCGGCGGCTTCGAGCTGGCGTTGCGCCTGCCGATATTGCGCCGCCAGCCGCGCCACCGCGCCCTGGCCTTGATCGAAGATGGGCAATTCCAAATCCAGCGTTGGTCCGGTCACGCGCTGCCGGTCGGGAGTGCGCTCCGTGTTGACGCCGAGTTGCAGGGCGGCGGGCAGATAGCGCGTGTGCGTTTTCAGCGCCAGCGCCTGCCCGACGGCGTCCACGAGTTGGCGCGCCTGGATCAAGTCGAGCCGCTGACGCAACGCACGCGCTTCCGCGTCCGCCAGCGACGGCTCGCGCGCCGGCAGCGGCGGCAGGGCGCTGGCCACCTGCCAGCCCGCCGCGTCCGCGCCGGTGAAACCGAGCAGCCGATTGAGACGTTCGCGGTCGGAACGCAACTGCGCCTGAGTTTGCAACACGTCCACCCGCGCCTGCGTGGCAAAGACCTGCTGGCTGCCGAGCGCGAGTTCCGTGATGTTGCCCGCCTCGCGCTGCCGCCGGGCCAGGTCGGCGGCAGCCTCGTTGGTCTGGAGGATGAGTTGCAGGCGGCCGAGCAGTTGTTGCCGCGCCTGGAGGGTGTAAACAGCGATCTCCGTCTCCGCGATCAATCCGAACACCTCCGCCGCGACCCGCGCCTGCGCGCGCGCCAGTTCCCGCGCGGCCACGCGGCGGCGGGCGGGCAGGAGGAAGAGTTCGAGCACGTTGCCCGCGAGGGCGTATTCGGCGTCCGTGCCGGTGGGCGGCTTGTTCGGGAAACGCCAGCTCGCGCTGAAGCGCGGATTGCTCAGCAGCCCGGCCTGAATGTAGTCGGCGTGCGCGATGCCGATTTCTTCAAAGCGCGCCTGCAAGCCGCGGTTGTTGAGCAACGCGATCTGTGCGGCGCGTTGCGCAGTCAGCGGCCCGTGTTGCAGCAACACCGCGACGGCCTGCGCGGCTGCCGCATCGTCCGCGGCCGAGCGGTTCCAGCGAACCCGCAGCCGGCCGCCGGAGCGCGTGGTCACGTCATTTTCCACCCCGGCAAAGACCGATCCCGAATCGACCGTGCTGACGCAACCGCAGGTGCCGCCGAGCAGGAGGATCAAGCCGCTCCCGACCAGCCAGGCGCGGACGGAAAGGCCCGGCTTCAGCCAGTGGACCAAGGCAGCCGCGCGCTGGGCTGGCACCGGTGCAAAGTCGGCAATTGGCATCGGAAACAATTTCGGTTTTTACGATGATCCGCTGAAACCACGAGAAAGGTGCGGATTACACCAACCAATGGCTAGACAATACTCCCGACTTTATTCTACGACTGGACGCACGTGGGAGGACGGTAGGTTACATTCTCCCGGTATTTCGCCCCGTTTTCATTTCCATGAGCAGTCTGACCTCGCTCGATCCGCAGTCGCCGCAAGCGCGGGCGATCTACGACCTCAACAACGTGGCGTGGGTGATTTTTGGGTTGATCTTCGCCGCGGTCACGGGCGCCATCATTTACAGTTTGCGAAAGTATCGCTGGCGCGAGGGCGACGCCGAGCCGCGCCAGCTCGCGGGCAACAAAAAAGTGGAGATCATCTGGACGGCCGTCCCGTTTCTCATCGTCCTGGTGCTCTTCATCCTGACCGCGCGCACGATGAGCATCGCCGACCCGCCGGCCGCGCCGGAGCCGGACTTGATCGTGGTCGGCCATCAATGGTGGTGGGAAGCGCGCTATCCGAAAACCGGCGCGATCGTTGCCAATGAAATCCACCTCCCCGTGGGCCGGCCGTTCTCGGTGCGGCTGGAGGCGACGGACGTGTTGCACGAATTCTGGGTCGCCGAGCTTGCGCGCAAGATGACCACCGTGCCCGGCCATCCGAACCACATCTGGCTGCAAGCGGACAAGACTGGCACTTACAACGGCATCTGCTCGGAATTTTGCGGCACGCAGCACGCGTGGATGCGTTTCCTGCTCGTGGCGGAAGCGCCGGAGCAATTCGAGGCGTGGCAACAGACGCAGCTCCGGCCCGCGCCCGCGCCGACGGACGATCTCGCCGCGCATGGGCTGGCGTTGTTTCAAGCATCGAGCTGCATCAATTGCCACGCCATCAACGGCACCGCGGCGACCGCTCGCGTCGCACCCGACCTGACCCACATCGCCAGTCGCCGGCAACTCGGCGCGGGCATCGTCGAGAACACGCCGGAAAATTTGCGCCGCTGGCTCAAGGACCCGCAGGTGGTCAAGCCGGGCGTGAAGATGCCGAACTACAATTTTACCGACGAGCAACTGGCGCAGCTCGGCGCGTATTTTAAAACCTTGCAGTAACCCTTTGCGACGAACGATGCCATGAACGGAGACACCATCACGCTGGCGCCCGGCGTCGGAGCCGGAGCCAGGATTCTGAGCGACGCCAAGCGCGAGCACTATCGGCTCGCGTGGCTCTCGACGGTCGATCACAAGCGCATCGGCATTCTTTACATGCTGACGGCGCTGGTCTTCTTCGTCATCGGCGGCATCGAGGCGATTTTCATCCGCATCCAGCTCGCGGTGCCGAACAACACGTTTCTGCATCCCGACACGTATAATCAAATCTTCACCATGCACGGCACGACGATGATTTTCCTCGTCGCCATGCCGGTGCTCTTTGGCTTCGTCAATTACATCCTGCCGCTGCAAATCGGCGCGCGCGACATGGCGTTCCCGCGGTTGAACGCGTTCAGCTTCTGGCTCGTGCCGCTCGGCGGCATTTTGCTGCACTTCAGCGTGCTCTCGGGCGGCGGCGCGCCGGCGGTCGGCTGGTTCGCGTATGCGCCGCTGAGCGAGACGCCGTATTCGTCGCAGAACAACGTCGATTACTGGGCGCTGGCGCTGTTCGTCCTGGGCATCGGCTCGGTCGGCACGGCGATCAACATCATCGCCACGGTCGTCTCGCTGCGCGCGCCGGGCATGACGATGCGCCGGCTGCCGTTGTTCACCTGGATCAATTTCATCAACGCCTTCATCGTCGTCGCGGCGTTGCCGGTGCTCAACGCGGGACTCGTGATGCTGCTCATCGACCGGCGGCTCGACGCGCATTTTTTCCTGCCGCTGGCGGGCAACGGCGGCGGCTCGCCGGTTTTGTGGCAGCACATCTTCTGGGCGTTCGGGCATCCGGAGGTTTACATCCTCGCGCTGCCGGCGTTTGGGATGCTGTCGGAGATCATCCCGGTTTTTTCGCGCAAGCCGATCTTCGGCTACGAATTCGTCGCCGCCTCCAGCGTCGCCATCGCGCTGCTGAGCTTCGGCGTCTGGGCGCACCACATGTTCACCGTTGGCATGGGGCGCACGGCGGATTTGTTTTTCGCCATCTCGTCGATGCTCATCGCCATCCCGACGGGCGTGAAAGTTTTAAACTGGACGGCGACGATGATCGGCGGCCGGCTGCGTTTGCAGACGCCGATGCTTTTTTGCATCGCGGCGCTCATCCAGTTCACCTGCGCGGGGTTGACCGGCATCAGCCACGCGATGCCGGCGCTCGATTGGCAGACGAAAAATTCGTATTTCCTCGTCGCCCATTTCCACTTCGTCGCCGTCGGCATGATCGTCTTCGTGATCCTCGCCGGCGTGCAGTATTGGTTTCCGAAAATGAGCGGCCGGATGCTGAGCGAGCGCCTCGGCAAATGGTCGTTCTGGCTCATGGTCATCGGCTTCAACATGACCTTTGTCATCCAGCATTTTCTCGGCTACGCCGGGATGCCGCGCCGCGTTTATACTTATCCCGACCTGCCCGGCTGGACGTGGATGAACTTGGTCTCCAGCTTTGGCGCCGTCTTCATGACGGCCGCCTCGCTGGTGCTCGTTTATAACATCGTCCTGTCGCTCTTCCGCGGGAAACCCGCGGGCGATAATCCGTGGAATGCGTGGACGCTCGAATGGGCGACGACCTCGCCGCCGCCGACGGAAAATTTCCACGAATTGCCGCCCATCTGCAGCCGGCGTCCGCTGTGGGACGTGGCCAATCCCGACCGGCCCGATGAGGTCGTCGGCGCGGTCGATGAGCCGATCCGTTTGCCGGATAAAAACAAGACGAGCATCCTCGTTTTCATCTTTTCGGAAATCGGTTTCTTCGGCGTGCTGATCCTGGCTTACCTTTACTTCAACGCCAGGCCGCAGCCGGGGCCGGGACCGCAGGAGTTGAACTTGTTCAAAACGGCGATCTTCAGCGTCTGCCTCTTCGCCAGCAGCCTCACCATCTGGCGGGCCGAGGTGAGCGAGCGCCGGTCGCAAAAGGGCGCGATGGCCGCGTGGCTGGCGGCGACGGTCGTGCTCGGCGGCATCTTCATCGGCGGGCAGGGGATGGAATATTACGACCTGTTTCGCAGCGGCGTGAACGTGAGCACAAACTTGTTTGCCACCACGTTTTTCACCCTCACCGGTTTCCACGGCCTGCACGTCTGCATGGGGCTGATCGCGCTGCTCATCATGCTCGGCCTCACGCTGGCGGGCGACTTTCAACGGCATCATTCCACGGCGCTGACGGCGGTCGGTTATTACTGGCACTTCGTCGATGCCGTCTGGGTCGCGGTGCTCACGGTCGTTTACATCCTGCCTCATTTGCGTTGAATGACGATGAATACCTGGCAATTCCTCATCTCGGCCTGGACCTGGAATCCGGGCGTGCTCGCGGCGGGCGCGGCGGCGCTCGCGGGCTACGTCGCGGCGTTCCGCGACCGCCGGCGCATCGGCTGGTTGCTGGCGGCGCTCGGCGTGTTTTTCTTCGTGCTGCTCTCGCCGCTGAATGCGCTCGCCGACGGCTATCTTTTCAGCGCGCACATGGCGCAACACATCCTGTTGCTGCTCGTCGCGCCGGCGCTGGCGCTGCTCAGTTTGCCGCGCGATTTTTCGTTGCCAAAATTCCTGCGGCCCTTGGCCAATCCCTGCGTCGGCTGGGCGTCGGGCGTCGGCGCGATGTGGTTCTGGCACGCGCCGGCGTTGTGCAACGCGGCGGTCGCGTCCAAGCCGGTGTATGCCGTGCAAACGGTTTCGCTGCTCGCGCTCGGCACGATGTTCTGGTGGCAAACGCTCGCCCCGCGCGAGGCGCAACGCATCTCGCCGCTGGCCGGCGTGCTTTATCTCTTCACCGCCTGCACGGCGTGCAGCGTCCTGGGCATCATCCTGACCTTTTCGCCCGTGACCGTCTGTGCCAGCTACCTGCACCCGACCGACCGCCTGGGCTTGCTCGGCCTGATCCGCGAAGACTGGGGCATGAACCTGGAGCGCGACCAGCAGATCGGCGGCTTGCTCATGTGGGTGCCGATGTGCCTGCTCTATCTCAGCGCCATCTTTGCGCAGTTTGCGCGCTGGTATGGCGCGACGCCCGCGCCGGTGCAGCCTGTCTTAAAAGAAAAAATCTCATGAGCACCGACGACGAACCTTCCCGCGCCCCGGCCGCGCCGCCGCTGTCCGGCGGACAGCCGACGAATCATCCCGGCTGGAACGAGCTGCCCGCCGGTCACCTGCCGCACCCGACCTATTTCCCCGCCGGCCTGGCAATGGGGGTGACCTTTCTCTTTTGGGGATTGATTACCTCCTGGGTCATCGTCGCCGTCGGCCTCGCGCTTTTCGCCGCCGCGCTGGCGGGCTGGATCACCGACATTCGCCATGAACGAAACGAAGAGCACTAGCCACGCGTTGCCCGTCGCGCCCGACAATCCCGCCGACCTCAGCCGGCGCGGATTTTTTGAAAAACTCTGCCTCGCGCTCGGCGGCGTCTGCGGCGCGATCCTCGGGCTGCCGCTCGTCGGCTTTATCGTCGCTCCGCTCTTCCGCAAGGCGCGGGAGGATTGGATCACTGTGGGCAAGGTCAACGACTTCGCGCTGGGCAAGACCGTCAGCGTCCCCCTCGAAGATCCCTCGCCGCTGCCGTGGGCGGGCATCACCGCCAAGAGCGCCGCGTGGCTGCGTCGCGAGACTGACCAGGGCTTCATCGCCTTCTCGGTCAACTGCACGCACCTCGGCTGTCCGATCCGCTGGATGGAGGGCGCGGAACTGTTCATGTGCCCGTGTCACGGCGGGGTTTATTACAAAGACGGCACCGTCGCCGCCGGCCCGCCGCCGCACCCGCTCGTGCGCTACGAAGTGCGGGTGGAAAACGGCGACGTGAAGATCAAGTCGATCGCCGTCCCGATCACGACCACGCTTTCCTGATTTGTTGTGATGAAACGGCTTTTCCTGACGGGTTGGGAATGGATCGACGACCGGCTCGGCATCAGCGACCTTGTCGTGCCGCCGATGAAGCACGCCGTCCCGCGCGATGCGACGTGGTGGTATGTCTTTGGCAGCGCGACGCTGCTCGCGTTCATCGTGCAGGTCGCCACCGGCGTGGCCCTGGCGTTTTCGTATGTCGCCTCGTCGTCGCAGGCTTACGAGACGCTGCAATTCATCACCGACCAGGCGCCCTTTGGCCGGTTCCTGCGCGCGCTGCACTATTTCGGCGCTTCGGCGATGGTGCTCATGATCGGCGCGCACATGGCGCAGACGTTCCTGTTCGGTGCGTATAAATTTCCGCGCGAAATGAGTTGGACGACCGGCGTGCTCCTGCTCGGTTTCACCATGGGCATGGGCTTCACCGGCCAGCTTTTGCGCTGGGACCAGACGGCTGTGTGGTCGGTCGTTGTCGCCGCGGAACAAGCCGGGCGCGTGCCGCTCATCGGCGACTGGATCGCGCGTTTTATTCTCGGCGGCAACATGATCGGCGGCGCGACGCTCAGCCGCTTTTTCGCCATCCACGTCTTCGTCATGCCGGCGCTGATGTTCGCCTTCATCGGCATCCATCTCATGCTCGTGCTGCGCCACGGCATTTCCGAAACGCCTCGTGCCGGCCGCCCGGTCGATCCGAAGACGTATCGCAAGGAATACCACGAGCTGTTGGAAAAAGATGGCGTGCCTTTCTGGCCGGACGGCGCGTGGCGCGACTTCGTGTTCGGCACGGGACTCATCGTCGTCATCGCGCTGCTCGCGATTTTCGTTGGCCCTCCGCCCATTGAGAAACCGCCCGACCCGAGCCTGCTGGGCGCCGATCCGAAACCCGACTGGTATCTGCTCTGGTATTTCGCGCTGCTCGCCCTGATCCCGGCGAAGGTCGAGGGCTACGTGATGATTCTCGCGCCCGCGGTCATCGGCATCCTGTTGCTCATCGTGCCGATTTTGAACAACCGAGGCGAGCGCGCGCCCAACCGCCGGCCGTGGTCCATCGCCGTCGTGTTGCTGAGCGTCATCATGATCGGCTCGCTCTGGATCATCGGCGCGCACAGCCCGTGGTCGCCGGAGTTCGACGCGGAGCCGCTGACGCCCAAGGTGGTGGCGTCGAACGACGCGCACGTGGTTGCCGGCGCGCAATTATTTCACGACAAAGCCTGCCTGAGCTGCCATCTCGTCCAAGGCTACGGCGGCCGGCGCGGGCCGGAGTTGAGCTTTGCCGGCGACAAGCTGACGCGCGACGACATGGTGATCCGCATCGTCAACGGCGGCGTGAACATGCCTGCCTTTGGCAGCTCGCTGAAGCCGCAGGAACTCGACGACCTGGTCGCCTTTTTACAATCACGCCGACGCCCCGCGCGCACCGTTTCCACCCTCGGGCACGCGCCCGGCGCGACGCCCGCGGTGGAAAGCCGATAAGAGCCGCGCCGCCTCCTACCCGCCGCCCATGCGAGTTGTCGCGGAAAATCTCTGGGTCCTGCGTTATCCACTGCCCATCCTCGGCGCCGATGCGGGACGACGGGTGACGGTGATCCGGCTGCGCTCGGGCAATCTGGTTATTCATTCCACCGGGCCGTTTCCGGCCGAGGA
Source organism: Verrucomicrobiota bacterium (assembly GCA_019241085.1). Taxonomy (GTDB): domain Bacteria; phylum Verrucomicrobiota; class Verrucomicrobiia; order Chthoniobacterales; family SZAS-18; genus JAFAXH01. The sequence continues at coordinate 13,126 of JAFAXH010000083.1, read as the reverse complement.
CGTGGCTGCGATTCGCGCGCTGGGGAATCCGGCGTGGCTCGTGGAAGCGACGAACGTCCACGACACGTTTGCGAAAGAGGGCCGGGCGGCGTTTCCCGATGCGCGGTATTTCGCACCGCCAAATTTTGAGCAGTTTTCCGGCATTGTCACCGAGTCGCTCGCGTCGCCGCCGAACGAGTGGGTGGAGGAATTGGATGTGCTGCCGTTGGGCGGCGTGCCGAAGGTGCGCGAGCACGCATTTTTTCACCGGCCATCGCGCACGCTGATCGTGGCGGACGTGCTGTTTAACGTTGATGACGAGATGTCGGTGTGGACGCGATTTTTGCTGCGGCTCCTCGGTGGATTAAAGCGCGGGCCGGGCGTCAGCCGCATCTTTCGCAAGCTGGCCATCCGCGATCCCGCAGCCTTGCGAGAGTCGCTGCAAAAAGTCTGCGAGTGGGACTTCGACCGGGTCATCGTCGCGCACGGCGGCGTCATCGAAACGGAGGGCAAGGAGGCGTGGTGCTCCGCACTAACTTCGGCGGGCCTCCTCTAGCAATTTGTCCAGTGGCAGCAACGGCTCTTGACCCGGGCATCCTCCCGCATTAACTACTGAGATTGTTTCGCTTATGAAAAACCGCTTTTCTGCTTCCGTTTTCGCATCCCGTCCATCCGTCCTATTCGTCCTGCTTGCGCTGACTCTCTTCCATTCCACGCTGGCGGCAGCTCCGGTCGAGCTGTCGAGCGGCACGGCCAAAGGAACCTTTACGCCGAAAGGTCAGCCGACGGTGACGCTGGCTTGCGCGGCAGCATTCGTGGATGTCAAAGACGAGGAAAAGCCGGTCATTCTCCTGCTCTCGGACAAAAAATTGCCGACCGAAAAATGGACGAGCGAATTCGATCTCATGCGCGCACACCCGACGTTCAGCGGCGTGTTGTTTTGGATCAACAAAGCGGGCGAAGTGTTCCGAACGGATGTGTATCAAAATGGCCGGCAATCGAGCGTCGGCGGCATGTTCAGCCTGCAACTCGACAGCCCGATGGGCGGCAAAGAAGTGACCGGGACGGCGGGCAACAAGGACGCGGAATCCGCCGACCACAAGCTCGACGCCACGTTTCACGCCACGTTGAAATAATCTGCGGCTTCGCGGCTCTCAGCCGGCGAGCGTTACGCCAGCGCTTCGGGGTGAAATTTCCGCCAATAGCGGGCGAGGCCGGCCACGCTCATGAACGCGGGGTTGGCTTGCTCGTAGGCGGCGAGTTCACTCTCGCTCAAGCCTTGCGCCCGCAATCCTTCGAGGACGAAGGCGTTGAACGCCGGCAGCAGCGCGGCCTCCGGTTCGCCGGCGCGAAGACGGTCGCGCATCCAGCCGGCCCATTGGTGCAGGCGCGTTTCCAGTTCGTCAAATTTCCGCAGCGGCTCGGCGAGTTCGCCGAAGTGTGTGATGTAAACGTGCCGCGGCGCGAGCGCGCGCAGGCGTTCGAGCGACGCGTGCCATGCTTCGAGGTGAATGTCCGGCGGCGGGCAGGGCGGCACCACGGGGCCGCCGGCGATGGTGCAGCCGGCGACATCACCCGCGAAAACCGTGCTCTCGTTTTCCCAAAAATAAGCGTTGTGATGTTGCGCGTGCCCTGGCGTGGCGAGGACGCGGAGCGCGACCTCGTCGCAAAGCCGCAAGGTGGCGTTGTCTTCCGCGAGGTGCAGCCGTTCGGCAGGCAACGGCTCGATGGCTCCCCAGAGCCGGCTCATGCGGTCGCCGTAGATTTGCGTCGCGCTGGCAAGCAGTTTTGACGGATCGAGCAGGTGCGCCGCGCCGCGCGGATGCACGTGAACATCGGTGCCAAACTCGCGCGCCCAACGCCACGCGCCGCCCGCGTGATCGAAGTGAATGTGGCTGAGCACGAGATGCCGCACGTCCTCCGGGCCGCGCCCCAGTTGCTCGCGCAAGGCGGTCGCGAGATGGTCGAAAACCACGTCCGGCCCGCAGTCGATGAGCGCGAGGCCGGCATCGGCGCCGAGGTCGAGCGCGGCGATGGAAATGATGCCGGGACGGCCGAGGTGGCGAGCGTCGAGAAGGTGAAGCATGGAAGCGGCGGATAATGATGGTTGCGGTTTTGCTCTGCTCGTTTCGCCCTTAATCCTAATCGTAATCTTAATCCTCCGGTTTAGGAAAAATGCCACCGGCGGCAGAGATCAAGATTACGCTTAAGATTACGGCCAAGGTTCAAAAAAGCCGGCGGGAAAATCACTTTCGTTTCCCCGCCACCTCGCGCGCCACGGCGATGAAACGTTCGAGCACAGGCATGCGCGGGTGCATTGCCGACTCGCGCCGCCATGCCGCGCAATACCGATAGCCTGGCACCGGCCGCGCCAAGGGCACGAAGACCACGCCCGGCGTGACGAGCCGGCTGAATTGCGCGGGCAAGATGGTAACGCCGAATCCTGCGGCCACATACGAGAGCAAGGTGGCGGGGCGGTCGGTTTCCAAAACGACATTGGGTTGGAAACCTGCCTGCTGGCAAAGGACGATCAGCCAGGGATTGAAAATCGGCGCGTTGGTGCGCGAGGCGAGATAGAACCGCTCGTTGGCCAGCAAGCGCAGCGGCAGCGTCTTGCGCGGACGGCGCACCAGCGGGTGCTCCTGCGGCAGCGCGGCGACGAGGCGTTCCTCGGCGACCACCGTCATTTCCAAATCCGGGGTCTCGCGCGGCAAGCCCAAGCCGACGAAACCGAGGTCGAGCCGGCGCGCGGCGAGTGCTTCGATTTGTTGGGAAGAATCCATCTCCGCCAGCGTCAGCAACACGTCGGGGTAACGCTGGCGATAGGCACGCAGCACCGCCGGCAGCACGCCCTGGCTGAGCGAAGCAACAAACCCGATGGCCAGCCGGCCGGTTTCGCCGCGGGCGGCGCGGCGCGCCGCGTCCACCGCGTCGTCGGTGTCGCGCAGGATGCGCCGGCAGTTTTCGAGAAAGACCTGGCCGGCGGCGGTCAGCGCGACCCGGTGGCTGTCGCGTTCCAACAAACGCACGCCGAGTTCTTCTTCGAGCTGGCGCACCTGGGTGCTGAGCGGCGGCTGGGCCAGGTGCAGCCGGGCGGCGGCGCGGCGGAAATTCAATTCCTCGGCGACCGCGAGAAAGTAGCGGAGATGGCGGAGTTCCATCGGGGAGGGGAAAACGATCCGCGGATGCACCGTGCCTCCCTCTTCCGCAGGCTTAATCGTAATCTGTAATCTTAATCTCTGCCGCCGGAAGCAAGAGCCACGCGCCGCGAGCGCAGAGGACTAGGACTAAGATTAGGATTACGATTAAGCCTGCGGAGAGGAGAGCGAGGCGCGATTTGGTAAAGACGCTGGCAATACTTATTACCTATCGCCGCAAGATGAACAAAGTAATTTCCTACGCCGGGAGAAGTCGCCAAGCTTTGCACCCATTCCCCCCTTCGGCGCGCCGAGCGCTTGTTCCCCCAGCGGGTGCCCGGCGCGTCGATCTCTTCGTTCCCGCCTTCTTTGGTCACCGACCTTCCGCCCGTCATGGAAGCGGCCGACGTTTTCTGCCAGCGCGCCCAGTGCGATCCCAACACGTTTTGGGCGGAACTCGCCAGCGCGGTGCATTGGGAAAAGCCGTTTCACACGGTCTGCGATTTTTCCCGACCTCCCTTCGCGCGGTGGTTCGTCGGCGGGGAAACGAACCTTTGCTTCAATGCGCTCGACCGCCATCTGCCGGCGCGCGGCGAGCAGGCAGCCATCCGTTTTCTTTCCACCGAAACCGGCGAGTCGCGCACGCTCTCTTTTCATCAGCTCCATGCGGAGGTGAACGCGCTCGCTGCCGCCTTGCAAAGCCTGGGTCTGCGCCGCGGCGACCGCGCGGTGATCTACCTGCCGATGATTCCCGCAGCGGCCGTGGCGATGCTGGCCTGCGCGCGGCTGGGCGTGATCCATTCCGCCGTGTTCGCGGGTTTTGCCGCGCCGAGCTTGGCGAGCCGGATCGACGATGCCGGTGCGCGGTTGGTCATCACCTGCGACGCCGGGATGCGCGGTGGCAAATTGGTGCCGCTGAAACGCCTCGTGGACGAAGCGCTGGCGTTGACTCAAACCTCGGTGGAACACGTCATCGTCCTCTACCGCGGACTCGATCCGCAGGCGCCGCGCACGCCGGGACGCGACCTTGATTACGCTACGCTCGTCGGCCAGCACGCCGGCGCGCAAGTCCCGCCGGTCTGGCTCGAATCCAGCGAGCCGAGCTACCTGCTCTACACCAGCGGCACGACGGCGCGGCCGAAGGGCGTGCAACGCGACACCGGCGGCTATCTCGTCGCGCTCGCCGCGAGCATTGCGCACATCTTCGGCGGACAACCGGGCGAGACGTTTTTTTGCACGGCCGATGTCGGTTGGGTCGTCGGACATTCCTACACGATCTACGGCCCGCTCATCGCCGGCCTGACGACGGTGATTTACGAAGGATTGCCCATCCGGCCCGACGGCGCGATCTGGTGGAAGATCGTCGAGGAAACCGGCGCGAGCGTGATGTTCACCTCGCCGACGGCGGCGCGGGTGTTGAAAAAACAAGACCCGGCCTGCATTCACCGACACCAGATGCCGACGTTGCGCGCGCTCTTTCTCGCCGGCGAACCGCTCGACGAGCCGACCTCGAACTGGCTGCGCGAATCGCTCGGGCACGTGAGCATCATCGACAACTATTGGCAGACGGAAACCGGCTGGCCCATGCTGACTCATCTCGCCGGGCATCCGCTGCCCGCGCTCAAGCCGGGGTCGCCAGGATTTCCTGCTTACGGCTATCGCGCCTTCATCGCCGATCCGCGGACCGGCGAGCCGTTGGCGCGCGGTGAAAAAGGCGTGCTCGCCCTCGAACTGCCGCTGCCGCCGGGCTGTTTCACGACGGTGTGGCGGAACGACGAGCTTTTTGCGCGGCATTACTGCGGTCAATGGCCGGGCAAGCTGCTCTATTCCACCTTTGACTACGCCGTGCAGGATGCCGACGGCTATTTTTTCATCCTCGGCCGCACTGACGATGTGATCAACGTCGCCGGCCATCGACTCGGCACGCGCGAGATCGAAGAAACCGTTTCCTCGCACCCCGCCGTCGCGGAAGTGGCGACCGTCGGCGTGGCCGATGAAACGAAAGGGCAGGTGGTGAAAATTTTCGTCGTGCCGAAGCAGCTCGACAGTTACTCGGGCGACGCGGCGACGCGGGACGATTTGTTAAAGGAAATCGAGGCGATCATCGTGCGCACGCTCGGAACGCTGGCTCGCCCTTCATTCATCGGCATCGTGTCGCTCCTGCCAAAAACACGTTCGGGAAAGATCGTGCGTCGCGCCATCCTCGCCGTGGCGGAAGGCCGCGACCCCGGCGACCTGAGCACGCTGGAAGTGCCGGCGGCGCTGGATGGCATCCGTGACGCTCTCGCCGCCGCGGGACATCTGCCGACCGGGGCAAATGCGAAATCGTAGTGCGCTGGCCCGATTTCCCTTTGTCCTCATGGAACCCCAACACGCTGCGTCCAGGCAAAATTCCGCCGGTGCGCGATTCCGCGCCGCCGTCGAAGCCGAGCGGCCGTTGCAAGTCGTCGGCGCGATCAACGCCGTCACCGCGATGCTCGCCGAACGCGCCGGCTTCCGTGCGCTCTACCTGTCCGGAGCGGGCGTGGCCAATGCGTCGTTCGGCTTGCCCGACCTCGGCATCACCACGCTCAACGACGTGTGCGAAGACATCCGGCGCACCACCGCGGCATCGAGTCTGCCGCTGCTCGTTGATGCCGACACGGGCTTCGGCGGCGGGGCGTTCAACGTCGCGCGCACCATCCGCGAGATGACGCGCGCGGGCGCGGCCGGCTGTCATTTGGAAGACCAGGTTTCGGCGAAACGCTGCGGACACCGGCCCGGCAAGGAACTCGTCTCGGGCGAAGAAATGTGTGACCGCATCAAGGCCGCGGTCGATGCGCGGACGGACGCCGGGTTCGTCATCATGGCGCGCACGGATGCCTATGCGAGCGAGGGCGAAACGGCGGCAATCGAGCGGGCGCACGCGTATGTCGCGGCGGGCGCGGACATGATTTTTGCCGAGGCGCTGACGACGCTCAACGAATACGGCGCGTTCATCGCGGCGCTCGGAGAGAACGTGCCGGTGCTGGCGAACATCACCGAGTTTGGCCAGACGCCGCTGTTCACCTTGAGCGAGCTGCGGCAGGCCGGCGTGCGCCTCGCGTTGTATCCGCTGAGCGCGTTTCGCGCGATGAACAAGGCGGCGCAGGTCGTGTATGAAACGTTGCGCACACAAGGCACGCAGCAGCACATCACCGATTTGATGCAGACGCGCGCGGAGCTTTACGACTTGCTCGATTACCACGCTTACGAAGACAAGCTCGACGCCTTGTTTTCCAGGAACAAAAAAACATCCTTATGAGCGAAGCCAAAACTCCCATCACGCCCGGCGGCTTGCGCGGACAATCCGCCGGCTCAACGGCCATCTGCACGGTCGGCAAGGAAGGCGTCGGCCTGACCTATCGCGGTTACACCATCGAAGACCTCGCCGCGCACGCGACGTTTGAGGAAGTCGCTTATCTGCTCGACCGCGGCGAACTGCCAAACCGCGCGCAGCTCGCCGAATTCAAAACGCGTCTGCACGGTCTGCGCGGTCTGCCGGCGGCGTTGAAAGAAGTGCTCGAACGCATTCCCAAGACCGCGCATCCGATGGACGTTTTGCGCACGGGCGTTTCCATGCTCGGGGTTTTGGAACCGGAGCAGCCATCGTTCGCCAATCAGGACGCTGTCGCCGACCGGCTGCTGGCGGCGTTGCCGTCGATGCTCTGCTACTGGTATCGCTTTACCCATCATGGCGGCGAACGGATCGAGACGGAGACCGATGACGACACGCTGGCCGGACACTTTCTTACGTTGCTGCACGGCCGGAAACCGAGCGCGGAACACCGGCGTTGCATGGACGTGTCGCTCATTCTCTACGCCGAGCACGAGTTCAACGCGTCCACCTTCACCGCGCGCGTCTGCGCGGCGACGCTGTCGGATTTTTACTCGTGCGTGACGGGCGCCATTGGCACGTTGCGCGGCCCGCTGCACGGCGGCGCAAACGAGGCAGCGATGGAATTGGTGCAACGCTTTCAAACTCCGGAGGAAGCCGCTGCCGGCGTGAAAGCCATGCTCGACCGCAAGGAAAAGATCATGGGCTTCGGCCACGCGGTCTATAAACACAGCGACCCGCGCAACGCGATCATCAAGGAATGGGCGAGGCAACTTGCGCCGAGCGCGACGGAGGGCGACGGCTATCTTTACGCCGTGTCCGCCGCGGTTGAGACGCTGATGCGCGAGGAGAAACGAATGTTTGCCAACGCCGATTTTTTCTCGGCGTCGAGCTATCATTTCATGGGCGTGCCGACACCGCTCTTTACGCCGATCTTCGTGCTCGCCCGCATCTCCGGCTGGTCGGCGCACATCAAGGAACAACGCTCGAACAACAAGCTCATCCGCCCGAGCGCCGATTACATGGGGCCGGCGCAGCGGGAGTTTGTGGCGATGGCGCAACGTGGGTAGTTTGCCCGATGACTGCCGTAAAAAAACCGCTGCTTACGCCCGAGGAATACCTCACCATCGAACGCGCCGCGCCGTTCAAGAGCGAGTTCGTCAATGGCGAGATGTATGCCATGGCCGGTGGGAGCCTGCTGCATGCGCTGATTACCAATAATGTCAGCGGATCACTTTGGTCGCGCCTGCGTGGCGGACGCTGCCGCGCCTATAGCAACGACCTGCGTGTGCATGTGCCCGATACAGGACTTTATACTTACCCAGATGTTTCGGTCGTCTGCGGCGAGCCACAGCTTGTCTCCGACCAAAAGGATAACTTAACTAATCCGACTCTGCTCGTGGAGGTTCTTTCTCCTTCGACGGAAAAATACGACCGCGGCGGCAAGTTCCTGCACTACCAACGCATCGCTTCCCTGCGCGACTTCCTGCTCGTTTCTCAAGACCAGGCGCGCGTCGAGCATTACGCCCGGCAACCAAGTCAACTCAACCAATGGCTGCTCACCGTGGTTACCGGCTTGGAATCCACGCTCGCGCTGCCTTCCTTGGGCATCGAACTGCCGCTGACGGAAATCTACGATGGTGTCGAGCTGCCCGCTGTGCCTCCGCCTCCGCCGTTGCCGGAGCCAGGCGAAGATCGGCCGGGAAGTATTTATCCTCCGGCTTAATTCTCCGCCGCTCACTGCACGTTGGGCAGGCAGCTTGTTGCGTTATCGCTTCTTCCGTTTCATGTCCTCCCAACACGACCTCACCTCCGCTGCTCGCTCCGAATTCGACGCGCTCCTCCAACAGATCGCCGATTACACGCTCGCCACCGAAAAAATCACCAGCGACGAAGCCTTCGACACCGCGCGCCTGTGCTTGATGGACACCCTCGGCTGCGGCCTGCTCGCGCTCGCCTATCCGGCTTGCACGAAGCTCCTCGGTCCCATCGTCCCCGGTGCCACGCTGCCGCCCGGAACCGGCGCGCGCGTTCCTGGCACCGCCTGGGAACTCGATCCCGTGCAGGCCGCCTTCAACATCGGCGCGATGGTGCGCTGGCTCGATTTCAACGACACCTGGCTCGCGGCGGAGTGGGGACATCCTTCGGACAACTTGGGCGCCATCCTCGCCGTCACCGATTATCTTTCTCAAAAAAATCTCCGCGTCGGCGAACGGCCGCTCGTCATCCGCGACGTGCTCCTCGCCATGATCCAGGCGCACGAAATCCAGGGCATCCTCGCCTTGGAAAATGGCTTCAACCGCGTTGGGCTCGATCACGTCCTGCTCGTCCGCATCGCCTCCACCGCCGTCGCCACCCGCCTGCTCGGCGGCTCGCGCGACGACATCCTCAATGCGCTGTCCAACGCCTTTCTCGACGGCGGTGCGCTGCGCACCTATCGCCACGCGCCGAACACCGGCTCGCGCAAATCGTGGGCCGCCGGCGACGCCACCAGCCGCGCCGTGCGCCACGCGCTCATGGCGCTCAAAGGCGAAATGGGTTACCCGAGCGCGCTCACCGCTCGGCTCTGGGGATTTCAAGACGTGCTCCTCAACGGCGCCGCCATCCGCGTCCCGCCGCAAGGCTTCGGCAGCTACGTCATGGAGCACGTTCTTTTTAAAATATCATTCCCCGCCGAGTTCCACGCGCAGACCGCCGTCGAGGCAGCCATCGCCTTGCATCCGCACGTCGCCCAGCGCCGCGCCGAGATCGCGCGCGTCGTCATCGAAACGCAGGAAAGCGGCAAGCGCATCATCGACAAAACCGGTCCGCTCGCCAACCCCGCCGACCGCGACCATTGCCTGCAATACATGGTCGCCGTGCCGCTGCTCTTCGGCCGGCTGACCGCCGAAGACTACGAAGACGAAGTCGCCCGCGACCCGCGCATCGACGTGCTCCGCGACAAGATGGAAGTCATTGAAAACAAAGGCTTCACCCGCGACTATCTCGACCCGCAGAAACGTTCCATCGGCAACGCCGTGCAAGTCTTCTTCCAGGACGGCACGCAGACCGAACGCATCGCCGTCGCATACCCCATCGGCCACCGCCGCCGCCGCCAGGAAGGCGTGCCCGTGTTGTTAAAGAAGTTCGAGCAAGCCCTGCGCAGCCGCCTCGCGCCACGGCAGGCAGACGCAATCCTGGAGTTGTGCCATGATCGCGCACGACTCGAACGCACCTCAACGCCACGCTGGATGGAATTATTTGTGATCTAATTTTTATCAGAAACTCCTTCATCTAAAAAACGTCGGGCAAACCGGCGTTATACGAACCAAGCCATTTTTTGTTGGTAAACTTGTTTCGCCGAATTCAGAGTTAGGCAGGGTTAGGTTTATGATTACCGCAGAGCCACAGCACAGAGCCTCGTTCGGCAGACGACTCCTCGGCAGCTTCTTGTCTGCCGTCGGCGGCTGGCTCGTCGCTACTTGCATCCTGTTCGTTTGGGTTTGCTTTGCCGCTCGTCGGCAGCCCATCGCCATCACGCTCTTTGATGCCTACGCCCTGTCCATCTACACCGGCGTGTTCATCTTCGGCACTTGGTTGCTGGTGTTGTGGCCACTTTACGTTTTCGTGCCTTTGCAGTTCCCGCTTTGGCGCTGGCCGTTTTGCACCTTCTGCGGAGCGACAGCCGGCTTCGTTATCATGGCCGTTTTTCTTCGCCGCGTGCCATCGTTGTCCGATCCGTCGTTTCCTCTCATCGCCACCGCCGCTCTTGCGGGCGGCTGCACCTGTCTCTTCGGCTCTCTTACTGCCACGCGTTTCCATTACGTCCGCCCTGCCTAACCACGCACTCCAGCGAACAGAGGCTGGCGGCGCGCTCTTCCTTGCATTCCACGTCCTTTTTCGCCAGTCTCTCGCTGAGCCTGTGTTTCGTTAGGCGCAGGCAAGCACCGCACAGGATACTTTAGTCTGACCGATCCGCTGGAGCTACGATGAATATTCTCGACCTATGAAAGCAATCTCGATCACCTGCATCATCTGCGGCACCTTCATCTTTGTAGCGCCCATGCTCTATCAATTTGGCTCCTTTGCGTTGGTTGCTTACGCCTTGGCCAACACGCATCTTTCGCCTATGAACATCGCGGCGCCGGCTTTGGAGGAGGGCTACCGCATCGGGAGCTTCTGCTTTGGACTAGCGTTGGTGAGCGTTGGCATTGTCTTTGCGCTCCTCGGGCGGCGGGTTATTGCAACTAGCGTCTCGCGCAAGGATGTCGTTGCACCTCTGGCGCAACCGAGCAACGCCTGACCACGCCTTCCAGCGAACAGGGACTGGCGGCAGGCTTTTTGTGCTTGTTCGTCCTAGCTCGTCAGCTTTTGCCCCCGAGCTTGCGCCCATTATGCAACTCGCCAGCGTGTTCTTCGAGCTTCTCTCCAAAATCGACGACATCGGCAATCAACTCGTCGCCGCCGAAAATAGCCCAGCGCTTTAGCGCTGGGACCACATGGGCCACCGCTCACGCCAAGTCCCGCCAAGGGACGACAGGAGTTTTACCGTCCCGCTCGGAGCGGGCCTATGGCGCGGATACGCACCATCTTTTCCCAGCGCTGAAGCGCTGGGTTATTGTCAGGGGAAGGAGCGATGATTCCAGCACAATAAAACGCTGGGCAATTCTCAGTCTCCCTTGGCGGCTTTGCGCCTTTGCGTGAGTATCATTCCAATCAAAGCAAAGCGGGCAGCAGCCACGCTTTGCCAAGGAGAACGACTGCCGTCAGCTTCTAGCTGGACCGCTTGCACTCGCCGGCTTCAAACCCTCGCGGCTGCCTCGTGCCCGTTGTTGACATGGCCGTTTCCATGGATGCCATGCGTCGTCACAACAGCCACGACCTTTTCCAATGTCTCCGCCGCTGCCACCACCGGCACCGCCAACACCACCGGCTCGCTCGCCACGCCCTGCAAATTGCCATTCACCGCTTGCACGATGATCGCCACGCTGCGCCCCGGCGGCACGTTGCGGATCGTGGCGAGCGGACTGCGCGAACTGGCCGCGAGCCGATAATCCCCCGGCGCGCCGACCGTCCGCATCCGCCAGCGATAACGCGTCGCCAGCGGCGTCGCCGCGCATTGCACCACGATGACCTGGCCCGCCTCGCCGCCCGCGCTCGCCGTCACCTCCTGCGGCTGACCGGGCGTCGTGCGGCCCGCGGGGATGTTTAACCCGAAGCTCAACCAGCGCGAATCATCCTTCGCCAAAGTCGCGTTCAAAATACACACCAGCGCCCGCATCATCGTCGCCAGCCCGACCCGCGCCGCCTCGCGCGCCGCGCCGGCCTGCTTCAGCGCCACCGTCGCGCGCCCGGCCGCCTGCTGCGCGTCGCGCGTCGCCCCCTGCAACTCCGCCGCGCGCGCCGCCGTCACCCCCAGCGCCGGCACCTCCGCGCCGGGATGGGCGGGGAAATAAGCGGCCATCCCGCCCGCCAGGGCCAGCCGGCCGGCGATGAGCTTCGGGATCGCCGTCGAATGATTCGTAAAACCCGCCGCCGCCCATGCCTCGCTCCAGCGTGCCCCGCGCCGCGCCGTGAACATCGCCTTCGCCGTCGCCAGCCAGGCCGCCAGCACCGCATCCGCCGCGTGAAACGCCTCGTAACCGCTCCCCTGCGCGCTGCGCGCCGCGTTAAATCCCCCGCTGGCCTCGCTGAACGCCGTCAGCCGGGCCTCAAACGCCGCCGGCGTGATCTGCGTGATGCCGAGGCTCGCGCCGAGCGCCTGGAGACCCGCCAACATGCAGTTGCCCAGCGCGAGGATCGCGTTGGCCGTGGTGGGCAGATTGTTTTGTGCCATAAAATGAAAATCTTCTCCGCGATTCTGCGGACGGTGTGCCGCGATGTGGTGCGGTGTGGCGTGGGAAAAAATCGCGCCGCAGCCGACCGCGCAGCCCGCCCGGCCAGTAATCGAGGCCCGGCGGCGCAATTTTCCGTGCTTTGAATGCACCTTCCGTGCCAGAAAATCCGCCGCGCGTCCGAAAAAGCCCTCCGCAAAGGAAAAGCCGCCCGCTTTCCCCGCCAAACGCGCTCAAGCGCACCATTTCCAGCCGCGCCGCAGCCCCAGAGCGCTCCAGCGCACTATTTCCAACGGCGCGGCAGCGCTAAAGCTCTCGCGTCTTGAATTTCCAGCCGCTCCGCAAGGCAAAAGCGCTCAAGCCGCCCATTTCCACCCGCCGCTTAGCGCGAAAGCCCTCCGCGCCTGCCCGGAAGGCGTCTTGGAAACCACCGCTGCCCACGCGCCTTCGATTTTTGCGTCAGGCCATTTTCAGCGACGCGAACCAGAGCCGCCGGTGATCTTGCGGGCTATTCAACCGGCTGTTTGAGTCGAATGCCTCGCCCGCCTTTCCAAGTTGCGTTTGGGAAGGATGGGAAATTCAAGGCGCGCTCCCGCTTCTTCGCCGAACGCCTGCGATTTGAGCGAGGAGGATGGGATTTTCAATCAGCAGGTGTTATCCGAATGCATTCTCTGAAAAATTCTGAGGCATCCGGTGTTATTGATCTTCAGGAAAGCAAAAGGGAGAGCCAATGCTAAGGTTCGGACATGAGAAGTCAAGGCAGTGCCCGGGAGCTGGAGCGGCGCCGACAACTAGCCGTTGCCCGCGTGCGCGAGGGGCATGCGCAGGCGCAGGTGGCCGCG
>JAFAXH010000051.1 GCA_019241085.1 Verrucomicrobiota bacterium | reverse complement strand
GCCCAGGCCGCCGCCGATGGAGAGAAACTCGATGCCGTGCGCCCGCTGCAACGCCCGCGCCAGCGGCACCATTTTTTCCACCGCCGCCGCGAACGGCCCGGCCGCGGTGATCTGCGAGCCGATGTGGAATTGCACGCCGCGCAAGCGCACGTGCGGCAGCCGCCGGGCGGCGTCGGCGTAGAGGTCGGCGACGCGGTCGAAGGCGACGCCAAATTTGTTTTCGCTCGTGCCGGTCGAGATGTGCTTGTGTCCGCCCGCGGCGACTTCGGGATTCACCCGCACGGCGACCGGCGCGAGCGCGCCGACGCGACCGGCGACGGCATTGATGCGATCCAATTCCTCCTCGCTTTCGACGTTGAACGCGTAGATGCCCTGGCGCAGCGCGAATTCAATCTCCGGCTCCGTTTTCGCCACGCCGGCAAATGTGCATCTACCCGCGTCGCCGCCGGCTTTTTGCACGCGGAAAAGCTCGCCCGCCGAGACGATGTCAAAGCCCGCGCCGGCTCGCCCGAGGAGATGGAGCACGGCGAGATTCGAGTTCGCCTTCACCGCGTAGCAGATGAGGTGATCGAGCGCGCTGAAGGCGGCGTTGAGCCGCTGGAAATGATCGAGGATCGTCTCCGCGCTATAGACATAAAGCGGCGTGCCGTGCTCGGCGGCGAGGTCGGCGAGCGCGACGGCTTCGCAGCACAACTGGCCGTCGCGATAGTGGAAGGAATGCATTTGACTTATCTGTCCATTCGGGCCGTCTTATTGCAACTCCACCGTGCCGCGAAAGATTCGCCAGCTCATCTCGGATTTGGAGCGCGCCGGTTGGCGGCTGGTCAAGGGTGCCGGCAAAGGTTCACACCGCAAATTTCAACATCCGCGAGTCGCCGGTTTTGTGACACTGAGCGGCCACGCGGGCGCCGACGCCCATCATTATCAAGAGCAACAAATAAGAAATGCGATCCGACGGAGCTTATGAAAATCGCCGATCAATATCTCGCTTACGTTGAGTGGAGCGACGAAGACAAACTCTACATTGGCTATTGCCCCGATTTGTTCCCTTTTGGCGGAGTCTGTCACGGAAAGACTCCCGCGAAAGCCTACGCGAGATTGCGTGAAGTCATGGATTGGTCCATCGCGGACGATCTGGCAGCCGGCCGGCCTTTGCCTCCGGTGCGCACGCGCCCGCGGGCGGTTAAAACCAAAGCCGTCGCGCCGGTGGCGGCTTGATGGGAAATATTTTGAGCGCAGTTCGTGGCGCTCTTTCACCGCGTGATGCCAAACTCCGCGCGCCGGTTCGCGGCCCAGGCGCTTTCGTTGTGGCCGGGGTCGGCGGGCATCTCGGCGCCGAAGCTCACGGTCTGCACCCGGTCCGGCGCCACGCCGTCGGCGAGCAGCGCCTCGCGCACGGTGCCGGCGCGTTTTTCGCCCAGCGCGCGGTTGTATTCCGCCGTGCCGCGCTCGTCGCAAAAGCCGGCGACGATGACGCTGTTCGGCGCGTTGCGCAGAAAGTCGGCGACCGCCTTCACCTTGCCGCGTTCCTCCGCGCCGAGCGTGAAGCTGTCGAACGGAAAACGCACCGCCGCGAACTGGCTGCGGTTCACGCCCGGCCCGAGAAACGACACGCCCTCGCGCCGCTCCGGCAGGGGCGTGCCGTTGACCGTGTCGTAATCGCCGCCGCGCGTGTTGGCCGCGCCGGAATTGCCGCGAGAGTTTTTGTTGCAGGCGGCCAGTGCTGACATCAGCGCGAGGCAGCAGAAAATAGAAGCGGCAGGGCGTGCGCTGCGAAAGAGATGGAAGGTCATAATTTTTGTATTTTCTAACGTGTCAGTGACTGGAGGTAAAAGTCACGGGGACAATGGCTGAACTATTTGCTCGCCCGTGCCAATGGCCAGGGGCGAATTTCAAAACGGCTTTGTCCATTTCCACGTTGCCCAAGCTTTTGACCACCTCGGCTCGAGTGACGTTTCCAACGGCGTCGGTATGGACACGGAATAAGCCGGCATACTGTTTTTTAGCTGAGTTGGACGTTTGGGTGTCCATCTTAAAAATCAACGGCACCACCGCTTTGCTGTTCGGCGGGCCGTGCCAGTGGCCCGGAGCAAAATTGACGACGGCGGCATCCAATTCGGCGTCGCCAACGCTCTTGACTACTTCAGCTTTCACCACTTGCCCGCGATCGTTGGTGTAAATGCGAAACGAACCGCTGCCGGTAAATTTCGCCAGCACCGCTCGCAGGCGGAGAGTATCGTCCAAAACCGGCTCCGGCGTGACCCAGCGCAAGGAATCCGCCGGCTTTGCATTTTCACGATCCGCGTCTTGCGCCAAACTGCGCGTGCTGCCGCCGAAATCGAACAACAAGCTCGCGGAACTCAAAGCGAACAACAGTTTCTGAAGCACTCCGAAGAACCGGAAACGCAGGGATGGCGTCAAGGAATTCACGGAGTGTTCTCGTGGATTTCACCGGCTCATCGTCGGTTCACTCACGCGGCCGAGGCCGCCGGCGACGCGGCGTTTCTGGCCGGAAACGGTGTCGAGCAGCCAGATCGTTTCGCCGTCGGAATAGACCAGGTGCCGCGAGTCCGCGCCCCACTTCGGGCTTTCCGCATTCCCGCCGCCGCTGACCACGTGCGCGCTGCCGCCACCGCCGCCGCTGAAGCCGCCGCCGAGGTCGAGCACGGCGACCGCGAAGCCGCCGCCCGCGCGCACGTTGAACGCCAGTCGCGCGCCGTCCGGCGACCAGTTCGGTTCCGTGCACCAGCCGAAGCCGGCGCCGAGCCGCTGGCCGCTGCCGCCGCCGGCCGAGATGCGGTAAAGCTGTGGGGCGCCGCCGTCGTCCGACGTGTAAATAATCTCGCCGCCGTCGGGCGACCACGTCGGCGAGCTTTCGCTGCCGCGCGTGTGCGTCAACCGTCGCGCGCCGCCGCCGTGCGCGTCGGTTACGTAGAGTTCCGGGTTGCCGTCGCGCGAGCAGGTCAGCGCCAGCCGATTGCCGTCGGGCGAAAATGCCGCGCCGGTGTTCGTGCCGGGAAATTTCACGATGCGCTCGCGCGCGCCGCTGGCGAGGTCGATGAGATACACGTCGGCATAGCCGCTTTTGTAACCCGTGTAAGCCAACCGCCGGCCATCGGGCGAGAGCGCCGGGCCGACGGAAATGTTCGCGTCATTCGTGAGTTGCCGCAGGCCGCTGCCGTCGGCGTCGCAGAGATAGACCTCCTTGTGCCCTGATTTCGTGGCAATGAAAGCCACCTTCGCGCTCGCGATGCCGCGATGCTTCGTCAACGCCAGCACGATGTCGTCGGCAAACGCGTGCGCCGCCGTGCGCGACCCCCCGCTGTAAGTCTTTGACAACATCGCCGCGCCGCCGCGGTCCACGAGCTGCCCCTGGATTGATCCGCCCGCCGCGCTGCCGCGCACGGTGTAACCGGCCGCGCCGCCCGACGGCACGAGTTGGAAAACGCCGGCCGCCGTCAGGTCGTCGTTGAGAGTTTTCGTCGCCGCCGCGCCGTCGGCGCCGGTGAGCGCGTTCACCGACAAATCAATGCGTCCGCCGCTTTTGCTGATCGTGATGGTCGGTGCGTCTTGCGCCAGCGATGAGGTGAACAGGCCGCAGCAAAAAATCAGCAGACAACCGGCAGCGAACAATTTTTTCATTAACGAAAAGAAAAATGGCGGACGCACAGCAAGGCAGACCGCGCGCAATAAATCAATCCCGCAGCTTGAATTCCATCGTGATCTCGTAGCCGCCGTTTTTCAACATCCGCGCCGGCGGCGGCTCGATGTGCGCCACGCGCGCGGCGATGGCTTGCACCGACTCGTCCATCGGCGCGAGGCCCGACGGCCGCTCAATGCGGAAGAGCGAGACGCGGCCATCTTTTTCGATGCGAATGCGCACGAGCACGGCATAAGGCTGCGCCGCGGCGTAGGGCGACACCGGCTGGTCCCACTGGCCCTCGAAGCGGCTTTGGAGCAAAGCGTTGTATCGCTGCGCCTCATCCGCCGCCGCCGCGCCGCCGGCGTTGCCCGCGCCCGCGGGATTGTTGCCGCTGCCCGCGCCTTGCGCCGCGCCGCCCGCGCCAGAGCCGGCGGCGGGTTTTTCGGATTTGCTGGCGGCCGGTTTTTCGCCGTTGCCCGCGGATGGTTTGGCAGCGGGAGAACTGGTGGGCGCAGGAGAAGCAGCGTTCGATTTTTTCTCACCTTCGGGCGCCGGTTTGGGTGACTTGTTCGGCGACGGAGAAGCTGCGGCGTGCGCGGCGTTTTTTTTCTCGTCAGGTTGCGGTGTCGATTTAGCGGTGGGCGAAGGCTTCGGTTTTGCGGGCGGCGTTTTTTCCCTTTTCGCCGCCGGCTTTTCGTCGTCGTCGCCCTCGTCGCGAGTGGCGTGGGTCGTCGCCGGTTTTTTCGGCGTCGGCGTCGGTGCCGGCGTCGGTTTGGGTTTGGGTGAAGGCGTGGGTTTTGGTGTTGGATGCGGCGTCGGCGAGGCAGCAGCAGGAGTCGGCGTTGGCGTCGGCGCAGCCAGCGTCGCGCTGGCGGTGGGCGAAGGCGACGGAGCGGGCTTGGGCGTGGGCGACGGTTCGGCGCGCGGCGTGGGCGTTGGAGTCGGACGCGGCGTGGGCGTTGGACGCGGCGCCGGCTTGGTGTTGCGCGACGGTTTGGCGCTGCTGGGAGAAGGGTGTTCGTGCGCGACGGGCGGGGCAAAGGTGGCCGGGTTCATCCAGACGACTTGATCACTTTGAACGCTGTTGTCTGCTGCCGCAGTCGTCGCCGGGTTGCCGCTGCCGGTGGCGGATTCGCCGCTGTTCTCTCCGCCCGCCGCGCCGCTGCCGCCGGGAGCGGAAGCAGCCGCCGGCGTCGCGCGATGCGCCCGGTGCAGAAAAGTGAAAAGCCCGAGCGTGAGTAACACGAAAACGTGCCCGCCCGCGATGACGGCGAGGTGTCGGCGAAAACGCGGCGTGGCTGCCGTCGCGGCCAGCCGCCGGGCGTGGGCAGACGGCGGTTCTTGCAACGCGTTCATCGCACCGATGCGGCGGCGGTTTCGCTCAACATGACAGGATTAAAAAAAATTTTGCGCGCCACATCAAGGCGCACCGCCGGCCGCGGCCGGTTGCTCGTTGTCGTTCTGCGTGACGACGCCGACTTTGGAAATTTGCACCCGCTGGAGCGCGTCCATCACGCCGACGAATTGTTGCACGGGCAACTCCTTGTGCGCGCGCACGACGATCGTGAGCGCATCGCCCTTTTCGCGCTTGAGCGCGCGCAACGGTTCGTCGAGCGCCGCCGCGCCGCCGTCGAGCGGCCGGCCGTCGAGCTTCACCGCGGCGAAGCGGTCGATGGAGATGACGTTGACTTTGGTCACGTCCACCGCGCCGCTGGCCGTGGCGCTGGTGGGCACGGCGAGGTCGATGGAATTTTCCAGCAACGGCGTGGTGATCATGAAAATCACCAGCAGCACGAACGCGAGATCGAGCAGCGGCGTGACGTTGATCTCGCTCAGCGTGTGCAACTGCTGGCGCTGGGAGAAACGGCGCATCTTGGGAAGAAGTTCTAAGCCCGAAGTTCTAAGCTCGAAACAAATTTCAAACTCCAAGTTAAAAACTAGTCATGTCCGCCGCACTCCAGACTTCCATTCCGAGCTTTGCGCTTTGAGTTTTTGAGCTTCGAACTTGTTTCGAGCTTAGAACTTCGAGCTTCGAACTTTTTTTAAACCTAGCCTTTGAACGCCGCCAGCCGTTCGCTCAAACTCGGGCCGTGCGCGACGTATTTGTGCTCGAATTCGCTGAGCAATTCGGCGGCGAAATTTTCCATCTGCACGACGAGCGAACGCAGGCTCGTGAGGATGAAATTGTAACCAAACATCGCCGGGATGGCGACGAGCAGCGCGATGACCGTCGTAATGAGCGCGCCGGAAACTCCGGGTGCCATCGCGGCGAGATTCGGCTTGCCGGCTTGGGCGACGCCGACAAACGTGTCCATCACGCCCCAGACCGTGCCAAGCAAGCCCAGAAATGGCGCGCCGGCGACGGCGGTCGAGAGCAGGATGAGCTGGGATTCCAGCGCAAGCGAACACTCGCCGACGGCGCGTTCCATCGCGGCGTTGACGGCGCGGAGTTGGGCCGGTGAAATTTTGTCGGCAATCTCCAGCCGCGAGCGAAACGTTTCGTCCACCTCGGTCGAGCCGAGCAAGTGAAACGTCATTTCCAGACAGCCGGCTTCGTAGATTTCAAAGATCGGCGCGCCGTCGAAACGCGCGCCGTTTTCGTAAAGCCGCAGCGGTTTGCGGTCGGCGCGGAACTGCGCCAAAAAACGCTCGGTCTGCCGCCGCGCGAAAGTGAGCACGCGGAGCTTCGTGACCATGACGGACCACGAAAAAATGGAGCCGCAAAACAGGACGAGCAGGATGAGCTTGCCCGGCAGGGTTGACTCGCGAAAGGCGTAGGTCAGCGAATCGCCGAGCAACGGCGACAACATCGCATCGGCCAGATGAAGGCAGCAGCAATCGAGCAGCGTCGTCGTCGGCAGCAGCGGCATGGAAGAGCAGGACGGGCAGAGCGGCGGGACGATTCAAAAAGAATCTCCCCCAATCGCCGCGCCGACTTTGCCACGCCAGCCGGCGTGCTGACAAGGCGGAATGCCGTTTTCCCAACTCAACTCGCGGCGTGCGCGGTGAGCTTTTCGAGCAACTGCTTCTTGGTCACGCTGGCGCCGACGATCTTGTCGGCGGGCTGGCCATTTTTGAAAACAATCAGCGTCGGCAGGTATTGCACGCCGTAGCGCGCGGCGAGCTGGTTATTGTCGCCTTCCTCGATGTTGACTTTGCCCACCCGCGCCGTGCCGGCTGTGGCGGCGGCGACTTCTTCGAGCACAGGCGCGATCATCTTGCAGGGACCGCACCAGGAGGCCCAAAAATCGACGAGCACGGGGACGCTGGATTTGGTGACTTCGGCGTCGAAATTTGCGGCGTTGAGCGCGACGGTCTGCGAACTGGTGGTGGTTGCCATGATGGCTGAAATGAAAGGGTCGCCGGGCGGAATGTCAAACCGTCCCGGCTGCGGCGGACACTGGTAGGGTCAACCTTTCAAATACATCCAGAGCTGCACGGCAAACGCGGCCAGCGAAAGCGCAAAAATGCTGGCGCTCGTCGCCATCGACACGGACTCGCCCCCGGCTTCCACGTCGCCGGCGTCGTCGGTGATCAGGCTCGTGTTGCCAGGCGAAGCCGGGACCAGCGCGCCGGGCTTCTCGACGGGCCGCAGCATGGGCACCGGGGCGGGCGCGAGCTGCTGGGTTTTCTCCAGCTTCAGAGTCGCCGCGGGCAGCGGCTTTGGAGAAAGCGGAGCGTCGAGCCGCGCGGTTTCTTTTTTGGGCGAAAGCACGGGCTTCACCGGCGCGACGCCGCCTTCGGGCGTGGCGGTCGGGACAGGCATGGGCCGGGGCGCGCCGGGGGCAGTGGGCGGTGCGCCGGGTGCCCGGGCCACGACGGTTGGAGGCTTGGGCGCCATGGGTGGGCGCGGAGCGAGCGGTGGCCTGGGCGCCAGCGGCGGGGCTCCTGTGGCTGCTGGCGTCGCCGTCGCGTTGGCATCTTCGTTGCCGTTGCCATCCGCAACTGGCGCGGCTGGCGGCACGGGTGCGCGGGCGATCGGTCTGGGCGCAATCGGCGCGCCGGGCGGCCGGGGCACGGCGCCACCGGCGACCGAGGGCGGCGGCAGTTTGGTGATGGTCGGCGGCCTGAGGCTTGGCGGCGGGGGCGGCAGCGAGGACGCGGAGCCGGCGGGACTCGGTGGGGCAAAGTCCGGCGGCGCCGCTGCCGCCGCGGCGTCCGACTCGCCGCCGGGCACATCGAGAGGCTGGGTCGCGCGCAGGCTCGGGCGGGCGGGCAAATTGATGCGCACGGTTTCTTTTTTCACCGCAGTGCCTGCCGCGCCTACGTTGGGTCGAGGCGGCAGGGTGATGCGCACGGTTTCCTTTTTAGGTTCGTTCGTTGACACAACAAGGACTGGTTAGGGGACTGGGAGCGCGGCGTGGATGGGCGCTGTCCAGTCAGCGCAACGCGCGGATGGCTCCGGTGGACAACGGGCGCTGATACTTGCGACCGCGAGCCGGGATGTCAACGCTTTTGCACAACGGAAGCGTGCCCGAGCAAATCATAGATTTGCGTGCCGTAAATAGCAACGGAAACAAACTCGCCGACGGTCGCCGGGGCATCGAGCAAAATGCGGCCGTCGATGTCGGGCGCGTCGGCTTCCGCGCGGGCGACCAGCGGCGCGTCCACGAGTGCGCGCAGCGTGCGGCCGACCTGCGCGCGCGAGTGCGCCGCGGCGATGCGCTGTTGCGCCTGCATGGCGCGGTGGTGGCGGGCGCGCCTGGTCGCGGCGGGAATCTGGCCGGGCAGCTTCGCCGCGCGCGAGCCTTCCTCCTGCGAATACGCGAAGACGCCGAGCCGCTCGAAGCGCGTCGTTTCCATGAACTCCAGCAGCGACTCGAAGTGCGCCTCGGTCTCGCCGGGAAAGCCGACGATGAACGTGGTGCGCAGCGCCACTCCGGGGATGCCGGCGCGCAGCCGGGCGATGAGCGTCTCGATGTGCTCGCGCGAGGTCTCGCGGCGCATGGCGGCGAGCATTTCTGGGTGGATGTGCTGGAGCGGCAGGTCGATGTAGCGCGCCACTTTTTCGCAGCGCGCGATGGTCGCGATCAACGCGTCGCTCCAGTGCGCCGGGTGCGTGTAGAGCAGGCGCACCCAGAAGTCGCCGGGCAGCGCGTTCAATTCCTCCAGCAGCCGGCACAGGGTCGGTCCGCGCGCGGGATCGACCGGCTGGCGCGGACCGGGCTTTTGTTCCCACAAATCCATGCCGTAGTAGGTCGTGTCCTGGCTGATGAGGTTGATTTCCTTTACGCCTTCGGCGACCAGCGCGCGGACTTCGGCGACGACCGACTCGACGGTGCGCGAGCGGTGCCGGCCGCGCATCTGTGGGATGACGCAAAAGGAGCAGGGATGATTGCAACCCTCGGCGATTTTCACGTAAGCCGAGTGCGCCGGTGTGAGGCGGAAGCGCGGCGTGTCGTAGTCGGGAATGTAACGCGGCTGGCGGGTGACGAGATTGAGCGGCTGCCAGGCGTCGTTGACCAGCGCGGAAGGTTGAGAGTCGAGGGTCGAGGGTTGAGGGTCAGCGGAAAGCAAGCGATTCACGATGTCGCCGGCCTGGGCGACTTGATCGAGGCCCATGAACGCATCGACCTCGGGCATTTCCTTGGCCAACTCTGCGGAAAAACGTTGCGCCATGCAGCCGCTGACGATAAGCCGCTGGCCCGGCCGGCGGCGCAGACCGCGCTCCTGGTGGGCCTGGAGAATGGCTTCGATGGATTCTTCCTTCGCGGCGTCGATGAAGGCGCAGGTGTTGACGATGAGCACGTCGGCCTCGTCCGCATCGGCGGTAATTTCCAGCCCGCGAGCGCGCACGCTGCCGAGCATGATCTCGGCATCGACCAGGTTTTTCGCGCAGCCGAGCGAGATCATGCCGACCTTCTGCCTGCGCGACGAAGACGGCAAAACGGCGGTCGGCTGGGATTGAGTCGTCTCGGGCATGGCTGGCGGCAAAAAGGCCGGCAACCTACGCGCAAAAGCCGCCTCTGTCCATGCCCGCTCGCGGCTGGCTCGGGCGGACAATCCGCCGGGGTTCGACGGAAAAATTTTACCGACGGTTTTGTTTTAAGGCCGCAGTGTCAGGCGGTTGCCGAACCGCAACGGGGTCGTCACCGTGACCTGGCGGTTCGTGCGAAAGCCGACGCGGTTTTCAGGCACGCTCTTGCGCGCGTCATCCGCAAGGGAATTTTCGTTGGGCACCAGCGCGGCACCGGCAGCGGCGAGCGCCGGAGCAGGCGCCGCCGCGGCGGGAGCGGGGTTGGCGTGCCCGTTGTTGTTGTTGCTGCAATTATTGCCATTCGCGCTCTCGGCCTCGGCTTCGGCGAGCGCGGCGCAGATGACCTCTTCGAGCTTGGTCAGGAGCACCGGCTTGATGAGGCAGGCAAAAACGTTGAGGTGCGCCAGTTGGTTGGCATTCGACAAATTCTGGAACGCCGTGATGGCCACGACCTTGCTCTTCACGCCCTTGGCCCGCGCCAGGCGGATGAACTCGGCGCCGCCCATGATGGGCATGCGCATGTCCGTCATAATGAGATCGAAATAGTCGTGGTCCAGCCAATCGAGCGCTTCCAGCGCGTCGGTGGTGGTGCGCACGGCCATGCCCATGTGACTGACCAGCGTTTTGTAGAGCAGGCAGATCTCGAAGTTGTCGTCGAGGATGAGGATCTTTTTCATCAATGTCAGTTGCGGATTCCTTGTAAAGCAACGTTTATGCCCGGCTCCGGCCGTCGCGTCCGATGTAGGGTTGAAAGCCGGCAAATTCACGCTCCAGCCGGCGGCGCAAAGCAGTCAGCGAGTCGGGCAACGGCGTGGTTTGCGCGCTGCGCCGGGCGATTTGCGCGCAGAGCCGCGTCAGGCCGGCAAAATCCGCGACGGCGACGTGTTCCGCCGCAATCTGCGCATTCGGGGCGCAATTATGATAATTGCCAAGCGCGATGCAGAGCGCCGCGCTGCGCGCGCCGTGCATTTGGAACGCCGTCGCCTCGCACGTTCCGCCCGGCATGAGGCAGCGTTGAAAGGGGATGCCCGCCTCCGCGGCCACCGCCGCCAACTCGGCCGTCGCGGCCGGGTCGAAAATGGACGCCTTGTCACCCACCCGCACAATCGGCCCATCGCCTTGCTTCGCCGGTGGCCGCTCGGCGCTCGTTTCGAGCGAGATCACCGTCAGGCCGGCGGCTTGCAGCCAGCCTTCGCGCGCAAGCTGCACGGCGCCGACGAAGCCGACCTCCTCGGCGCGGGTGAACAAGCCGTAAACGTCGCACGCCGCGCCTTCGGCTTCGAGTTCCTCGAACATGCCGAGGATCGCCGCGCAGCCGAGCAGGTCGTCGCAGGCGCGGGCGTGCAAGCGCGCGATGCCGTCCGGCTCGTCCGCGCGCACCTCGCAATCCGGCAGCGCCCAGACGGCGAAGTCTTCGCCGCACGGCGCGATTTTCTCCGCGTTGACCCGCAGCGTCGCTTCCGGCACGCCGCCGAGGAAAATCCACGGCAGCCCTTTTTCCGCCGCCGCGCTGCCCGGCGCCGGTCGCACCCAGGCCGGGTGATCCATGTGCGCGGCAAACGCCCAGCGCGCGGCGGGCGGATTGCCGCGGCGGTAGCGCGCGATGAGATTGCCGAAGGCATCTTCGCGCGTCTCGACGTGCGGGCAGCTTTCCGCGAGCCGGCGCGCGATGGCGGCGCGCACGCGGGCTTCGTGAAACGGCGCCGTCGGCTCGCACAGCACCGTGCGGGCGAGGGCGAGCAAATTTTCGTCGGGTTGCATCGGGCGGCCTCCGCCGGGAATCTAGCGCGTGCGCCCGATTTGGAAACGCTTTCGCCACCGGCTCGAAGCCGCCGGCCTCCGGCTGCTCGCGTGGCTGGTGCCGCGCCTGCCGCGCCGCGCCTGCGTCGCGCTCGCCCGCGGGCTGGGCTGGATTTATTGGAAATTGGACCGGCGCGGACGCACGGTGGCGCTGGCGAATCTGCAAGCCGCCTTCGGCGAAAAATACTCGCCCGCCGAGCGCACGCGCATCGCCCGCGCGTCGTTCCAAAATTTCGCCCGCGCGCTGCTCGATCTTTTCTGGGCGCAACGGCTGAACCGACGCAATTATTCGCGCTGGCTGCGCTTGGAAAATTTTGACGAAAATTTGCACGCGATCAAAGCCGCGCACGGCGCGATCATTCCCATCGTCACGCACTTCGGCGGCTACGAATGGGTCTCACTCTCCGGCGGCTTCGTCGGACTCGAATCGTGGGTCGTGACGCAGGAATTCAAGAACTCGCGGCTCGACGCCATCTTCGCCCATCTGCGCGGCCACAGCGGAATGCGCCCGGTCGGCCGCGAACAGTCGATGCTGAAAATGCTGCGGGCGTTGAAAAAAAAAGACGGCGGCGCGGGCCTGCTCGTCGATCTCACCTTGCGCCCGACGATGCCGAGCGCGGCGCTCAGCGTTTTCGGCGGCTTGAAAATCTGCGCCACGATCATGCACGCCGTGCTGCACGCGCGCACCGGCGTGCCGCTCACGCCGCTGACCGGCGAGCCGTTGCCCGACGGCACCTGCGTCGTCACCGCGCACCCGCCATTGACTTTCCCGCCGACGGCAACCCACGCGGAAATCGCGCAGGCGGTGTGGGATTTTTTTGAAACCTTCATCCAGCGCCGGCCCGACCTCTGGCTCTGGAGCTATAAACATTTCCGCTACCGGCCGGGCGACGCCGCGCCGGAGATGGCCCGGCGTTACCCGTTTTACTCCCAGGTCAGCCCGGCGTTCGACCGGCTCATCGCCGAGCAAGCGGCGGCGTCGGCGGCGCGTTGATTTTTCTTTTTGCGCGCGGCGGGCCTTCGTGTTCTCATCGCCACCGTCCGACCATTCATAACCATGTTGAACCGTCTCCTTCGCTCCCTGCCCGCCGTGGCCGCCGCCCTCGTCGCGCTCGCCACTCTGCCCGCCTGCACGACCAACCAAGTCGGCGGCGGCGGCAACTACAATCCCGTCGCGTATCGCCCGCACAACTCCGGCAACGTGCGGGTGAAAGTCTCCCTCGCCAACCAAGCCGTCTATGTGCTGGAAGGCGACAAGCCGCTGCTCGTGGCGGCGACCAACGTCGGCATCCCGAGCAAACCGACGCCGCGCGGCAGCTTCCGCATTTACAGCAAGATTGAGCGCAAACGCAGCGGCTCCTACGGCTTCCGCGTGCAAGGCAACCAAGTCGTCGCCGCCGAGGCGGGCAAACCCATCCCCGGCACCTACGTGGGCTATCCGATGGCGTATTGGTGCGAATTTGCACCGGCCTACGGTTTTCACCAAGGCTACGTCTGGCCGCAGCCGCGCACGCACGGCTGCCTGCGCTTGCACCACAACGTCGCGCCGAAATTCTTCGCGCTCGTGAAAATCGGCACGCCGGTGAACATCGCGCAGACCCAGCCCGAGGACGAGACCATCGGCCGGAATCTCCAGCGTCCGACCGATTACAACGACCCCGATCCGCCGGCGAGCTACATGGTCAGCAACCGTGTCTTCGAGCATCCGCCGGAGAACGAGATGCTGCGGACTTACTGAACCCGGCGAAGCCGGGAAGTTCCAAGCTCGAAGCTCTAAGTTCTAAGCAAGCTCGAAATTTCGAGTTCAAAGCTGCCGAATGAAATCCGCGCCGCGCTGGCTGTGTTGCCTGCGCGGCGCGGATTTTTTGGATTTTGAGCTTTGAATTTGTTTAGAGCTTCGAGCTTAGAACTTAGAACTTTTTCGTGTTAACTTCCGACCATTATGTCCGCTCCGCCCGCAACTCCTGTCACCGCTGAACCGAAGAAGCGCGTCAACCTCCGCACTCCCGACGTGATGGCGGCCGTGCAGGCACAGGTGGAGAATCACTACCGCTCGGAGTTGGTGGAAAAAATCCGCGCGCGGGGCGGCGTCATTTCCGCCGGCGGCCTGACCGTGCGGCTCGCGAAACAATTCGGCTTTTGCTACGGCGTCGAGCGCGCCATCGACCTCGCCTACGCGGCGCGGCGGGTGTTCACCGACAAGCGCCTTTTCATCCTCGGCGAGATCATTCACAACCCCGAGGTCAACGAGCAAATCCGGTCGATGGGGATCAAAAATCTCATCGGCCCGCGGCGCGAGGCCGAACTTGACGAACTCCAGGCCGACGACGTGGTGCTCGTGCCGGCATTCGGCGCGGAAGTCTCGACCATCGAGCACATCAAGGCCAAGGGCTGCCAGATCGTGGACACGACTTGCGGCGACGTGATGAGCGTCTGGAAACGAGTGCGCCAATACGCCGCCGAGGACGCCACGAGCATCATCCACGGCAAGGCGCAGCACGAAGAAACCAAGGCCACCGCCAGCCGCGCGCTCGGCAAAAACGGGCCGGGCCATTACCTCGTCGTGCTCACGCTCGACGAGACCGATTACGTTTGCGACTACATCCGCCAGG
Organism: Verrucomicrobiota bacterium; assembly: GCA_019241085.1. Taxonomy (GTDB): domain Bacteria; phylum Verrucomicrobiota; class Verrucomicrobiia; order Chthoniobacterales; family SZAS-18; genus JAFAXH01. Next base: position 15,703 of record JAFAXH010000051.1, on the reverse strand, counting down.
GCGGCGACCGCGCGGCGTTTTTGCAAAAATTTGCCGGCGCGCACTCGCCCGGTTTTGATCCCGATTTACACTTGAAGACCGTCGGCGTCGCCAACCAGACGACGATGTTGCGCGGCGAGACCGAGGAGGTGCAGCGCCGCATCCGCCAGGCGATCCTCGACCGCGACGGCCCCGAGGGTGTCGCGACGAATTTCCGCTTCTTCGACACGATCTGCGGCGCGACGCAGGAACGCCAGGACGCCCTGCGCGACCTGCTCGAATTGCCAATGGACCTGATGCTCGTCGTCGGCGGCTACAATTCCTCGAACACCTCGCACCTCGCCGAGATGGGCGCGGCGAAGCTGCCGACGTATTTCATCCGCAACGCCAGCCGGCTGGAAAGCGCCGAGCGCATCACGCACTTCGACTTGCACGCCGGGCAGGAAATCACCGTGGAAAATTGGTTTCCCACTGGCGACTGCGTGGTCGGCGTCACCGCCGGCGCGAGCTGCCCGAATCACCTGATTGAAGAAACGATCAAACGCCTCTTCGCCCTGCGCGGCATCGACTGCGCCGAGCTGATTTGAGCAGCAGGCATCGCGCTACGCTTTCCTGTCATGCGGATCAATCAACGTGGCGCGAATGCGTGCGCCGGCAGCGGGAGTTTGACCGAATTTCAAAAGCGCCACGCGTGGCGATTCAATCATCATCCTCCGCGCCGTCATCGCCAAGAAACTCCTTGGGCAGACAGGCGCGCGTTTCGCCGGCAGCATCGTTCACGAGGAAGAAACCGCCCTTTTCCGTTGCCATGGCGATCGCCGACGTGGTGCCGCCGAAACGCAGATCGAGCGCGCCGCCGTCGCTTTTGTTTTGCAACCTCGCGCGCAGAATGCCGAGATCGTTATAAACCGCGACCTGGCCGCCGTCTTCCGTGGAGCCGAGCGTGACGTGCGGCACGCTCTCGGTGCCGCCGATGCGCAGCGCGCCGCCATACTCGGTGGCGCTCAAAGCCGCGGCCGGCTGATCGTCGTTCGCCGCGTCCTTGGCGAAAACACCGACGTGGCCGCCCGCCTCGCTGCAGCCGATCATCGCCCGCGGCTTGCCGGCATTGATCGCGATGAACTCGCCCGCTTCGGGTCGCGCCGACAGCATCGCCGCGCCCCCGGTTTGCCCATCGCCGGAGTAAACGCAAACCATGCCGCCCTTGCCGGTAGCCACGGACATCATCGCGCAGCCTGGGCCATCCAGGTCTTTTACCTCGACGTAGCCGGTGGATTTGACCACGCGCATCACGGCAGCCTCCTTGCCAGCGGCGTCATTCACGCCACTGAAGCCGGCGCCGTCCGGGCCAGTGCCAAAACTGGCCACGGTTTTGCCCGCGGCGTTGTGGATGTCGATGGCGGCGGCAAGGTCTTTCTCGCCAGCCATGAGCCTCACGCCAGCCTCGCTCGGTTTTTGGGGATCGACTTTGAGGACGGACGCGTGGGCGCTGACGATCGCGCTGACCCGCGGCTCGCCGGTCGCGTCGTTCATTATAAAAACGCCGCCATCGGCCTGGTGGCTGCCCAGCAGGACCCGGGGCTGTTCATCCATGCCATGGAGGGCAAAAAAATTGCCCTCTTTGTTGCTAATCAGCTTGCTGCCCACGCGCAGCGGCTCCGAGTCCTTCAGCGTCATCACTGCGCCGCCGTCGCCGTCCTCGGACTTGAGCATTGCCAGCGGCTTGCCGTCAGCTCGCAGCGCCGCCGCCGCGCCGCCGGTCGCCTGCGCCCGCAGGAGGGCGCGCGGCTCAGCTTTGGCCGAGAAAACCACCGCGACTCCGCGGTCCTCGTCCGTCAGCAACTGCACCCGTTCCGTGCCGTCTTTGCCCAACACGGAAACCTGACCCTCGTCCTCGCGCACTTTCAACAGCACGCGGGCCTTTGGGCCGGGCTTGTCGTAGTCGGCATCGCTCCAAAGCGCGAGCACAGGGCCGTCGTCTTCCGCACAGAACATGGCTTGGATGTGGCCGTTTCCAGGATTGGTCAAAATGAAAGTCGAACACTGCACAGCGGCTCGTTTCCGCCCCGGCGCCTCCTCGTCCTCGACGATCTCGATGAAGCGGCACAGTTCATCCAGCCGGCTTCGCAACTCGGCGACTTCCGCGCGCAACGCGGTCAATTCTTCGCTCATGCCGCCGAGACTGCTCCGAGCGCGGGCCGGTGACAAGTCCGAACGAGGCGTTGACCTTCGTTTCGACCAACGCGTGCGCGAGGTCGCGGCAGCTTTTTTTAAGCAGGCGCATCGGCCGGTTGGCGGTGCCGGCGGTGCAGCGAGCCGAGCACGGCCAGGTTGGAGAGCACGAAGACGGCGCCAAAGATGCCGGCCAGCCAGAGGCCGATGGTGCGAAAGGCTTTTTCCGCGATGGCCACCGGCACGGCTTCGGGCACGCTGACGATTTGCGCGCCGATGATCTCGTTTTCCTTCCAGCCAAAGCCGTTGCGGTCGCCGTAAATTTTGATCATCTCCGCCGGCGCCTTGTCCGGCGTGCTGTGGCAGACGAGGCACGAACGGTCGGTCACGCGCAGCGGCGCGCCGAGAAACAGCGATGCGCCGGTGGGTGTGTCGCGCCGGCCGACGAGGTCGGCTTTGTCGGGAGCTTGCCGGAAGGCATTCACCACGTCGGCTTCCCAATCGACCGTGCGGTCGCGCAGATTCGTCGGGTTCAGCGTGGCTTCCTTGTAGGCGTAGTCGGAATATTTTGAGCGGAAATAGTTGAACACCTCGGTCGCCGCGTAAGCCGGCACGGAGTGCGGGTGAAACTCGGCGCTGGGCACTTCGCGCGGCCGGTTGCGCAACGCCTCCACGACCTGATCGCGGGCCTCCAGCAGCGCCTTCTTTTCCGCCGCGTCGGGCAGCGTCTCGCTCGCGCGCCCGAGCGCGGCGGGCAGGCGCTGGTCGAAGGTTACGCGCAAGTCGTCCTCGGCGCGCTCGACGCGGAAATGTTCGTGTTCGAGCAAGGGCGCGATCTGCTTGCTCGTGTAGGCGCGCATCGCGCTGGCGGTTTCCATCATCACCCGGGCGTTTTGCAAGACTTCCTGCTCCGCGCCGCGCCGCAGCGCCTCGCGCACGACGTAGCCGCAAACGCCGAGCGCCAGCAGCAGGAGCGGGAGGAAGAAGAGGTTGAATTTCAGGAGCAGGCGCATGGCGCGAAGGGCGGAAAGTTGAGAGTTGAAAGTTGAGAGTTGAGAGACGGAAGCAGGGGCGTTTTAATCAACCTGGAAACAGGGAAGTTGCTGAAGAGTGTCTTTACAAATTTGTCATTCGCCATTCCTCACGGCTCCGCGGTCAGCACGGGACGGAAGCCAATGTCGTCGTGTCGGAAGCCAGGCGCGTAGCCCTGGCGCGCGCCGAGCCGCAGTTGGGCGCGGGCGCTGCTCAGCCACGAGCCGCCGCGCACGGTGCGCCAGTCGGCCCCGGCTTTGAACGGATCCAGGCACCATTGCCAGACGTTGCCGCCGCAATCGTAGAGGCCGAGCGCGTTCGGCGGGAAACTGCCCACGGGAGCGGCGTGCGGGAAGCCGTCGCGATAGTTCGGCAGCCGGTCGTCTGGCGGCAGTTCGGTGGTTTCCGCGCCGGCGTAATTGCCCGGCGCGGGCGAGGCCGACGCGGGCGGCGGCCAGGCGTTGCCCCAAGGGAAAATATCGGCGGCGCGTTCATGGCGCGTTTCCGGCAGGACATCGGCATGCTCCGCCTCGCGCAAGCCCGCGAGCCGGCTCCATTCCGCGTCGGTCGGCAGCCGATATTGGTGAGTGCGAGGCAGGAGACCGGCGGTTTGTTCGCGCTGGGTCAGCCAGGCGCAAAAGGCGCGGGCATCATCGAAATTCACGCCGACGACGGGATGCGTCGAGCCTTGGGAAAAACCGGGATCGCGCCACGAGCGCCCAGCTTCCTGCCGTCGCCGGCCGTCGCTGCCGAGCACATACAAACCGCCGGTCGCGTCATAATTCGTCGCCTGCACGAACGCGGCGAAATCCTGCACCCGCGCCGGCCACGCGCTGGCGAGCAACGGCACGGCCGCCGCCGCGCTGTCGTCGCCCGCGGCCACGGGCACGAATTTCATGCCCAAACTATTCGTCCACGGCGCGGCGGGGCGGAACGGCGTGGGCACGGACGGAGCGGCTAGGACTGCCGCTGGCGATGACGACGTGGCGGCCGCCGTCTCGCCACGCGATGCCGGCACCTCGGCGGCGATGTGCGGCGCGGGCTGATATTTTTTCCAGCCATACCAGACGCCCAACGCCGCGAGGTCGATGAGCACCAGAAAGAGCGCCAGTTGCGCGACGGACCAGGCGCGGTGGCGAGGGCGGGGAGATACCGTGGTGTCGGGCGTGGCTGAAATAGCGCCGGCATGGTCTTCTCTCGCCACCCTGTCGCCGCCTGCCGCGCGCAGGGCCGCGACGAATTCCCGAGCATCCTGAAAACCTGCCGCGGTCGCGCCGTCGTCACCGACGCAACAACGGCGCAGGACGGCGTTGGCCGCTTCGCTCAGCGTGGTCAGCGGCGCATAGCGGCCCGTGTCCACTTGATTGGGCGAACCTCCGAGCAACTCGTAAGCGAGCCAGCCGAGCGCGCGCGGTCCGCTGCCCGCAACGCCGGCAAAATCTTCGCCGTCATCCACCAAAGTCTGGTCGTCGTAAAACAGCGTTTGGGCGGGAAAGAATTCCGTCGGCCCGAGCAGCAAACCCGTCGCGCGCTCGGCGACCGAGGGCGGCTCCGCGGCGTTGTTTTCCTTGGCGTCATCGTCCGGCAGGAAGACGTGGGCGGCGCGCAAGTCGGCGCTCGTGACGCCGCGTGCCGCGAGCGCGGAAATGCCTTCCGCCGCCGGCGTGAGCACCGCGAGGGTTTCCGGCAAAGTCAGCGCGCCGCGTTGCGTCAGCAATTGCCGCAGGGTGCGGTCGCTGCCCACGGCCGCGTCCATCACGAGGTAGCCCGTGGCACCGGTGTCGGATTCAGGGATGAAAAAATCGTGCAAGAGCAACAGGTGCGGATGATCCACGTCGCGCAACCGTCCAGCCACCGCGGCGACGCGCCGGCGCTCGGCTGGCGGCAAATCGGCGGGCAGCGCGCGGACGACGATCGCTTCCTGCGTCGTGGTGTCGCCTCCGGCAAAGATGTCCGCCCCGAGCCGGGCATCGAGCCGGTAGCGTCCGCCGCCGAGCAGCGTGCCCGGCGCGAGCACGCCGCCGGGCGGCGGGCCGAGGAGCGTCGCCGCGCTGGCCAGGTCGGAATTTGACGCGGGCGGCAGCGCGCGGCTGCTGCCCTGGGTCATCGCCGGCGTGGGCGGCGTGGCGGACACTGCGGCGGCGGAGGTCGGCGGGGGCGGCGTGGCGGAGAGTTGCCGCAGGCAGGCGAGAATTTCGTCGCGCAAGGCGAGCGGATTTTGCGGGCGCAGGTCGGGATTTTTTTCCAACGTTCGCGCGAGCAGCGCGCGCACCGGCTCCGGCGCGTGGGCGACCTGCTCGAAGGGCGGTTTGCGCGAGAGCTGCTGGGTGACGATGCGCGCCAGCGACGTGCCCGTGAACGGCGGCTGGCCGACCAGCATGAACCAGAGCGTGGTGCCGAGCGAATAGATGTCCGAGCGCGTATCGACGGGCAATTCCTCCAGCTGCTCCGGGCTGGCGTAATTGGGCGTGCCGCGGAAGCCGCCGATCTCCGTGCGGGTCAACGGACCGACGCCTTCATCGAGGCCGCTTTCGCCCACGTCGATGGCTTTGGCCAGGCCGAAGTCGATGACCTTCACCACCGGCTCGCCGTGCAGGTAGTAGAGCATCAAATTCGCGGGCTTGATGTCGCGATGGATCAAGCCGCGCTCGTGCGCCGCGGCCAGCGCGCGGGCGACTTGCAGGGTGAGTTCCAAGGCAAAAACCGGCTCCAGCCGGCCTTCGCGCCGCACGAGCGCGGAGAAGGTCTCGCCCTCGACGAGTTCCATCGCGTAGAAATACGAGTCGTCGCCGGCGCGGCCGAGGTGATAGACGGCGGCGACGTTGGGATGACGCAGTTGCGCCGCGGCGCGCGCTTCGCGCAAAAAGCGGTGGCGCGCGTCCTCGTCCTGCAAGTAGGCGGCGTTGATAACCTTCAGCGCCACCGGCACGCGCAGGTTCGTATCAAACGCCCGATAGGTCGTGCCCATCGCCCCGGAACCGAGCAAATGCGGCGAGCCATTCGGCAGACGGCAAACTTCGTAGTGCTGGAAACGCAGCGTGTTGTCGTCGTCGGCCATTGCGGGTGGCCGCTGCCAGCAGCAGCCGGCGCCAAGGTAGCCAAACGCGCGCCGAATTGCCAGAGACACGCATTGCGCGCCGGCGCTTTTTTGGTGGATCGCGCGCTCCGTCGCGCGATTGATTAGCCGCGCAGCGGCTCTAGATAAATTCAGGCGCCTTGTCGGCGCAATCAATCGCGCGACGGAGCGCGCGATCCACCTAGCTATCGTGCGATGGAGCGCGCTACGCAGCGCTTTCCTCGGCCAGCGCGAGGTCGCGGCAGCCTTTGAGGTCGAGCTTGCCGGTGCCGAGCACGGGCAAGTGCTCGATGCGCCGGATCGTTTTGGGAATCCACAGATTCGGAACTCCGAGCGCGGCGAGGCCGGCGCGCAGGCGCGTCGCGTCGATGTCGATGGTGGCGAGCAGCACGAGCGCCTCGCCTTTGGCCAGGTCGGGAATGCCGACGACCACGAGCCGGCGTTCGCCGTCGTTGGGCAGGTCGAGCGCCTCGGCGACGCGCGTTTCCACGGTTTCGTGCGGCACCATTTCGCCGGCGATCTTGGAGAAACGCGAGACGCGGCCTTCGATGTGCAAAAAGCCGTCTTCGTCCACCCGCCCGAGGTCGCCGGTGCGAAACCAGCCGTCGGCGGTTTTCACCTTGTTCGTTTGTTCGGGATCATTGAAATAACCCTCGAAGATGTTCGCCCCGCGTAGCCAGAGCATTCCGGTCTCGTGCAACGAGCGCGGCGCGTCCGTGTCGGGATCGGTGATTTTTGCCGCGAGGCCCGGCGCCATTTTGCCGACGCTGCCAAGCCGGCGCGCGGGTTGGAAATAACGGCTGCGCGCGTGGCCGACCGGCACGTCATGGAGGTTCACGGCGACGACCGGCGCGGTCTCGGTCAAGCCGTAGCCTTCGAGCACGGGATGGCCGAATTTTTCCTCGAACGCCGCGGCCGTGCTCGTCGGCAATTTCTCCGCGCCGACGACGACGCGGGTCAAGCTCCTGAGTTGTTCGCGCGTCGCCTTGCGCAGGTAGCCGCGCAGAAATGTCGGCGTCGCCAGCAGGAGCGTGCAGCCGTATTTCGCGATCAGCTCGGCGTTCTTGCCCGTGTCGAGCGGATTTGGGTAAGTGACGGTGCGCACGCCTTCGATGAGCGGGAACCAAAGCGTGACCGTGCAGCCGAACGAATGGAAAAACGGCAGGCTCGCCAGCACGGTTTCCTGGCCCGGCTGGAAGTTCACCATCAGGCGGAACTGCGAGACGTTGGCGAGGACGTTGCGATGGCTCAGGACGACGCCCTTCGGCTCGCCGGAGGAGCCGCTGGTGAAAAGCAGCACCGCCTCGTCCGCGCCGCCGCGCCGCGGGATGGCGAGCACGCCGGCCAGCACTTGCCAGGGCAGAATGGCGACCGCCGCGCGCCAGAGCGCGATTTTGGGTTTCAACGGCGGCAGGATTTCTTCCAGATTCCAGGTGCGCTCGACGGCGGCCCAGGGGAAATTATCGAGCTTCTTTTGCACGAGTCGCGCGCTGAGCACGGTGCGGATGCCGCCGCGGCGGATGGTCGATTCGAGCGCGCTTTTGCCGCTGGTGAAATTGAGGTTCACCGGCACCTTGCCCGCGAGCACGACGGCGAGGTTGGCGAGCATCGCGCCCTTGCCTGGCGGCAGGACGATGGCGATGCGTTTTTGCGCTGTCGTCGCCGGGTCGGCGCGCAGCTTGCGCGCAAGCGCGATGCTGGCCGCGAGCAGCGTGCCGCGCGTGAGTTGCGAGCCGTCGTTGCCGTCGATGACGGCCACCTGACCCTGCCCGCGCATCAAGCCGCGCAGGCACGCCTCGCCGAGATGCCGCTGGAGCAATGGCCGCTCGACGTAACAATCCGCGCCGAGTCCGAGCAGACGCTCGCGCAAGACCGCCGTGTTCGCCGTCGGCCCCGCGAGCGGTTCGCCGAAAGCGACCGTCACCGGATACGGCCAGCGCTGCGGCCATTTGTTGAAATACCGGCCGCCTTCAAACGAAAACACGGAGCCCCAGAGTTGATCGAGCCAGACCGGCACGACCGGCGCGCCCGTTTCGCGATGGAGAAATTCAAAGCCCTTTTTTAATTTCAACAACGTGCCCGTGCGCGTCAGCTCGCCCTCGGGATAAACGCAGACGACCTCGCCCGCCCGCAACGCCGCGACCGCCGCGCTCAAGCCGCCCTTGGCCCGGCCCGGCTGGATCGGGATACACTGGAAAATTTTCAAAAATGGGTGCAGCAGGGGCTGGCGATAGATCGGCTCGAAGACGAGGAAACGCACCGGCCGCGGGCAGGCGAGCTGGAGCACGACGGCGTCAACCCAGGTGACGTGATTCGGCAGCAAGAGCACGCCGCCGCTTGGCGGCAGGTTGGCCAGGCCGCGCGCCCGCACGCGGTAGATCGCGCGCGCCAGGAGCGTGCCGACGGCGCGCAAAGTTTTCTCCGGCGCCAGGAGGAATGCCAGCGTTGACACGACGAAGAAAACAGCCAGCGCGAGCAGCGTGTAGAAAAGGAAGCCGTGCGGCGCTGCGGTGAGCGCGGCGAGAAAAGAAATGGGCGAGAACATGGGAGGAAACTCCGGGACGGTTGCGCTAGTCTGCTATTGTGCGTCGAGCCACCCGGCGTTGGCAAGCGGTGCTGCGCGCGGGTGTTGAGCACAAGGGAGCAGCGGCGGCTGCCGCGAGGAAATTGATAAAATGAAGCTGGACATCGTTTCAGGTGATATATCCCGCCGATGATGCTGACCGCCTTTGTCCTTGGCGCCGGCCTCGGCACCCGGCTGCGACCGTTGACCGACACGCTGCCCAAGCCGCTCGTGCCGATTTTCGGCAAGCCGCTCATCACCTTCGCGCTCGATCATCTGCGCGGCATCGGCGTCGAGTCGTTCGTGATCAACACGCACCATCTCGCGCGGCGGCTCGACGATTTTTTTGCCGCGGGAAATTATCTGGGCAGCCCGGTGCGGCTCATTCACGAACCGGTTTTGCTCGAAACCGGCGGCGGAATGAAAAACGCCGAAGCGCTCATCGGAGCCGAGCCGTTCATCGTTTACAGCGGCGACATTCTGACCGATTTCGATTTGCAGCCGTTGCTCGACGCACACTTCCGCGCGGGCAACGACGTGACGCTGGCCTTGCGCGCCACGCAGCTCGCCGCCGGCGTCGCGATGCGCGACGATGGCCGCATCGTTTCCATCAGCAAAACAAACGCCGCCGGCAATTACGATTTCGCCAACGTCTCGGTTTGGAATCCGGAAATCTTCGCGCGCATTCCAGCCGCGACAAAAATTTCCTTCATCCCGGTCGTGCTCGAATGGCTGCGCGCCGGCGGGAAAATCGGCGGCGTCGTGCTGGCCGACGGCCGCTGGTTCAACATCGGTTCGCGCAACGAATATCTCGCCGTGCACCGGGAATTGCTCGACGCAGGCACGGGCGACGCGCCGGCGTTTCCGCGTTACGGCGCATCGACGGCGGTCGGCTGGCGCGAGCGCGTCGATCCCGCAGCGCAGGTCCATCCGAGCGCGCGGCTGCGCGGTTGCAGCTTTGTCGGCGCGGGCGCGACGGTCGGCGCCGATGCGGTGTTGGCAGACACGCTCGTCTGGCCCGGCGCGGAAGTGCGGGCCGGCAGTCGGTTGAAAAATTGTATCGTGCGCTCCGGCCAGGTCGCCAGCGGCGCAGCGACCGAGCGGGATTTTTAGGGTTTGATGGAAAGCGAACGCTTCCTATGTCGATGAAACTCCGACGCTGGCTTCTCGAAAATCACTCCGTGGCTTGGATTCTCGGCGCAACGCTCGGTTGCGTCGTTCTTGCCGGCTGCGATCCGTATCCGTCGAACGTCGGCCTGGACGCCATGCATCCCAGCTCGATCCGGAAAAATGACCGGTTGCCGCCGCCGCCCGAGGTGCCCATCGGCCCGGAGATTCGGCAGAAACAAGCCGCCTTGCGCGCGGAATTTCAGCAAACCGTCGCCAGCTTGTTTCCCAGCCTCGGCGGCAACGCGGCGGCGGCGTTCGGCGCGGGATTCGCGCCAATTCCGGGCAACCAGATTTTCACCCTTTACGCGCGGCACCCGGCCTTTGGCGATCCGGCGATTGCGTCGGGTTCCGCGGCGCTGGCGCTCAGCGATTGGATGCGGGCGCACCGCGACGCGTTGCTCGAAGCCAAAATCTATCAGCTCGCGCTGACGCCGTCGTCACCCGACGCCGGCAACGCCTTTATCCTGCACGTGCAATGAGTCATCCTCGGCCGCGGCGGCGGCTGGCGGCGGGTTCGGTGGGGACTGCCGCTCGCGGCGGAAGGGATAGAGAAATTGCGCGAGGTAGCCGTGCGGCACCGGGTGGCCGCCGATGCCGTAGCCGGAGGGCCAGCGATTGTTCTCCGGCAAATAGTGCGTGCCGAACAGGCGGTCGAAGAGCGGGAAGTGGATGGCGAAGTTCACGTCGATGGCTTCGCGCTCGATGCCGTGGTGCCAGTGATGAAACCGCGGCGTTACGAGCAACCGTTCCACGCCCGCCAGCCGCCAGCCGACGTTCGCATGGATGAACGTCGAGTAGAGATAGACGAGGAAGATGTAGCTGTTCACCGCCGCCGGGCTGAAGCCGAGCACGAACATCGGCACGACCGTCATCCCGCGCAGGATGAAAATTTCCAGGAAGTGCATCCGCGCGCCGGCCATCCAGTCCATGCTCCGCGCGGAATGATGCACGGCATGGAAGCGCCAGAGCACCGGGAAGCGGTGGAACGACCGGTGGACCCAGTATTGCACGAAGTCCGTGAGGAACATGATGGCGAGGAATTGCACCACGAACGGCAGCGCGCCGACCCACGCGCGCACGCCCGTCAACGGCGCCACGGCGAGCACGGCGTGCGCCGGCAGGAACGTCAGAAACGTGAGCACCTGCACCATCAAACTGCTGACGAGATAATAGAAAAGGTCCTCGCGCCATTCGTCGCGAAAGATCGCCTGCCCGGCGGCGTGCGGGAAAATGCGCTCGACCGGGATGAAGAGCAGGCCGGTGAACAGGACGTTGAGCACAAACCAGTCGAGGCCGAAGAAAAGCGGCGCCGGATCGGGCGCGAGCGCCGTGGCGCGCGAGCCGCCGAGCAACGCGGCGAGCAGCGTGCAAACGATGCCGCAGGTGCCGAGCACTTTCCCTGGCCGCAGCGCCAGGCTCAGCGCGGAAAACCCGAACGCCGCGAGCAGCAGGACGTGCAGCCCGAGGCGAAACTCGACGCGCGTCTGGAGCGGCCGGATTTCCGCCATGGAGAGCAATCCTGGCGCGCGCAGCGACAAGACGAGCAGCAGCCCGCCGACGCCGAGGACGACGCCGAGGACGCCGCTGATCCAGCCGCTGCCAAATTTCCGCAACGCCGCCGGCGCCTCCAGCTCGCTGCGCAATGCCAGCCGGGCCGCATGGATTTTGTTCATGCCCACGAGCTTACCTCAACTCCTGCCCGCGACGCCAGTCGAACATCTTTTGGAGGGCGGCGCTTTGTCGCCGCCGTTTTCTTCTTCGGCGGCGACAAAGCGCCGCCCTCCAAAAGCGCGCGTCCGGCCTCACGGCAGCACGGCCCAGACTTCGACGGCGCGGTTGCGGCTGGTGTTGTTTTTATCAAACAAACTGGAACTGCCCATGCCGACGCTGTTGATGGTGTTCTGCACGCCGCAGGCGCCTTTCAAGACGCTGATGGTGTTCTGCGCGCGGCGGTCGGAGACTTCCTTGTTGAGCTGCGCATTGCCCGTCGCATCGGCGTAGCCGAGCACGACGAAGACGGCGGAGGGATCGTCGATGATTTTTTTCACCTCCGGCTGGGCGAGCGCCTGCTTGAGCTTGGCCACGTCGGCCGGCGTCAACTCCGCGCGGCTGGGGCCGAAGTTGATCGTGATGATCTTGCCCAGACCCCGCGCGCGATCCAGCGCGGTGCGCAATTCCTCCTTCGTGCGCGCCGGCACCGGCATCTGGTCGATGCGCGCCAGCACGGCGGCGCGGGTTTGCTGATTCTCGGGGTTCCGCGGGTCCACGTTGAAGCGGGGAGTCACGACATCGTTCGCGTCGCCCGTCTCGCCGGGGCCGGCGGTCGGCGGCGCGGTCGCCCGCGGCGAAGTGCCGGGCGTCCGTGACGCGGCGGGCGTGGGAGTGGCTTCCACCACGATCGGCCCGCGGGTCGGCCCAGCGCTGGGCGTCGGGGAAGCCGACGCGCCGGGACCGGGCGTTGGCTCGGAGGGAGCCGTTGACCAGCGGCGGTGCAGGAAGAAATAAGCGCCCGTGCCGAGCACGCCGAGGCCGAGCACGGCGACGACGATCAGCGGAAGAAAGTTCTTTTTTGGTCGATCCGCGGGAGCCACCCGCACCGGCGGCGCGGCCGGGGGAGGTGGCGGAATGGGCGGGACCGGCGGTTTGGCGACGGCCGCGGCGGCTGCGGCGGCTGCGGCGGGGGGAGGAGTGGGCGGCGGCGGAGTGGGCTTCGCGGCGGCGGCGGCTGGCGGCGGGGTGGCTGGCGGAGGAACGGGAGCTTTGGCTGCCGGCACGGGCGGAGGCGCTGCCGCCGCCGGCGCGGGCGCGGCGTCAGCAGGTTTTGGAGGAATAACGGCGGCGGCTGCGGCTGCCGGCATGGACGGAGGCGTCGGCGGTGGCGCCGGCTTCGCGGCAGCCGCGGGCGGCTGCGGTGGAGGCGTGGGCGCTGCTGGGGCGGCTGCGGGCGCGGGCGCTGGTGGCGTCGGCGGCGGTGCCGGCTTGGCGGCGGCCACGGGTGAAGGTGTTGCCGCCGGCGGCGGAACAGGAAGGGACGGCGGCTTGGCGGCGGCAACTGGCGGGGGCGGGGTGGCCGCGGCGGGTTTGTCGGGCGGGGACGGCGGCGTGGGCGCTGGCTTCGCCGGCTCAGGATGGGGCGACGCCGGCGGGTTTACGAACGAATGCCCGGCATCCACCAGCGTCGGAGGTTCGGGTTGAACAGGCGGTTTTTCCGCCGCAGGGGGCGCTTTGGCTGGCGCGACGGCCGGCGGCACTGGCGCCGCGGGCACCTCGACGCGCCGGGCACCCGGCATGGCCGTGGCGGCGGCGTCCTCGTCCGCGCCCGAGACCGGCGTTGCTAGTCCTGAACCCGCGGGTGTTGGTCCTGAAACCGGCGGCGCTGGCTCTGGGACCGGCGGCTTTGGTTCAGGAACCGCAGCCTTTGGCTCGGGAACCGCGGGTGCTGGTTTCGGGGCCGGAGCCGCCGGTTCGGGAACCGGGGCGGTCGGTCCTGCGGCCGGCGCCGGCGGCACAGGGGCCGGGGCGGCTGGTTCCGGGGCCGGCGAAGTCGGCACGGGAGCCGGGGCGGCTGGCGTGGCGGTTGCGGCGGGCGGCGCCGGTGCCGCGGGGGCAGGCGCCGACGCGGACGCGGCAGCCGCCGGAGTGGCGGGGGTGGCCGCAGCGGCGACCGAGGCGGCGAGGGTGGGGTAGATTTTGAACAGTCCCGTCAGGTCGGCGGATTCAAAGAAACGCTGCACCTCGGCGTGCGGCGCGCAGAGCAGCGCCCGGCCACCCTGCTGGCGCATCTTTTCCGCCGTGGCGGCGAGCACGCGCAAGGCGGCGCTGCTGATGGGCTGCACATGCACCAGATCGATGATGAATTGCTTCGGCCCCGTTTGCACATAGGCCTGCAATTCGCTTTCCAGCCGCGGCACGACGGTGGGATCGAGCGGGCCTTGGATCGCGAAGACTTCGACGCCGGAGACTTTGGTTTTGGTGATGAGCATGGATGGAAAAGGAAAAGCCGGAAGAGTCCAGACGCGTGCGGCTTCGGCGACGCGCAAAGAGCATCCTGCCACAGCCGCAGGCCGCAAGAGAAGGCGAATCTGCGGCTGGGCAAATCGTTCGTCCCACCGCGCCGCGCGTGGGCTGGTTTCCAAGGGCAAGGCGCGCCGCACGCCGCTCGGGGTGACAGGATTTGAACCTGCGACCTCCTGGTCCCAAACCAGGCGCTCTACCAAGCTAAGCTACACCCCGGAGCAACCGCGCAAGCGCTGCCTAGTCCCAATCTCCGACTCGCCAGAAACCCTCCCTGTCCACCGCGGAATCAAGCGCGGATGAGCGCAGGGGGAGCATTCAACGAGTGCGTTTGAGCCGGTGAACGGCAGCGCGTGCCTCCACCGTCACACAGGCAACGGCACCTACTATGCCCGGATCGAAACCGGGGGCAAGGAGTTCCGTCGCAGCCCGGGCGTGCCCGACCGCGCGCCTGCCAGGCCCAAGCTCGCCGGATTGCACCCGCGGGTTGCGCGGCTGGACCCTGGCGGCGGACGCACCTCAGTCGCCACCGTCGCCAACAATTATCCTGGGAGTTATCTGCTCGCTGCAGGTTGCTTCAGGGAAGCCGAAGCACCTCCTGCTGAGAACCTGCATCCAAGGAAATAATCCTCAAATCTACAATGCCGCGCTGGATGCGACGAAAGTGCCGCACGAATACAAACTCTATTCGGATGAATTGCCCATGACAGATCAGGCGTAAAGCGCTCCGAAGTTCGCACAGGCGCGGTAGTCGGCGCTTTCCAGACACTGCGTGCCGAAGGCTGCCCATGCGCTCGGGCGGAAGATGCGCTCGTTGGCGACGTTGTGCATGTAAACCGGGATGCGAAGCATCGACGCGAGCGTGATTAAGTCGGCACCGATATGTCCGTAGCTGATGGCGCCGTGGTTGGCGCCCCAGTTGTTCATCACTGAATACATATCGCGGAACGCGCCGTGGCCGGTGATCGTCGGCGCAAACCAGGTGGTCGGCCAAGTCGGGTTCGTGCGCTGATCGAGCGCGTCGTGGACATTCGCGGGCAGGTCAATCGTGTGGCCCTCAGCGATCTGCAAGGCGGGTCCGAGTCCTTTGACGAGATTAATGCGGCACATTGTCACCGGCATTCCGCCTTTGGTGAGGAAACGCGTGCTCCAGCCGCCGCCGGGGAAATATTCCGTGATCGAGGGATGCCATGTCGTCGCCTCCAAGCACGCTTTGGTTTCCTCATCGGTGATCTCCCAAAACGGTTTCATCACCGGCTGGCCGTCGCGGTTTTGCTGACCCGTGCCATCGAGTGTCGCCGGGCCGGAGTTGATCAAGTGCAAGATGCCGCCTTCAGCCTGTCCGGTAAGTTGGTAGTTCGCGACACGCTGCACCGCATCGGGGCTCCAGTAAGTGCGGACATCGGCAAAGATTTGCGCGGAGTTGGTCAGCAGGTAGCCGAGCAGCATGGATGCGCCGTTCAGGGCATCGTTTTCCGTGGCCACGATGTAAGGCGCGCGAATGCCGTTCCAGTCAAAGGAGGTATTAAGTATAGCTTCGAGAAAATCTCCGTTATTGATCTTCAGGAAAGCAAAAGGGAGAGCCAATGCTAAGGTTCGGACATGAGAAGTCAAGGCAGTGCCCGGGAGCTGGAGCGGCGCCGACAACTAGCCGTTGCCCGCGTGCGCGAGGGGCATGCGCAGGCGCAGGTGGCCGC
>JAFAXH010000050.1 GCA_019241085.1 Verrucomicrobiota bacterium | reverse complement strand
TGGCCTCCGGCGACACGGCCTACGCACTGGGCGGTCGTGCGGAAACCGAGAGCATTACCTGCCTCGAGATCGTGCGCCCGCAGCTCCTGGCGTTAAAGAAACTCAACGGCCGCTTTGACTATGGCGCGTTGCACGGTCTGCTGAGCGACGGGCGATTCCGGTTTCCTTACGCCGATGGCCGGGCCTACCTCATGCGGACCGAGCAACAATTCGACGTGATCGAGGCCGACGCCCTGCGGCCAGGCAGCGCGTATGCCAACAATCTGTATTCGCTGGAATACTTTCAACTCTTGAAAAGCAAGCTGCGACCCGGCGGCCTGGCCGTGAGCTGGGCGCCCACGGACCGGGTGAAGAGCGCCTTTGTGCAGGCGTTTCCCTACGCGATCTGGCTCAACGGCATCATGCTGGGCAGCAACACGCCGATCATCGTCGATCCCGAGGCGATCGCGGCAAGGTTAAAGGACCCGTTCACGGTGCATCACTACGCCCGAGGAGGCGTGGACTTCGCGCCGTTTTTCACCAATCTGTTGGTGGGCGGCTACCGGACCTACACGCCGGAAAGCCTTCGGGCGGTGCTCACCCAGGAAAATCGCGACCTCGCCCCTTTGGATGAATACTTGGTGCCGATGCGTTAACTTAAACTACAGCGTGACAAACTTGCCGGTCTTTTTCGCCACCCAACCGGACGGAGCGCGAATCGCAATGCTGATCTCGTAGCGATCGCGCTGCAGCGTCTTGTCACTAAACGTGGTGACAAAGCCCGCGTAATCCAGCGCCGGCTCCTTGAACGCCGCGGCCACGTCGGGTCTGAAGTCCTGATAGGCCGGGATAAAGTAGCTGATCGTGGATGAAGTCAGGATGATCGCGAAAGGCTCATAGTTGCCTCGATCAGAATCCAGCCGGTAAGCCCAGCCGGAGATGGTGGTGTAACCATCGCTACTATCCGCCGCATCCACACTCACGGTGATATTCCCTTCGGGCGGCGGGGCCGGCGTCGGTGGAGGATCCATCGGCGCCGTGGGCTTTTGCACCTTCAGAGCACTGAACACGATCCGCCCGCCTTCCGCCGCACCACGAATACCCACGCGGTAGCTGGCCGAAGCAAGCGTGGAAACAGGAATCTGCACACGAAATCCCACATTGGCGGAGTTGGCTTTGTGGCTGGCAGACGCCACATCCGGGCGAGCGAACACCGTCGGCGTGTAAGTCAACACCTTGTTCCCCTGCGTGACGAGGGCGATCACATAGTCCGAGGAATCAACGACCTGTTGCCAGCCCGTTAAAGTGATTGAGTCTTCGCTGTAAGCGAGGTTGTCAATTTCAACCTGCGGACTGTTCGCTGGAGGGTTCCCAACAGCATCTCCTGCGGAGGCGCCAGAGTGCGCTTGCGACGACGTTGTGACGGGCGCCTTGTCACAGGCTGCAAGACACGGCAGCAGGGCGAGCAGCAACGCCAATCCCCGCAGAGCGAGGGGCGGTTTGTTGTTCACGTCAACGGATGCGGGAAAAAGCCGTTTTACAGGGTTCAGTTCCATTCAGGATTTCAGCATGAGTGTGATACCAGCCGGAGTCGCGACTCGCGCTCGGCCGGTGCCGCGGGAAGCTGCCGCGCGCTTTCGTCGGGGATCTCCAGCGCGATTGGCATGAACCCATGATAAACTCCGCCGCCGCTCAATCAATCTATCCTCCCGCCGCGCTTTACCCCCCCCTGGAAAGCACTCGAAGCCATCCGCGCCGAGCCGTCGTAAAGAGACTGTTCAGATTGCATTTCCGCAAATGAAGGAGATTTCACCGAGGCATTTTGGTCAACCCGAACTACCATGCGAGGGTTCTAAACGGTTGAGACAAGGTCATACGATTAATACTTAGGATACCGGAGCACGATAAGGCTTTCCCGCAGTTCTGGCACCCGTTTGTCATCGTTTTGATGCTTCCAGTTCTGAGCCGAACTGCGAATCCTGCGGACCACCTGCACGTCCTTCAGCTCCCATCCGACTTTTTCTGCAATCTCAGCCAATATGAAATCTACCGGCACCACGACGCCGCCATAGGCCGACGTGCCGACGGCAATCTTTAGGAGCGCATTCGGGTTCGCACGTTGCCCGAGCGTCGTCAATAGGCTTTCCATATCCTCGAAATAAGCTTGGACCATATCTAAGATGCGGTTTGTCCAGAGCTTTTCCCGCCGCGTCTGGAGATCCGCAATGATTTTTGCATAGTGCACCCCAAAGCTATTCTGCACAGGGGCTGTCCAATCCGCTTGCACATGTGAGCGAACAGTCCTCAAACGTATTTGCATGAGTTCCTGATTGTTCGTTACAGCCCCGGTCAGGAACAGCTCGGGGCGATAGACATCCGAGTAGTCGAATGAGTTCAGGTAGGGGGGTGACGTTACGCAAAAATCAAAGCGGCGATTTTCCTCGAAATTCTTCAGCTTCCGTGCATCCATGCACTCCACGCGCGACAATACCTGAGTGAATGGTTGCGCTGCGAGGTCTTCCTCGATTTGATCGCAATAATGCTCAAATTTTGCGATCACACTGGCCGCATTGAAACAGGAATAGTTCTTGAGGCGTTTGTAGCGGAGGCACTTGCCATCCGGATACGCATTGCAGTTTTCCATCGTTGCTCGGACGAGTGCCAAACGCAGAAAGTCGCGATGCGTTGAGCTACACTCCGCGATCGCGTTCCACCCGCCTGTGAACGTCCGAAGCACATTCCTGTTGAACAACCACTTATCCTTGCCGTTCCCCTCGCAAAATGTCGAGTGGTCTTCCAGCGGAGACACGACGGGATTGCGCAAACCAAGGAGCACCCGCTCACGGTTGCATCGCAGCATCTCCGGATCAGCTTGGCGAAGCTTCGTTCTTCCGACGAATGCAAGAAAGGGGTTTACCTCTAGGCCGAGGCAATCGACGCCCAATCGCGTGCATTCCACAGGCGCGGTTCCGGAGCCGCTGAACGGCTCGATTGCGAGCGCGCTCTTACGTTGAGACTCATCAAGTTCCTTTAGCGAATCGCTCACCAGCGTCGGGCTGAATCCTTCCTTAATCGGATACCAACGATGTCGGGGCGACGATTCGTTATCGACTGCGTTGGTGACCGCCCTTCCCATCTTGATTTCGTTCGCTTCGCTCATACGCAAATGGGCTCTAGGAACATTCGGAGCGGCTCGTCAAAATCACTCCGCTGAGTGTGATAATTTGGGCGATAATCTACCTCCCGCCTTTCGTAATGGAAGCCGTCCGCTCTAGACAATGTTAAATCTGACGGCTTGGTTCGCCGTCGGCGACAGTCAAAGACCACCAGATAACCACGAGTGTCCTCCCTTGTCGCACCTTGCCGGTGCCATTCGAGATATTCAACTAATTGCTTCGCTCCCTTCCGGGCACGCGCGTCTCCGTAGTCAGCAGTGATTGCGCGCGTGGAGCTGTCCAATGACTTGCCAATCCACTTCACCTCAATGATCGCAGTCCGCCGTTCCATCCTCCACATGATTTTGATGTCTACAGGATGGCTCTCGTCGACGTTCTGCTCCTCGCGGAGGTCCATATCATCATGACGGAGGTAGGCACATAGAAAATTGTGCAGCGCTTGACGGAGTCGATACTCTGGCTTGGTCACGAACCAAAGCCTGTTTTCGTCGGCCCAAGCTTGGCGCAGCAGATGGCATTTGCTCGTGCGCGCCATATTATCTCGGTAAGCGCAAAGCGCCTCGCGGAGGTCTGTGAAGTAATTGAGGATGAATTGGCTAACCGCGCCAGTGATCACTTTTTGGACAGGCATGATCGTTCCGCCGATCGAAAATGTCTCTACCGCTTGCTGAAGTCGATATACGATTCCGCCAGATATTGCAGTCTCCACAGCGCCGGGGAGGCTAGCCCAAACAAAGGCGGAGCCGTCTGCCCGGATTTCCACCACAAGTTGATCGATTAATCCGCGAGCCGTTACACCTATGTTGAAGATCGACGCTTGCTGCTGCCGGAGTGCATCTATTGCCGCATTGGAATGCAAGAACGTAAAGACGGTGAACTCGGTATGTTCCGCTACCGTGGCATGTCGCCCGCAACGCCTCAGAAATCGCAAAATGTCCTTGACTCGTCCCGTCCCGTGATCGCCGAACTTTTTTCCGGCTAGCGCGAGGGGGTCACGGGTCAGCAGACCTTCGAGTAAGTCGACATCAACTTGTAGCGGGACGGACATTTAATTCAGAGCGACCGGTATACAGTAGATATTTTAGCCAGCCTACTAAGGGAACAGACAGATCCCGCGTGTCGTAGGCAAGCGCTGCGCGCAATTCACGGAAATTCTCGTAAAAGCGTTCGACGACCGGCGGTGTCAGCACCCAGTCTGTCCGATTGTTATTCTTCAAAAAGCTGATCGCGGGGTCATAGGTCAACGCTTCTCGCACGTTGCCCGGATTCAGCACCAACAATGAATCCGTCGCACCTTCTAGGTAGCGCTCTCGTGCCCGCAATTCTGTCAATTGGCGCAACCCGTCTAGTTCGGCCCGCCCGTCTGCGGTCACTACAATCAAGCTTTGGTGCTGATGGAGGTGTCCGAGGGTCACGCCGCTTTCGATGCATTCATTCAACTCACGGGCGAAGGGCAAGCCATTATCAGTCGAAACGAACTCGTATCCCCAATCTGCCGTCGGCTGTCCTTCATACAGCGAAAGTAAGCAGCCTGCGTAGGCGAAAAGATGCATTTCTGCGCGGGAGAATCCCTCAACCAAGTCGCTCAGCCGCAATCCTAGCGACAGCATGTCGAAATACGCAGCAGCGATGCTCATCGTCCACTTGGCTTGGCCAGCTTTTCAAGATTGTTTAGCGTTCGCTCGAAGTTGTTTTCCTGCCTCTCCTGAACTTCGGACATTTCCGTCCAACGATACAGCCGCTCCACACTGAAACCGGCCCGGCGCGACTTGGTCGCCAGCGATGTGAGCAACTGCGATGTATTGATATTCGCTGTCATGAATACACGGTGCCCTTCTTCGGCGAACCGCGCGATCATTTCACCGGCTTGCGCTTCGTATGCGAGGTCTAGACTGCCCTCCGGTGTATCGATATAAAGCGGAGCGCCGCTTCCGTTGGAGGACGCGAATTGTGCGAATGCCATACGTAGTGCGATGTCGATGAAGAATCGTTGGCTTTCCGAGAGTTGGTAATCCGCGTGTCGCTTCGTCTTTCGCACTTCTAATACAAGCGTGACGTTCTCCCGGCTTTGGAGGGAGATATCAAGATCCACTCCTAAAAATAGTTTGGCGAGGCTGTTGAATCGCGGGACAAAATTCTCGCGCACGTTGAGATACTGCTGCTCAAGCTTCCGCTGCGCTGCGCGATACAATTCTGCCATTCTTGTGCCACGCTCGCGTTCCTCATAACGTTGCCGCTGGAGTTCAGAAATTTGCCCTTCAAAAATTTTCTTCAACTCTTCGAAACTTTCGCTGCTCTTCCCTCGACGCGTTACGACCGTTTTGTGCTTGTCGGAAAACTCTTTGAGTTCCTTCTCCAAGGCATCGCGCTCCGACATGCGCTTAACCCGATCTACTTCGAGCTGGGTGACTCGCAAAGAATTCGAATCGAGTATTTTCTTTTCCCGCGCCAAGGCACTATCTAGCTCCATCAACCGCGCCATCATTTTCCCGTCCTCCTCGCTCTTGGGAAGCACGCTCGTGCAGAGAGGGCACTCCGACGCCTCTACTCGTGCCTTCACGACCTTGGTCACCATCGGACCGGAGGCACCGCAAATCGCGCATGTCCCGTCAACTAGCGCCTGTTGAACGAAGGGGTGTTGGCGCGACGATTTCTTGGCGCTGAGTCGGTTCGCAAATTCCGCGTCGTATTCGTTTCGGAGGGCTGAAGCACGTGAGGCGCTGTCCGCGATGGCAAGCTTGGTGTCGCGGATCTTGCTTTCCACCAGCGTCACGCTTTCTGCCGCTTTCTGCGCCCGTTCCACTAACTCTTCATATTCCTCGTAAGTCTTCGTCTCGTCCGCGCCTTTCTTGCCGATCAGCGCTGCGTGCAAGTCGGCTAGTCGGTCTTTAGCTTGCTTGATATCGAAAACCAAGTTGCGAACCCGTGACCCAGATTTCTCCACTTCCCGACGGAGCCGCTCGCCTTCGGCTCGCTGATCTTTGTCTACGCCAACAAATATCAAGAGACATGTTTCCAGGACTTTCGGATCCCAGAAAAGGAGATGTCGACGCTCATCAAAGGTCAGCACGAACGAATGAACGAAGACGAACTCCTTGAACGAGCCTAGGCCGCTTACGCGGGTCAGCAATTGTTCATAGGCTTGTTGACGTTCTTCCGGGCTGTCATCTGTAAACTCCTCAAGTTGGCCGTCTGTTTCGATTGTCAGGCTGCGCAACGACTCCGATTCAACGAAGCCGCGCTGGATCAAAACTCGGTGCGGCCCAAGCTGCATATCCAACTCGATCTCTGCAATTTCTAGATGCTCGGGTTTGATCCGCCCATCGAAATAGTCTTGCGTGAAGGTGCGGATGTCCCGGTAGTAATCATTCACTGTGACAAATTTCTGAGACGGCTTGGGCACCACGCCGGTCATCCCGTAGCCGATTACTTGGAGGAATGTCGATTTTCCTAGGCCGTTTGCTCCCGCCAAGCATGTGATTCCCTCACTGAAGTCAAATTCAATAGTGTTTGTGAGAGAATACAGCGAGAAATGAGAGAGCTTAACCCGGTGTAAAATGGGAAAAGCAAGCCGTCGGAGCTGGAAAGCTTTGGGGGCCGGCATCGTTACAATCTTTTAGGAGTAAAGGACCTTACAGTCAAACTGCGAACGATCGACGCAGTTTGCTGATAAAGCATGACAAGATTATGTCCGGTGCGACGGAGTTCATCACGCCGCACTGGTGGTGCGTCTTTCGCCTCTCTCGGCCGATGGCCCGTTCGCCTACGCCTAGGGCGCGGCGGGCGGCGTGGGCGTCTGGGGCGTAGTCGGCGCGGGGGTGTTGCTGGTGCTGCTGCTCCGAGTGCCGGGGTCGTCGATTTTGCGGGCGCTTTGGTATTCCTGATAAAAATTCGTGTCGCGAAATTGTTCGACCAGTTTGTCGAGGCCCTTTTCGTAAATCTCGTCGATGTCATTGAGCGCTTGTTCGAGGTTGGCGGTGGCGGCGTTTTTCTCGCCGCGCGCGGCGCGCGGGGTGCCAAGCAGGAGGTTGTAGGTTTCGATGCGCGTTTCGAGCAGGTCGAGCTTGCCGGGGTGAGGGCGACATCCGTGGCGCTGGGCTGGCCGGCGCCGGGGCTGGTCGTCGGGACGCCGCGGCCGAGTTGGAAAATGGCGGTCGCCTGATCTTCCACGAGGTTGTCGGTGAGCCGGGAAAGGTCAGTGGGGTTGAGGTGGGCTTGGGTCTGGAGGTCGGCGTTGCCGGCGAGGAAGCCGTAGGTCGAGATGGCGCCGCCGGTTTCGAGCGTGCTGGCGGTCATTTTGGCGCGGGCGTCGTTTTTGGCTTGGGTGAGGCCGGTGCGGTCGGCGCTTTGGACGAGGACGCAGGCGTTGACAAGGCTGATCTTGGCTTGCAAACGGTCAAAGCGGAGGCTGAAGGCGGGCGGGCTGCTCACGAGGCGCGGTTGGCTTCTTTGTTGCAGACGGTGCGGACGGCGAGGTTCGAGTTCTGTTTGGCGCGTTGGCGGTCATTCATGGGATGGTTGTGTGGTGGTGTTGGGGCGTTGAGACAAAGGCGCAAGGCGGAGGGCGGCTAGGGGAGGGAAAACGGCGTAAGTCGTTGGTGAAGGGCGTTTTGTTCGGATGTCAGCGGCGTTTGCACGGGTGCGAGCGGGGTTTGTTGGCGCATAAACGGGGTTTGTGCCGATGCGAGTCGGATTTGCGTAGAGGTGAACCGGATTTTCCGACGCGCCGCTGGAGTTTGCGCGGCGGGAGGGCGGGTTTGTTTCGAGGCGAGCGGCGTTTGCGCAACGGCGCACCGGGTGCGGGAGAACAACACGCGGCTGAACCTACCCGCGGACGAGCGACGCGGGAAGCAAAATCCACACAAACCCGGCTTCCAGATGCCGGTAGCGGCTCGGTCGGTTTGGATTTTTGGTAATGGCAACGATCACGATGAACCCAAGGTGGACACTCGCAGGACGAAAAGCACTCGTCACGGGCGGCTCGCGCGGCATCGGGCGGGCCATCGCCGAAGAGCTTTTGGAACACGGCGCGGAGGTGCTCATCGTCGCGCGCTACGCCGACGGCATCGACGAACGGCTCGCGGCGTGGCGCGCGCGATTTCCCACGGCGCGAGTCCACGGCGTCGCGGCGGACGTGTCCACGAGCGATGGGCGCGCGGCGATCTTCGCAGCGGCCGACCGCGCCTTCGGCGGAGCCGATTTCGACATTCTCGTCAACAACGCCGGCACGAACATCCGCAAGCGCGCGCTGGAATACACGACGCCGGAATGGGAACACCTGCTCGCCACGAATCTCACGTCGCTCTTTGAAATCTGCCGGCTCGCGCACCCGCGTTTGCGGCAGGCTGGCGCGACGGACGCAGAGGCGCAATGCGATTACGCGAGCATCGTCAACATCGGCTCGGTCGCGGGCGCGGTGGCGTTGCGCACGGGCGCGCCGTATGGCGCGATGAAAGCGGCGTTGAATCAGCTAACGCGCGGCCTGGCGGGCGAGTGGGCGGGCGACGGCATCCGGGTCAACGCGGTGGCGCCGTGGTTCATCCGCACGCCGCTGACCGAGCCGGTGCTGAGCCGGCCGGAATTTCTCGCCGAGGTCGTAGCGCGGACGCCGTTGCGCCGGGTCGGCGAGGCGAACGAAGTCGCCGCGCTCGTGGCGTTTCTTTGTCTGCCGGCGGCCAGTTACATCACTGGTCAGACCATCGCGGTGGACGGTGGATTTCTAGCGTGGGCATTTTGAATCCGATGAGCGACCGCAATTCACCGGCGTTGGTGGAAGTCTGGCGGGGCGATTTGGTGGAAAGCCGGCACCGCGTGCATCTCGCGGTCGTGCGGTCCGACGGCGTGCTCATTGCCAGCGCGGGCGATCCGGATTTGGTGACGTTCATCCGCTCGACGGCCAAGCCGTTTCAAGCGCAGCCGTTTGCCGCGGTGCTCGCCGATTACGGTCTTGACTCGCGCCATCTCGCCCTGGCTTGCGCGAGCCATGCGGGCGAGGAAATCCACGTCGCCACGGCGCGCGAGATTCTCGACGCCGCCGGGCTGAGTCCGAGCCTCCTGCGTTGCGGCGTGCATCCGCCGAATTCCGCCGCCGCGCGCGAGCGGTTGCGCGCGCGCGGCGAGGCGCCGTCGGTGTTGCACAACAACTGTTCCGGCAAACACGCCGGGATGCTGGCGGCAGCGAAGGCGCGCGGCTGGCCGTTGGAAAATTATCACGAGCCGACGCATCCGCTGCAATGCGAGATTGCCGCCCTGTTGCAAACAGCGGCGGGCGGCGCGCAGCCGCACCTCGCCATCGACGGTTGCAGTGTGCCGACGTTTGCGTTGTCCTTGCGCGATGCGGCGCTGGCTTACGCGCGGTTGGCGCAACCCGATGCGAATGGGAGCAAATCCGGCGTCGGCTTGGAAGCTACGTTTCGCACGATGGCGCAGCATCCGCGTTTGCTCGGCGGCGAGACGGCGTTCGATACGCGATTGTTGGAAATGTTGGGGCCGGACGCGGACGTCGTTTCAAAATTCGGCGCGGAAATGTTCCACGCGCTGGCATTGCGGCAATCGCGCTGGGGGGCGTTGGGCGTGGCGTTGAAAATCGAAGACGGCGGGCAGGCGACGCGAGCGCGCGACGCGGCGGTCATCCGCGTGCTCGACCGACTCGGCATCGCGGCGGAAAACGAATTGTTGCGGCAACTCGCGCCGCCGGAGTTGCGCAATGCCGCGGGCATCGTCGTCGGCGAAGTGCGCGCGGCGTTCGAGCTGACGTTTGTTTAAAAAAATTAGATTCAAACGCTGCCATCATGCAGTGCGATGCTCGAGCCGACCCAAGTTTTATCGCGATTAAAATCGACGCCCATCATCCGGCCCTGGCTCAAGCGCGCGAGATTGTTCGCCAGCCTTGGCTCGCCGCCTTCGGGCCAAAGGAACATCAGCCGAATCTCGCCTTTCGAGCGATGGCCGTCGGCGGTCGGCAGGAAGTCTGCATACGCGACTTTCTTTTGCAAAATCCATTCGCGCGGTTTTTCCAGCGCCGCCAAGCGCGCGGGCGACGGGTCCATCTCGACGCCGAGGCCGGCGAAGGAAAAGAGCGGCTTCAACACGTAGTCGGCCAGATTTTCGCTTTCCGCCGGAAATTCGTTCGCAAAAAACGCTGGCGCGGTGTGCGCCGACTTCAGGAACGGCAGCGTGTGTTTCGAGATGCGGAAATACCAGTTCGGATGTCCGACCCACGTCACGTCGAGATCGGCTTGGAAATCGAAACCGAACCGCAAGTCTGGCCGGCGAAGGAGTTCGTCGAAAATGACGCGGTTGTAAATGCGTTCGACGCGCACCTCGCGGCCGTCGCGTTCGTAAAAAAGCTGCCGGCCGCGCTGGCGGATATTGGTCAAACACACCGGGCGCACGCCGAGAAACGTTTCGGTGCAGGCGAAGTCGATGCGCGTCTTCTGCTGCTCCGGCTCGATCTCCAGCAGGACGACATTTTCCGGATCGGCGTCGGCGAGCATCACGCGCCGCAGCAGCGCAAGATAGCTAGCTTCGTCCAGCCCGCCGAAGAACGAAGTCCACGCCGCCGGGATCGCCGGATAAGCCGCCCGCATGGCGCGCAACTCGAAGACCTGAAACGCATAGAGACTCGGGAATCCTTGCAGTTCGATCAACCGCGGCGTCAGCCGGCCCGCGCCATCTTCGCAGATGGCGAAGTCAATCTGCAAAAAGATCGGGTGCGCCGTTTCGTTCGGCACCGACAGACCGGGCGGGATGGCGTCGGCGGCGTGTTGCGCAAACTCCGGCGTGCGCAGGCGGGCGAGGATTTCCTGGCCGGCGGTGACGAGTTCGCGCTTGAACTCCCGCGTTAAAAAAATCGGCGTCTCCGCGATGCGGAAATCCGCCGGCCAGCGCTCGGTTTCGTTGATTGTTTGCAGGAGCGCGCGGTAGCGCTCGGGCGTGAAGTCGGCGTTGAAACGGGAGCGGAGCGCGGCGTCCATGAGGCTGCGAGCACGAAACTCGCGGCAGCCGGTTTCCGCAACCCCGTGGTCCCTTCCGTTGTCATCCCGAGCGAAGTCGAGAGCCGGAGCGCAGCGCAGACAAGCGAAGCCAAACCTCTGGCTGCCTTGCATTGGCTCGCAGGACTCGGCCAACCGAGCCAATCAATCAATTAGCGATCCTTCGACAAGCTCAGGATGACAAAGCAGCGAAGGCAAAGACGCAGACAGGCCGGTGCGATTTCTACTCCGCTACTGATTCGAGCATTGACCCGCGCGGCGCAAACAGGGATACACGGCGGCCGTGGCTGCCTCACGTTTATTCCAAACCAAAAGTCCGGATCAACTCATGCGGGAGATCGAGATTCCCGAGCGAAAGATGAAGCGCTCGCTCAGCGCGCTCGACCTCACCGCGCTCGGCGTCGGCGCGATCATCGGCACCGGCATCTTTGCGCTCACGGGCACCGCGGCTGCCGGCGAACAGGCCGAGGCCGGCGCTTCCACGCTGACGACGCCGGTGCTGAATTTCATCCAATCCTGGATCACGCACGCGCCGGTCGAATTGGGCCGGGCTGGCGCCGGGCCGGCGGTCGTTTTTTCGTTCATGATCGCCGCGCTGGCCTGCGGCTTCGCGGCGCTCTGCTACGCGGAGTTGGCGGCGATGATCCCCGTTTCCGGCTCGGCTTACACCTATTCCTACGCGACGCTCGGCGAGATCATCGCGTGGATCATCGGCTGGGATTTGATCCTCGAATACGCCGTCGGCAACATGGCCGTGGCGGCGAGTTGGTCGGGATATTTCGTCAAGCTTTGCGACGCGTTGTTCCATCTGAAATTTCCGCTCTGGGCGGTGACCGATTACAAGACTGCGCAGGGGATGCTCGCCAAGGGCGGCGATGCGCTTGCCGATTATTCCTCGACCGCGCTGCCGAGCATCGCCGGCTTCACCTTCGCGCTGAACATCCCCGCGCTGCTCATTGTCATCGCGGTCACGATCCTCCTCGTCTATGGCATCCGCGAGAGCGCGCACGCCAACACGGCGGTCGTCATCGCCAAAGTCGCCGTCGTCGTCTTCTTCATCGCCATCGGCGCGTTCTACGTGAACCCGACGAACTGGCATCCCTTCGTGCCGAACGGTTTTTCCGGCGTGATGAGCGGAGCGGCCATTGTCTTCTTCGCCTTCATCGGCTTCGACGCCGTCTCGACCACGGCGGAGGAAACGAAAAATCCGCAGCGCGATTTGCCCATCGGTATGATGGCGAGCTTGATCGTTTGCACGCTGCTCTACGTGCTGATGAGCGGCGTGCTCACGGGCATGAAAAAATACACCGTCTATCTCGGCGACTCAGCCGCCGTGGCGACGGCGTTTTCCGGCAAGCCGTGGGTGCAGGCGGTCGTCAGCGCCGGCGCGCTGGCGGGCATGACGAGCGTGCTGCTCGTCTTCCAACTCGGCCAGCCGCGCATCTTCATGGCGATGGCGCGCGACGGCCTGTTGCCGCAATACTTCGCCCGCATTCACCCGCGCTTTCGCACGCCGTATATCACGACGATCTGGACGGGCGTCATTGTCGGCGGCGTGGCGATGCTTACCGACATCGGCTCGCTGGCGGACCTGACGAATATCGGCACGCTCTTCGCTTTCATCCTCGTCTGCGCTGGCGTCATCGTCCTGCGCCGCACCGCGCCCGAGCGTCCACGGCCCTTCCGCGTGCCGCTCGTGCCGCTCGTGCCCATTCTCGGTGTGTTGCTCTGCGCCGCGCTCATGCTCAGCCTGCCCATTTTGACGTGGCTGCGTTTCATCGTCTGGCTATTGATCGGTCTGGCGATTTACTTCCTCTACGGCATCCGCCACAGCCGCTTGCAGGCGGAGACGACTCCCGAGCGCTGAGCGGCGGTTGCCTGTGAAAGCCTGAACGAAACCGTTGACAAGTCGCTGGGCTCTTGGCAGAACCATCCGATTCCGTGGTCCGAAAGCTGCATTTATTGTCCTGTTAAAACGGCCGATTATGAAAACTCCCCTTCGCCATTTCTCCGCCCCTGCCTGCGCCCTCGCCTTGATCCTGGCGGTCCCGGCGTATGCGCTGACGATCAACCCCACCTTCGATTCCTCGATCACCACCGATCCCAACGCCTTGGTGATCGAGGCGGGGATCAATGCGGCCATCGCCAGGGTGACGGCGGACATTGCCAACAATGTCACGGTGAACATCCTTTTTCAGGAGGGAGGTGGTTTGGGAAGCAGTTCCACCTATATCAGCACCCAGGCTTACAGCACTTACGTCGCCGAGCTGGGGGCCAACCAAACCCGCTCGGTGAACGATAACATCGCCATCACTTCTCTGCCGGCCAGCCTCGCCGCAGTGAACGGCAATGCCGCCTCGACGGTCACACTGGCGCTGCCGCTCTTGCGAGCGCTGGGAGTGAATGTCAATCCCCCGACCGGGCAACCCGACAGCACCATCACCTTGAATACCTCGCTGATGAACCTATCGAGAACCGGAACGCAGAATTCCAACAAGTATGATCTGCAAGCGGTGGCTGCACATGAAATAGACGAAGTCCTGAGCATCGGAGGCAGCGGTTCGCAACTCGGCCAAGCCAACTCGGGCAGCAGCGTCGGCGCGCTGGACCTCTTTCGCTTCAGCTCCTCCGGGATCAGGAGTTACACGACCTCGACGAGTGCGGCGTCTTATTTCTCCATCAACAGCGGTGTCACCAGGTTTGTCTCGTTTAATCAGGCTGGGAACGGTTCCGATTATGCGGACTGGGGGGATGGCGTCAGTCCGGCGGATAGCATTGGAAACAAGCCGCCCCAGGTTCAAGATGCCTTCGGCACCCCCGGAGCGCAGCTCGATCTCGGCCCCAACGAGCTGGCTGCTCTCGATGTTGTCGGTTGGAACCTGACTGCGGCTGGCCTGGCCGGCGAGGCGCAAGTGGTTCCAGAACCTGGCACCGCGGCGCTGTCCGCGCTCGGGCTGCTGGCGGCGAGCCTGGCCACGCTCCGCCAGCGGAAGCGCGCAAGCCAGGGACACGCATTGCACTGAAATAGGCACGCCTGGAGCCGGGGTATTTAGCGCTGGCCTTGGCGCAGTCCGTGGAGTGGGGATCTATCTCATCTCGGCACTAGCGGCGCGGGGGGTCTTGAGCACGCGCTCGAAGAAGGCGACGTAGCGCGGGGCCAGGGATTCGGGGTGAAAGTAGCGGCCTGCCTCGCGGGCGCGGCGGCTCTGGGCTTCGTAAAATTCCGCATCGTCCGCCAATCGTTCGATGAGATTGATCCAAGGTTGGACGATGGCGGGCGAGACGGGCAGGCGGGTGGTCAGATTCACCTCCACCGGCAGCGGCAGGACGAAGCCGCCGTCGCGGCAATTCTCCGGCAAACCGCCGCGTTCGCTGACGAGGGGCGGTATGCCGTTGACCAATGCCTCGGCGGCGACGCGCCCGCTCGGCTCGTCGAAGACCGACGGGACCAAGAGCACGCGCGTCGCCGCGTAGATGTCGCGCGGGCGCGGCACAGCGGGCGAGAACATGATATTCTCGTGCCGCCGCAGATCGAAGCCGCCGAGCAGTCCGGCTTGGACGAGTTCGCCGCCGGTGCCGCGCGCCTCGATGACGAGCAACGGCAGATCGGGCCGGCTGACGCCGAGTTCTTCGGCGAGGCGAGCGAGGAAGAAGACGCCTTTTTCCAGCGACGGATTGATCATCGTGATGAAGATCGGCTCGCGCTGCGGAGCGACGACATCCTCCAATTCCAACGGCGAGGAGAGCGGCGTGCTGTCCACGCCGACGCTGCGCCGGTAGCTCGCGGCGTGGAATTCGCTGACCGTCGTCACCGCGTCCATGCGGTTGAGGAAGCCGGGGACGTGGTAGTTATTATTGCAGACGGCGAAGACGATCTTGCAGCCGGCGGCGCGCGCCCGTTCGTGCCGGCGGCGGTCGCCGGGCATGCCGCCGTAAGTGTAGAGAATGTCGGGCTGGAACTCCGCGAGCGCGGCGTCGAAGAGTTGGTCGAACGCCGTGCCGGCGCTCGTCGCGTCCCAGCGGGTGAAGCTGTGCCGGCCGGTGTCGAGCAACGTGTAGTCGATGCCGCGGCGGGTGAAGCGCAGCGTTTTCTCATCCGCATTACGGTGCGGCTCGATGCCGAGGCTGCGCAGGTAAGTGTCGGGTTGAAGGAACTCGCCCGTCTCGCTGGCGGTCGTGGCCAGCGCGCGCACCGTCCAGCCGGCGGCGGCGAGGAATTCAGCGGCGGTGTTCGTCGAGCGCGCCGCGCCGCTGCTCGGGTCCAGCGGCAACTGCGGCAGCACGTAGAGCACGCGCGGCATGACGACGTTTTTACCGAAGCCGCCGCCGACGGCGTCGGGCGAGCTTTACGACAACGCGGCTGCCTGTTGCTTGCGCCGACGCGCGGCAAAGGCGCCGAGGACGAGCACGCCGGCGCCCAGCATGGACCACGTGCTCGGCTCGGGGACGGCCACCGCATTGAAGTCGAAGGAATTTTGCGGGATGTCGATGGAAAAGGAACCGTTGTTGAGGCTGCCTGCGACGTTGCCGGCTTCGACGAATCGCAGGTTGTAACCGACGAAAGGCGTCTGGTTGCCGCCCAAGGTGGTGCCGAGGTTTTGGATGACGATGTTGGCGGTGCCGGAAAATGTGCCGGTGCCGCTGCCAGTGATCGGCACGGTCGTAAAATTATCCGCCACGCCGCTGCCCAAGGAGCCTTGACCGCCCACTTGGATGTCAAAGATGAGCGACCAAGTGCCCAAGGTGACGGTGCCAGTCTGCGAAAGGGTGAACTTGTAAGCGACCGGCACGCTCTGGTTCAGCGTAAAGTTGTTGTTGAGGGAAGCGCCGGGGCTGCCGTTGATCGAGACGGCGGTGTAATTGGAAAAGCTGCCGCCGGTTCCGCCGAGGATGCCGAAGGTCGCGCTGCCAAAGGATTTCTCGCCGGTGACGTTGTTCGAGGTCGGCAGCGCCGCCGAGCCGGCCGTGCTGCCGGAAGCCACATTGAAAATGACGCCTAAGTTATTGTAAGGATTGTAGGTCGGCGACGCCGGGGTGAAGATCGGTCCGGCGGCCGACACCACGGCGCTCGCGTTGGATGGGAGGGCGAGGGCCGCGGCGGCGAGCGGCAAAATGCTCAGCGCGGCAGTGCCAGTCGTGCGGTGGGTGAAGGCTCTGGCTTGTTCGAGCAAGGTGGGCGTTTTCATGGGATGACGCAGGAGACGGAACGGCTCAAAGTTGAAATCCGATCCAGGATTACCAAACCGTTTCCCCGCGAGTCAAGCGGAAAGCAAATGCCTCGCTCGGAGGTTATTGCCCTAACCCTGCGTCAGACGAGGAACTTGCCCTGGCGCATGATCGGCTCGTCGTCGAACCAGATGTCGAAGTCCCGGCCGACGCAGTCGATGTGCGTTTTGGAAATCCACGTTTGACCCGTGTGCTCGGCGTAGGGATGGCCGAAGGCGATGTGGATGCCGGGGATTTTTTCGTCCTGCAAGATGTGTCCGATGATGTGCGTGCAAGCCGTGTTCGTGCCGATGGCGAATTCGCCGACGCGGTTGGAATTTTCGTCCGTGCTCGTGTAGGCGCGGAATTCTTCGAGCAACGTCTTGTCGTCGCAGGCGAGATGGCGGATGCGGTTGTCGGCGACTTCGATGGTCAGCGGCGTGTCGCGCAGGTCGCCGTATTTTTCACAAAGATAATCGCCGACGACGCCATCGACCACGAAGACGCCGTTCGTATTCATGGGCGAGGTGAAAATCTCGCCGCCGGGCAGGTTGCCCCATTTCTCGCGGGTGATGATGCCGCTGGTTTTGATCCACTTCAGTTTCGGCGACAGCTCGGCGACGAAATCGGTGCCATGCGCCGTGCGGCAGGTTACGCGCGTCGCCAAGCGGGCGCGCTCGACGAGGCGCTGGCTGAGGGCATCGACGGCGAGGAAATCGGCGCGCATTCCCGCGAGCATGATCTGGCGGTTGATGTTGACCATGTGGCCGTGGCGGATGCCGTGCTGGTTCACCACGCCGGTCATCTCGATGCGCGAGCCGAGTTCGCCCGTCTGGGTGCGGGCGCAGAAGACAGAGACCTGCGACTTGGCGAGGTCCGCCAAAATCACCGCCGGCATATTTTTCAACGGCCGTTGCGCGTGGCGTTCCAGCACCCAGACGCTGTGCGCCGCGCCGACGCTCTCGACCTCGCGCTGCAACGCTGCGGCGATCTCGCTCGAAGCCTCGTCGGTGATGATGGTGATGCGTTCCTCGGGCTGCAAGCGCAGGCAGGTGCGGATGGCGTTGAATGCGCCCGGAAACAACTCGGGATCAATGGCGTCGGTGGCGAGGCGGTCGGGCATGGCGGAGGAGGGGAGCGCGCACACTGCCGCAGGAATTGGCCGCGGGCAACGCCCGGCTCGAGTGGAATGAAAGCCTCCCGCCAAGACGCCAAGCCGCAAAAGAAGCAGAAGCGTTAAAGGCAATGGAGAACGCCGAACATCGAACAATTCAATTGTTCAGAAATTCTGAAAGGGGATCGGTTTTCGAGGTTCGGCGATCTCGCTGTATCCTTGGCGTCTTGGCGGGAGGATTTTTCTGCCGCCCATGCGCAGTTATTTCCCAAAGCGAAAAGAACTGAGTATCGCTGCCAGCTCGCCTTTGGTGCCCACGTCCTCGATCCCGCGCATGCCGGGAATCTGCGAAGTCGTGATCAGCGCCAGCACGACCCCGTTGGCGCTGTTGTTCGACGGCGCGACCAGGATCCAGCGCATCCAGATGTCCGTGTCCTTGGAGCCGGCGTTGCTGATCCGGGCCGACGCGCGAAGCTCGTAGGCTTCGTAGTTCCCGACTTTGGTCCGGCCTTCGGAGATTTTTTTGTAATTCGGCAGAGTTTGGGTCAACTGCATCTCCAACTGCCCGACGAGCGACGAGCCGTTGGTCGTCACCACGCGCGCGGCCGAAGACATGCCGATGCCGTGGAAGTTGCCAACGTTGAATTTCTCCGCATCGACGCTGCCCGCGGCTGTGCGCAGCGTGTGCACGGTTTCGACGAAATTCCCGGCACCCTTGGTTTGATCGCCTTGGAGAACGGTCCAGGTTGCCGGATAATCGTAGGTAAAATCGACGAAATACTGCGCCCGCTCGCCGTCGTAGCGTGAGCGATCGCTCACGAAGCGGCGCATCCCGGCTGCGGGTGCTGCCGCGGGGGGCGTCGGTGCCGCCGGCGGGGTCGAGGCAGGACTGCCCGGCGTGGCGTTTCCTGGAGTATTACTTCCGTTGCTCTCCGCCAGTGAACGCTCGATCTCGCGGGTGATTTCCTGCTTCTTGCGATAGCCAATCCAGCCGACGACGCCCAAAAATCCGACGGCAAGCAGCAGCAAAAATCCGCAACCCGACGCGATCCAGACCCACGCCTTGTTTCCCCCCTGGCGCTGCGGCGCGGGATAGGTGCCCGGATACATCATCCCCGGCGCGGCGGGCGGAGGCGGAAACGGCGCGGGCGGCGGCGCGGCGAAATCGGTGAATCCGGGCAGCGTGGACAGCGGCACCCAGCCCGGCGCGCCTTCATACCAAGCCTGGTCGCCGGCCGAAAACGAGCCGGCTTGCAACCCAGCCTTGATCGCGTCCACGTCGTAAGGCCCCAACTGTTGCCCGCCGCGGTTGATATAAATTTGCATGGGAAAAATGTAGCAACGTTGAACGAAAGAAAGTGCTGACCGGCGAAACGTCTAACAGACGGCAGCAACCCTCGACAAGTGGGTTGCTTTTCCTTTGACGAGGTCGCGGTGCTTTACCGATAAAGCCATTTCACCATGCCCGCCTTTACCTTTCTCGGCACGGCTTGCGGGCTGCCGATGGCAGACCGGTTTCACGCGTCCATTCTGCTGGAAATGGAGGCGGGCCAACGCGTGCTGCTCGACGCCGGCGAGCCGTGCAGCCAGCGGTTGCAAGGGCTGGGCGTGCCGTTTCGGTCCATCGCGGCGGTGCTCATTTCGCACGGGCATTCCGACCACGTGGGCGGGCTGCCGATGTTTTTGCAAGGCGCGTGGTTGGAGCCTTTCCGGCGCAAGCCGGTCGAGCCGGAGACAGGGAAGGGGATCACGCCAGCGGCGCGCGGCAGCGGCACACCGACGTTGCCAAAGCGCGATGGCCCGCTGCCGATTTATCTCCCGCGCGAACTCATCGCGCCATTGCGGGCCTGGCTCGAAGCGGTCTATCTGCCGGACAAGCTGATCGGCTTTCCCTTGGAATGGCACGCTTGGGAGGACACCGCGGCAGGTGCCGCGACGCTCGTGTTGCCTGGCGGTGGCGAGTTGCGGGTGACAACGGCGTTGACGACGCACCTCGACGGCTTGCGCCAGCGCATCGACCCAACGACGACGGAACGTTTCAAGCCCTACAGCCTGGCGTTGGAAAGCGGCGGCTGGCGGGTGGTTTATTCGGCGGACCTCGGCGCGCCGACCGACCTGGAGCCGCACTTCCGCGACGGCAGACCGGTCGATGCGTTGATCTGCGAACTGGCGCACTTCGAGCCGGAGGCACTCTGTGATTTCCTGGCGGGCAAACCGGTCGCGCGATTGTGGCTGACGCATCTGTCGGTGGAGAATGCCGCGCGCGCAGCGGAAATCCTGTCACTGGCGCGACAACGGCTGCCGCAGATCGGTGAGATCGCGGTGATGCGCGACGGAATGCGGGTCGGTTTTTAGAAAACGAAAGCAGCGGACGCTTTCGTTTTTCAATAATACCGGCCGAGCAGGAAGACGACGACGGCGGCGGCGAGGCAATAGATGCCAAAGAGCCGCCAGCGGCCTTGCTCGAGCCAGCGCGACAACCAGCGCAACGCGAGCAGACCGGCGACAAAGCTGGCAACCATCCCGAGCACGCACGGCACGGCGGTGCCCGACCAATGGATCAGCACCTCGCCATGAGCGGCGGCTTCCGCGCGGGCTTTCATCAGCCGATGCACCTCGCGCACGATCACGGGCGGCGTCAGCACCACGGCTAGGGCGAAGCTGAAACTCTCTGCCCGCCGCCGGGCGACGCCGAGCAGCAGGCCGGTGGAAATGGTCGCGCCGGAGCGCGAGAAGCCGCGGAATGGCAGGCACAAGCCTTGCACCGCGCCGATCCAGAGGCTTTGCGGCGCGTGCAACTCGCGGTTGCCGCCTTCGCTGTGAGCCGCGGCCGCAGCTTCCCGACTGCCGCCGGCAATGATGATGAGAACGCCGACGGCGGCCAGCGCGGCGGCAACGAGCGTGAGGTTGCCAAACAGATGCTCGACCTCGGCGTGCGGCTGGCCGCGGAGGATGACTTTTTCAATCAATACCAATAGGCAAAGCCCGATGACGCCGGTGGCCGCCGTGGCGATGACGACCTGCCGCGCCGCGCGCCAAAAGACTGCCGCGGAGGCGAAATATTCCGCCCGCCAGGTTTGCCAGAAATAAACGATGACGGCAAACATCGTGCCCGTGTGCAGGGCCACGAGGAGCAGGGTCATTTCCGGACTTGTCGGATCGAGGCCGAGGAGCTTGGCGGCGACGATGACGTGGGCGGAGCTGGAGACGGGCAACAGCTCGCAAAGACCTTGCACGACGGCAAGGAGCAGGATTTTCAAAAGATACATGACGGTGGGTCGGATCGAGGAATGCGGCGGCCTTCCGGCGCGGCGGAGCGGTGTATTTCGGGGTGGCCCGCGGTCTTGGCAAAGGTTTATTTTTCGTTGACGCTGCGCCGGCCCTCGTCCATCCCTTTTTCCGCCATGCCGAAAGCACTCATCACGGGGATCACCGGTCAGGACGGCTCGTATCTATCCGAGCTGCTGCTTGGAAAAGGTTACGAGGTCCACGGACTCATCCGCCGTGCGTCCACGTTCAACACCGAGCGGCTCGATCCGATCTACCAGGACCCGCACTCAAAACGCGCGCACCTTTTCCTGCACTACGGCGACTTGAGCGACTCGGTGAGCACGTTCAAGCTGATCGACGAGATCCAGCCGGACGAGGTGTATCACCTCGGCGCGCAGAGCCACGTGCGCGTCTCCTTCGACATTCCCGAATACACCGCGGATGTCACCGGCACGGGCACCGTGCGGTTGCTCGAAGCGATCCGCGGCGCGTGCCCGCAGGCGCGCTTTTACCAGGCCAGCAGCAGCGAGATGTTTGGTCTCGTGCAAGAGGTGCCGCAGCGGGAGACGACGCCGTTTTATCCGCGCAGCCCATATGGCGCGGCGAAGGTGTTTTCCTACTGGCTGACGGTGAATTACCGCGAGAGCTACAACATGCACGCCAGCAACGGCATTCTTTTCAATCACGAAAGCCCGCGGCGCGGCGAAACGTTCGTCACGCGCAAAATCACCCGCGCTGTCGCCCGCATCCAGGCTGGCATCCAGGACAAGCTGTATCTCGGCAACCTCGACGCGAAGCGCGACTGGGGTTACGCGCCGGAATACGTCGAGGCGATGTGGCTGATGATGCAGCAGGAGAAGCCGGACGACTACGTGATCGCCACGGGCGAAACGCACACGATCCGCGAGTTTCTGGACCTGTCGTTTGCGCACGCGGGAATCAAGGATTGGGAAAGCCTCATTGAAATTGATCCGCGCTACTATCGGCCCGCCGAAGTCGAGCTGCTCATTGGCGACGCGACGAAGGCGAAGAAGCAACTCAACTGGTCGCCGAAGGTGACGTTTGCCGAACTGGTGCGCATCATGACCGAAGCCGACATCGCCATGCTCAAGCACCAGATGAGCGGCAAGGATATTCGGAAGTAGGTAGCTCTAAGCTCGAAGTTCTAAGCTCGAAACAAGATCAAAGTTCGAAGCTCAAAAACGAGGACGGCGCGTGCTTTGACCATTGAACTTGGCATTTGGAGCTTTGAACTTGTTTAGAGCTTAGAACTTCGAGCTTAGAGCTTTTTTTAAGCTACTTTCGGCGATGAACGCCAGCCACCCATCCCGCATCTTCGTCGCCGGCCATCGCGGCCTCGTCGGCAGCGCCATCGTGCGCGCGCTCGAACGGCGACGCGCGGACGCCGGCGAGCCGTGGGAGATCGTCACCCGCACTCGCGCCGAACTCGACCTGCGCGATGCCGCGGCGGTGCGCAATTTTTTTGAAAAAGAACGCCCGGCGTTCGTCGTGCTGGCAGCGGCGAAGGTCGGCGGCATCAAGGCGAACCACGATTTTCCCGTCGAGTTCCTGCTGGAAAATCTGAAGATTCAGAACGCCATCATCGAGAGCGCCCATGCCGTCGGCGTGAGCAAGCTGCTCTTCCTCGGCAGCTCGTGCATTTACCCGAAACTCGCGCCGCAGCCGATCCGCGAGAAATCGTTGCTCACGGGGCTGCTGGAGCCGACGAACGAAGCCTACGCCATCGCCAAGATCGCCGGCATCAAGCTCTGTCAAGCGTATCGCCGGCAATACGGCGCGCACTTTATCAGCGCGATGCCGACGAATCTTTACGGCCCGAACGACAATTTCGACCTGCAAGGCTCGCACGTCCTGCCGGCGTTGATTCACAAGTTTCACCTCGCCCGCGCGAAAGGGCAGGGGAGCGTGACGCTCTGGGGCACCGGCGCACCGCGGCGGGAATTTTTGCACGCCGACGACCTCGCCGAAGCCTGCCGCGTGCTCCTGGAAAAATACGATGCCGACGAGATCATCAATCTCGGCACGGGCGAGGATGTGACGATCAAGGAACTCGCCGAAATCGTGCGCGAGATCGTCGGCTTCACTGGCGAGATTGTCTGGGACACGAGCCAGCCCGACGGCACGCCGCGCAAGCTACTCGACGTTTCCCGCGTGCGCGCGCTCGGCTGGGTGCCGCGCATCGGTCTGCGCGCGGGCATCGCGTCCGCTTATGAGTGGTTCCTTGCGCACCACGTTGGAGGGCGCAGACCGGCGGCGGTTGCCTGAATGCGCGGGCGTGGGTTCATTAAAAAATCCATGAAAGTCGTCATCCTCTGCGGCGGTCTCGGCACGCGCCTGCGCGAGGAAACCGAGTATCGCCCGAAGCCGATGGTGCCGATTGGTCCGCAGCCGATTCTCTGGCACATCATGAAGCTTTATGCCGCCGCCGGGCACAAGGAATTCGTCCTCTGCCTCGGCTACAAGGGCGAGGTGATTAAAGAGTATTTCCGCAACTATCAGTGGAACACTTCGGACGTGACCATCCGGCTCGGCGAGCATCCGCAGATTCAATATCACACCGCGCACGACGAGGAGGACTGGACTGTCACGCTCGTCGATACCGGGCAGGCCACGCAAACCGGCGGCCGGCTCAAACGCGCGTTGCGGTTCATCCCCGAGGAGACGTTTTTGCTCACCTACGGCGACGGTTTGTGCGACAGCGACATCAATGCCTCCATCGCGTTTCATCGCAAACATCAGCCGGTCCTTACCATCACCGCCGTGCAACCGGCCGGGCGCTTCGGCGACCTGACCATCGAGGGTCCGCAAGTGGTCGCGTTCAAAGAAAAACCGGAGCAACAGGCGGCCTACATCAACGGCGGATTTTTCGTGGTGAACAAAAACATCGACGGCTATCTCGCCGACGACGCGACCGTGCTGGAAAACGAGCCGATGAACGCACTCGCCGCCGAGGGTAAAATCTGCGCCTATGCGCACTCCGGTTTTTGGCAGTGCATGGACACGTATCGCGAGCAGCAACTCCTGACGCAGATGTGGCAAAGCGGTCGCGCGCCGTGGAAGACATGGTGAGAAACGAAGGCGGATTTTTAGACAGAATTAACAGAATTTACAGAATTAAAGACGCGGAAATTCGCGTATTTTGCTCCCGCGCTTCAACCTTCAGTAATTCTGTAAAATTCTGTTAATTCTGTCCAAATATGTTCGGCGGTTTCTATTCAGGAAAGCGCGTGCTCGTCACGGGCCACACCGGTTTCAAAGGCGCGTGGCTCGCGCTCTGGCTGCGCGAACTCGGCGCCGAAGTTCACGGCTTCGCGCTCGATCCGCCGACCACGCCGAACCTTTACGAAATCATCCGCCCGCGTCTCGCCGCCGACGCCGACGGCTGCGGCGACATCCGCGACTTTGCCGCCGTGTCCGCGGCGCTGGACCGCGCCGGGCCGGACCTCGTTTTTCATCTCGCCGCGCAACCGCTCGTGCGGCTCTCCTACGCGGAGCCGTTGGAAACCTTTGCCACGAACGCCCTCGGCACCGCGCACCTGCTCGAAGCCGTGCGCCGGCGCGGGCAGCCGTGCGCCGTCGTCGTGGTCACGAGCGACAAGTGCTACGAAAATCGCGAGTGGGAATTTGCCTATCGCGAGAACGATCCGCTCGGC
Organism: Verrucomicrobiota bacterium; assembly: GCA_019241085.1. GTDB lineage: Bacteria > Verrucomicrobiota > Verrucomicrobiia > Chthoniobacterales > SZAS-18 > JAFAXH01. Next base: position 10,757 of record JAFAXH010000050.1, on the reverse strand, counting down.
GGACACGACGTGTATTCCATGAGCAAGGCGGCCACCGAATTGGTCGCGGCCTCGTGGCGGCGCGCGTTTTTTCAAGCAAGCGATTCGCCGTGCATCTGCCTCGCCACCGCGCGAGCGGGCAACGTCATCGGCGGTGGCGATTACGCGCGAGACCGCATCGTGCCCGATTGCGTCCGGGCGCTCATGGCCGGCGAGCCGATCCCGGTGCGCAACCCGCACGCGTCGCGTCCCTGGCAGCACGTGCTCGAATGCCTCAGCGGCTATCTCTGGCTCGGCGCGTGCCTGGCCGGAGCCGCCTCCGCTCATGATGGCGGTAGCGCGCCCGCGTCGTTGCAGAGCGCCTTCAACTTCGGTCCCGGCTCGGGCGCCAATCGTCCGGTCTTTGAAGTCGTCGAAGCCTTGCTCCGCGTCTGGCCCGGCGGGCGTTGGGAAAATCGCCGCGTCCTCGCCGGCACCGCCGCTCCGTCGCCGCACGAAGCCGGCCGTTTGAATTTGGCCATCGACAAAGCCGAGAGCGTCCTCGGCTGGCGTCCGCTGTGGCGCTTCGAGGAAAGCATTGAGCAGACCGCGCTTTGGTATCAACGCCGCCACGCTGGCCGCGCGGCGGACGCCGCGCAGCTCGATTTCACCCGCTCGCAGATTGCGGCTTACTCCGCGCTGGCGGAACTTCGCCGACTGCCGTGGGCGACAAAGGACGCGCGTTTGTCGCCCGAACGCCCCGCATGAATAATCATTCGCTGCCCGCCTTCCAATGCCGCGCCTGCGACAGCCGCGCCGGCGAACTGATTCTCGACCTCGGCGCGCAGCCCTTGGCCAACAATCTCCTGCGCCCGGAAGACCTCGGCAAACCCGAGCCGCGTTTCCCGTTGCGCCTCGCCGTTTGCCACGCCTGCTGGCTGCTGCAAATCGTCGATCTCGTGCCGCCGGTCGCGTTGTTTTCGGAATACCTTTATTTTTCCTCGTTCTCCGACGCCATGCTGCGACATGCCCATGAAGCGGCGGAGCGTTACATCGCGGAATTCGCGCTGGGCGAGGGGAGTTTCGTCGTCGAAGTCGCCAGCAACGACGGCTATTTTTTGAAAAATTTCGTCGCCCGCGGCATTCCCGCGCTGGGCATCGAACCCGCCGCCAACATCGCCTCAGCCGCGCGCAAGATCGGCGTCGAAACGCGCGTCGCATTTTTCGGCAACACATTCGCGAAAGAACTCGTCGCCGAGCGCCGCGCGGCCGATTTGATTTTGGGCAACAACGTCTTCGCCCATGCGCCGGACACGAACGATTTCGTCGCCGGGTTAAAAACGTTGCTCGCGCCCGGCGGCCGCGTCGTGCTCGAATTTCCCTACGCGCTCGATTTCATCGAAAACTGCGAGTTCGACACGATTTATCACGAGCACGTTTTTTACTTCGCGCTGACGCCGGTCCGACCGTTGTTCGCGCGGCACGGGCTGGAGATTTTTCACGTCGAACGGCTGCCAATTCACGGCGGCTCGCTGCGCCTTTTCGCCGGACACGCGGGCGCACGTGCGCCGGAAAATTCGGTCGCCGAACTGCGCGCGCTCGAATCGCAACGCGGCATCGCCACCGCCGATTTTTACCGCGATTTTTCCCGGCGCGTGGCCGAGATCAAAACGACGCTGCTCGCGCTCCTCGCCGACCTGCGCGCGCGCGGCCACACGCTCGCCGCCTACGGCGCGTCCGCGAAAGGCAGCACGTTGCTCAATTACGTCCAGCCGCCGGACGGCACGCTCGCCTTCATTGCCGACCGTTCCACGGTGAAACAAGGCCGCCTCTCGCCGGGCTTGCATTTACCCATAGTCAGCCCCGAAGAATTACTCGCCCGCCAGCCCGCTTACACGTTGCTGCTGACGTGGAATTTCGCCGACGAAATCCTCGCCCAACAAGCCGACTACCGCGCCCGCGGCGGCAACTTCATCGTGCCCATTCCCGAGGTGAAAGTGGTCTGAAGAAGTTGCCCGCGAAAGACGCGAAGGGACGCAAAATTTTTTTGCTCTATTTCCTTTCACGTTCTTTCGCGAAGCTGGCAGACGATGTGACCAACACGGAAGGCAAGTCGCTCATTTTCCTTTCGCGTCCTTTCGCGTATTTCGCGGGCATCTCCATTTTCACCATGCGATTCCATCCCGTCCGCGCGTTGCCCGGCGCTTGGCTCATCGACCTCGAAAAACGCGGCGACGAGCGCGGCTTTCTCGCTCGCACTTTTTGCGCAGAAGAATTCGCCGCGCACGGACTCTGCACGCATTGGCCGCAGTGCAATCTCACGCTCACCCGCCAGCGCGGCGCGATCCGCGGCCTGCACTTTCAAGCCGAGCCGCAGCCCGAGATCAAGTTGATCCGTTGCACGGCCGGCGTCATCTGGGATGTCGCGCTCGACCTGCGGCCCGGCTCGCCCAGCCGCGGCCAATGGCAGGCGTTTGAACTCGACGCCGACACGGGACGCGCGCTCTATTTGCCGGCCGGTTTCGCCCACGGCTTTCAATGTCTCACGGACGATTGCCAGGTGTTTTACCACATGTCCGCCGCATATGCCCCCGCGCTGGCGCGCGGCGTCCGCTGGGACGACCCAAGCCTGGCAATTTCGTGGCCGCTGCCTGCCGCGCTGGTTTCGGAAAAAGACCGCGCCTTGCCGCTTTGCGCGGAACTGGATGAACGGGAGCTGACGCCTTTTTCCAAATGAACATCCTGCTCACCGGCGGCACGGGTTTCATCGGCGCGGCTTTTTTGAAACTCGCGCTCGCCCGCGGCCATCGCGTCGCGGCGCTCGCGCGCGCCGCCCGTCGCGCCGACCATTTATTCGCGCACGAAAATCTCGTCTGGCTGCACGGCTCGCTGGCCGACGCGCCGTTCGCGCACATCGCCGCATTCGCCCCGCAGACCTGCGTTCACGCCGCCTGGATCGCCACGCCCGTCGTTTATCTTGACTCGCCGGAGAACGACAACTATCTCTGCTGGAGTCTCGATTTTCTCGACCGCGCGCGTGAGGCCGGCGCCCGCCATCTCGTGGTGCTCGGCACCTGCATCGAATACGAAATTCCTCCCAGCCGTCGGGAATTGCTCAGTGAAATCACCACGCCGGTTGCGCCCGCTTCGCGCTACGCTCGCGCCAAAAACGCCTTGCGCCTCGCGCTCGAATCGCGCGGGGAGCGCACCGGCGATTTTCAGCTTTGCTGGGCGCGCGTGTTTTATCCTTACGGCCCCGGCGAACATCCGGACCGGCTTTGTTCCACGCTGCTTCGCCGCTTGCAGGCTGGTGAAAAAATCGTGCTCAAAACGCCGGCCAGCACCAAGGATTACATTTTCATCGACGACCTCGCCGCCGCGCTCCTGCGCGTGGTGGAAACGGAATTTGCCGGCGACATCAATCTCGGCACCGGCGTCGGCACGCCCGTGTCCGGCATCGCCGCGCAAGCCGCCGCGTTGTGCGGCCGCCCCGAATTGATCGCCGCCGCTCCGGCGACGCCGAGCGTCACCGATCCGCTGGGCTACGTTGTCGCCGACGCGAGCCGGCTCCGCGCGCTCGGCTGGCAACCGGCGTGGGATTTTGCCCGTGGCTTGGAGCGGCTGCACGAATCTCTTTTCGCGAAAGCCGTCTCGTGACAAATTCTCTCGTGCCATCGCCGCGTGCCGTTTCACCGACGGTTAAGCTCGCGTCTGCTTTCGCTTAAAAAAATTTTCGCATGTCCAGTGCCGCCGCCCACCCCGAACCGCCCGAGTTGGTCATCGAAGCCGGCCGCGCCGAGGCCCAATACTGGCGCGACCTTTTTCGCTACCGCGAACTCTTTTATTTCCTCGCCTGGCGTGACGTGCTCGTGCGCTACAAGCAAACCGTCATCGGCGTGCTCTGGGCCGTGCTGCGGCCGTTTTTGACGATGGTGGTTTTCGTTTTCGTCTTCGGCAAGATCGCCAAACTCCCCACCGACGGCGTGCCTTATCCGGTGATGGTCTTTGCCGCCATGCTGCCTTGGCAGCTCTTTGCCACCTCGCTTTCCGAAGGCAGCAACTCGCTCATCACCAATTCCAATTTAATCAGCAAAGTCTATTTCCCGCGCCTCATCGTGCCCGCCAGCGCGGTCATCGTTTCTTTCGTGGATTTTGCGATTTCCTGCGCGCTGCTCGGCTTGCTGATGCTGTTTTACCAAGTCTGGCCCGGCTGGCACTTGCTGACGCTGCCGTTGTTCATCCTCCTCGCCTTGGTCGCCTCGACTGGCGCGGGACTCTGGCTGGCGGCGCTCAACGTCGAATACCGCGACTTCCGCTACGTCGTGCCCTTCATCGTGCAATTCGGCCTCTACATTTCGCCCGTCGGATTTTCCTCAGCCATCGTGCCGGAAAAATGGCGCCTGCTCTATTCGCTCAATCCGATGGTCGGCGTCATCGACGGTTTCCGCTGGGCGATCAGCGGCGGCGTTTCTCCGCTCTACCTGCCTGGCTTATGGATCAGTTTAGGAGTCATGACGCTGCTCCTAGTCAGCGGCGTGTGGTATTTCCGCAAAATGGAACGCACCTTTGCGGACGTGATTTGACGCTGGAAGGAGGCGCATTCTTCGGGCCGCTCGCTGATCACTCCGTTACTCCCTCGTTTCGAATTACTCGGTGTCGAATTACATTCCCACGGAGAGCCGCAACCGTGTGTGGACCCTGCGAGACAATTGGCTCCGCTGCGCCGATTTGCACCACGGTGTTGCGCCGGACAACGAGCCGCACGCGCGCGTTGCCCGTGTTCACACACGGTCCGGCCTTTGGCCCCATGTCGAAGAGATTATCACAAATCCTGATTCCTTCGTAAACTCCACCGCCGTTGCAGAGCACGCCCCAGGCAACGCAGTTCAGAAAGCGGTTCCGGTAGATGCCCACCTTGCGGTAGTCGTGCGTATCGATGACAATCGGAATCGCAACATTTTGCGTAACGTTGTCAGTCACCTCGAAATTCCGCCAGCCACCCGCGCCGAACGCCGAGCCATCCTTGTGATCGGTCACCAGGCAGCGCCGAATCGCGCCGCTCACTGCGCCACCCGACTGATCGAAGACCGAGATGGCGGTGAGATAACCTATAGGATGAAGGTTTTCGCACCCCACGATCTCTATCCGGTCGGCGGGGTCATTGCTTCCGTCGTGATAAACGCGGCACGGAAAGCCTTCGCCTGGATTGGCCCATGTGCCGAGCGCCCGCACGTTGGTGATCTTCGCGCTCTTGGCGGCGATTCCCCATGCCTCCAGCCAATAGCCGCTCAGGCTTTGCTGAAACGCAGGCTGCTGCTCGCGATTGCAATCCAGCGTCAAATCGCTCAACTCAAAGTAGCGCAAGAAACCTTGGAAATCGTATTCGAAAATGACGGCTCGGCCGTGCCCCGGCGGCGTTCCCGGCAGAGTTCCTGCAGCGAGCTTGATCGTCGTAGCGTCTTTCCCTTGACCGCACATCCGCCATCCTTCTTTGGCCTGAATTCCACCGGTGACATACGTCCCGGCCTCAAAATGAATACTCGAGCCCGGCGCGATCGTCGGCAGCAGCGCATCAAGTTTCTCCCGGGTGCCGCCGTTGAACGGGTCGGACCGCCGGCCAGTCCCGGCTTCACCGTCGGTTCTGACAGCGATCCATACCTCCTGCGCTGGGAGAGGTGCCAATCCCCGGCTGAAGATGAAAATCGCCGTGCAAATCCGCGCAGCCTGCGAAGCGCGAAAAAGCCGCTTTTTCCGCGGAGTGAAGTGGGTGTTCAAATCCTGGCGACGCGACTATGTTGCGCGCTGAGCCAAGCATTACATGGGGATCGATAGCGACACGATGAAATTCCTGGCCGGCGCCCAGCGTGCCGGAGTTTCGTTCCAGCGGACGGCGATGCTCGGGAGGCAGAACTTTTATCCTTCGGTTTCCGAGTTGGGGAAAACGCTCGACGGTCTTGGCGTCCGTGAAACCCCCGGTGAATTTCTCGCGCGGTCGGACGGATACGCGGAACACTTTTTTCAAGCGTTGGGAGCCGAGGAGATCGTCGCCATTGATAACTCCGCCTATGAAGGCGCTGCCATCGTCGCGGATATGAACGCCTCACTCGATCCGTCGTTTCAGTCGCGTTTCTCGGTCGTCTTCGATGGAGGATGCCTAGAGCACATTTTCAATTTTCCCCAAGCCATCCGAAACTGCATGGAGATGGTAGCCATCGGCGGCCACTTCCTTGCCGCGACGCCCGCAAATAACTATTGCGGACACGGCTTTTACCAATTCAGCCCCGAGCTATTTTTCCGCGTATTCTCTGCCGAGCGCGGCTTCATCGCACGCGCCGTGCTTCTCAAGGATGGCGCCACCTGGTATCAGGTGAAAGATCCCGCAGAAGTCGGCGAACGGGTGGAACTGCGAAACACGCGGCCAACCTTGCTCTTTGTGTTGGCGAAAAAAATCGCGGATCCGCAGAGTTCGACGAAAATACCGCAGCAAAGTGACTATGTTCGCCGCTGGGTCGAGACTGACAAATCGCCTGCACGACCGCCACGAAATGGAAATGACTTTTTAGCGCGACTGCGTGACAAATTTCCCTCCGGCGTGAAGGAATTCTGTCGTCCGTGGCTGACAAATCTGCCCATCGGGATGCGGTCCACACACTTTACAAAAATGAGCGACCCGCAAGTGCTCGCCGGAAAATTCTGTCTGCGCTGACCGATCAAAGGCATGGCTCTCTCCCTACACATCCTTGCTCGCAAGGCCAAAACGTTCGCACGAACGGTTGCAGAGTGCTCGAATTGGCCAAGCTTGACCGCGGCAAAAATTGGTCTGACGGACAAGCCGAAAATCGCTCGTTTCCGGGATGGATTTCGTTTGCAAATCCTACCGCCGCTGAAGCAAACGTGGGGCGAAGTGTTTGAACCCGCCATTGCCGATTTGTATAAAATTGCACAGGCGTCGCCTGACCTGATCATCGACGTTGGCGCGAATATCGGCGCCTTTGCCTGCCGCGCCGCATTCCTGCACCGCAGCGCGACCGTTCACGCGTTTGAGCCATCGGAGAAGCACGTCCAGATGCTCGAAGAAAACATCCGGCTGAATGGGCTAACCAATGTCACAGTCCACCGCGCGGCTGTCACCAAAGACGGGCGCGATGTGCTTTTTTCGGCGCTCGGCACTGGCGGCGGCTCGGGGATTTTTCTGCACGAGGGCGGCTCGCCGGTGGCAATGCAAAGCACCACCTTGGCGACTGTTGACATCCAAGGTGCGCAGTCGCTTTTTGTGAAGCTGGATTGCGAAGGTGCCGAGGGCGAAATCATCGACTGGCTTTGCTCGCACCGCGCGCAACTCCCACCGCGAGTCCAAATTGCCTGCGAACTGCATCATTGGTGCCCGATCCCAATCGAGCAGATGATTGGCAATCTTCAGTTGCACGGATTCGCCGTGCAGGAGGCAATCCTTTTCGATGAAAGCTATCTCTTCGCGTCCGTCTAGACGCCTTTGACCACTGCTTGAGGTTGTCTTGGATTGCGGAAATTTGCGATGCCGCAAGACGGATGGTTCCTCCGAATTTGCCGGCTTTCAAAGCAGTTTCAACCAAGCCTGTCCAGGATTGCACCAGTGTAGGCACGACGCGAGAGCAAGACATACCGTGGCGGCTCGTAATGATTTTCCGCCGTGAAAGGCGCGGCGAAATGATCGCCTATCAGATCATCCCGCACGAAGAAGGCATTCGAGCCGACAAATTCGCAGCCCACCAGACTGTATCTTAAGGTGCGCCCTAGGTTTTCAAGCGCTTTCAGACTCGCGCCGAAATTGCTGCTCCGCTCATCCCAAACGCGAGTGGCCTCGTAACGCACCTTCCAGTCCAGATCAGGCGGCAGCGCGCAGTTGTATTCGACCACGACGACACGCGGGCGCAAGGTGCGCAGACCTTCCCAAATGAAATACGTGTTCTGGTCGATATCGATCGAGAGCAAATCGAATTCGTCCGGAACATTGAGACCTTGCAAAGTGGCAAGCGCATTTTCTTTGGAAACCAGTGCGGTCGCGGTCCGAAGCACGGGCGGCTGAATGTCTTCGCGACCCTCGAGCGCCTTGCGAAACCTGGGATTACCGTCCACCCAAACACCGGTCCAGCCTTGCGACAGCAGAAATGCCGTGTTGTTTTCGTAGCCATTGCCAACACCGAGCTCCGCAAAAACGCGATTGGTCAAACCGATGCGACGAAAAATTTCGCGGATGACTCCATCCTCCCCATTTTGCGAGGAGACCTGGAGATAGGGGTGAAACAAACGGCGTGGATCGGAGTAGCGGGGGTGTCGATCCAACTCCAGATCGAAGAGGCGCACAGACTCGAGACCCGCACGCTGTTCCAAACTGGCAGCCAGCAGGCGGCGAATCTCCCGAATTTCGCGCACCACTGGCAGGCGGGCATACCGATCCACGATAAACTTTTTCAACATTCCGACACGATGGTGCAAATAGTGACGAGCGCCAACCGTCGGCGCGCGATTGCGGAAACCGGCCTCCGCGATTACATCAGCGATCTGGTTAACGCATGAACCGAATCCTTTTCGCGCTGGACCTCATTCGCACTCTGCCGAGCAAGTTCGCCCGATCAGCGGTCATTTGGATCTGGGCAGTTACCGCTCTGCGGCTGGCCAACTTTATTCTGGTCCTGCCGATGGCCTTGCGCACGCTGCCCCGCGAGCAGTTGGGGCTTTGGTATCTCATGCTCAATGTCGTGGGTCTTGTGACGCTGGTAGAGTTTGGCCTTTCGGCTGCCATCTCGCGACAGGCCACCTTTTTCTGGGCCGAAGCAAATAAGCAGGGTGAAAGCGGAAACACACCGAACTGGTCCGGACTGAGCGGTTTGGTGGCGCTGGCCACAAAAATTTATTCCTGGCTTGGCTGGGGCGCTCTGTTCGGTTGCCTCGGAGGCGGCGTCTGGCTGGCCCTCATGCACCCGGACGAAATGCTGCGCCCCGCGCCGCTAGGTGCATTCTTCGTGCTCCTGATCGCTGGGGTTTTGCGAATGCGCGGTTTGTTTTGGAACCCGCTGCTCTTCGGCGTGCAAAGGGTGCGCGATTCGCAGCGCATCCAATTCACCGGCATCCTTTTGTCTTACGCAGTCTCGCTGGGAGGACTGCTCGCCGGCGGCAGGCTGCTTGCGCTCGCCGGCGGACAAGCGGTGCTGCTTCTCTATCCGCTGTATCGTTCGAAATGGATCGTAAAAACAGAAATGAGACCGCTCTTTCACACGGCCCCGGAATCGATTCCATGGCGCCCCATCTGGTCGTCAACCTGGCGCGCCGGTGCGATTCTTCTGGGCGCGTGGCTCGGAACGTATGGCCTCGTCTTTGCAGCGGGACAAACCACTGGCCTGAGCACCTCGGCCAGCTATTCGCTGAGCAACCTTGTCGCATTCTTGATCCACTTTTCCGCCCAAAGCTGGCTGCTCGCGCGCTACCCGACCATCAGTGGTTTCTGGGCAACCGGTGATCGTTCGGCGATAGCTCACCTCGCATTGCGTCGGATTTCCCTTTGCATGGCAACGTTTGTCGGGGGAGCCTTGGCGGCATGGATCATCCTCCCTTATCTGTTGCATCTGCTCGGCTCCAAAACGCCAGCCTTGCCGCGGCCAGAGCTTGGCGCGCTGTTTATCGTCGCTGGCGTTGATTTGTTCGTGGCGCTGCACTCCTCGGTCCTGACCAGTTGCAACCTGTTTCCCCAAATGCGTGCGATCCTCACCGTGGGCATAGCCACGTTTCTCAGCGCGTTCCTTTTCGGAAGCCGGTTCGGCGTTTGGGGGATTCTCGCCGCGCCGCTCCTTTGCCAAGGGCTGGTTACAGTCTGGCTGGTGCCGACACTTTGCTGGCGCGCGCTTCGCGATTCGCTGCCACCCGCACGCAACCTTCCAACACCTGCCGCCATCCCAAGCTGAGTGGACTCTGATGGATTTTGCGAAATATCATTTTAATCCGTTTCAATTTACGCCGGGTGAAGATCTGTTGCTCGATGCGCACGCTCGCCATGTGCCGTTCTTTCGTGGCTGCCGTCAGGTGCTCGACTTAGGCGCGGGGCGCGGACTTTTTCTGCGTGAACTGGCCAAGGTTTCTATTAGAGGTATCGGTGTGGAGAACCATGCGGAGTCGATTGAAAGTGGCCGCAGTCACGATGTCCGTTATTTTGAAGCCGATATGTTTGAGTTCTTCTCTCGTCCGGACGGACGCGAGTTGGCAGCAAGCTGCGATGGTGTTTATTGTTGCTTTGTGCTCGAACACCTCGACCCAAAGCAGGTCTTCGAATTGCTCCGGGCGATCAAGGAACACTGCGCGCCGAATGTGCGCTGCCGATTCATCACGCACAATCCGGAAGACATCGATGCGCTCGGCACGTGCCTCTATGGTGATCTGACGCACAAGCGTCTCTATGTGCCCTCTGTGCTCGCCGCAATGGCACGCAGTCAAGGCTTCGTGCGCACGGAGTTCGCCACGTTTTTAGGCATGAAGCTTGGTAAGAAAGACACGCTACGGCGGATGTGGGACCGTCTGTTTTGGGGGAAGCACAAGTGGCGGCCAAACTTCTACCTCGATTGTTTCGCGTGACCATTCCGCTCTCTTATCAGCTGAAGTGTTTCCTACGTATTTGCGATTCCCGCTTTACGCGGCAGATCGAGACCGTTCGTTGGCGGGAACATGAGCTGCAATTTTACCAGACCTACTGGTGGCCAGATTCGTCGCAACAGATTTTTGACGAAGAGATCCCACCTTATTTTATGTTTCTGAAAGAGGATTTCTACCCG
>JAFAXH010000040.1 GCA_019241085.1 Verrucomicrobiota bacterium | reverse complement strand
CCCGGCTGGCGCGCGCGATGGGCGAGGCCGCGCCGGCCGGCGCCTTGACCTTCGGCGCGGAGATAACCATCGCGCTCGATCCACGCCGCAGCGGCGGCGCTGCCGCTCCCGCCAAGTGACCACGACGCCCATGCGCGCGACCCGCTTTTTTTTCGTCCAGCTCGGTTCCACGCTGCTGCTGGCAGTGTCGTGCTGCCTGGCGGTCGCGACGACGGCGCGCGCGGAGACGCTGACGCTCGACGGCTGCCTGCGCGAGGTCGTGGAAAAAAATCCCGACATCGCCCGGCAACGCCACCAGTGCGAGGTGGCGCTCGGCACGCGGCTGACCTTCCGCGCACGCGCGCTGCCGCAGCTCTCGCTCGGCGGCGGCGCGGGCCAGCAGGGCAAGCAGCAGGACGAAGTGCTCATCGATCCGCGCACCGGCGCGCGCGTCGTGAACGCGCGACCGTCGCGGCTTTTCACCATTCTTACGGGCAATGCTTCCCAGCCGTTGTTCGACTTCGCGATCCCGGCGTCGTTCCGGCGCGGCAACCTCGAAGTGAGCGTGGCAGTGCAGAATTTTTACGTCACCACCGTGACCGTCCTGCACACCGCGCGGCTGCAATACGTGCAGGCGGTTTTTCAGCGTGAGAACGAGGTGCAGTGGGAGAAAATCAACGCGCTCCTGGCGGAAAACGAACGCAACCAGCGCGCGGCATTCCAGGCTGGCACGGTCGGGCGGATCGCCACGCTGCAAGCGCGCTTGCAGGAATACGGCGTCGAGATCGCGGGCATCGGCGCGGGTGGCGCGCAACGCACGGCGCTCCTCGCGCTGCTGGGCTTGATGGGCCGCGATCTCGGCGCCGCGGACGCGACCGCGAACGTGCGCCTGGCAGGCACGCTGGCGGAACTGGCCGGCGGCGATCTCGATTTCGACCCGCAGGCGGCGGCCGACGAAGCGTTGCGGCGTCGGCCCGACATCGAGCTGGCGCGCCAGTCCACCGCGTCGGCGCGCGAGGATGTGCGCATCGCCCGCGGCGGCTATTATCCCCAACTGCGCCTGGTCGCCGACGGCACGCTCATCCCGCAAAATGCCGTGCGCAGCAGCCAGCAGGCGATTCGGCCCGGCGACGACATCCGCACGACGGAGGTGCGCTACGGCGGGTCGTTCAACTGGACGATCATTGACACGGGCGCCGTCCTCGGCTCGGTGCGGACGGCGCGCGCCATCGGCGAAACCTTCGACATCCGCCGGCGCGAACTAGAGGCCGGCGTGCCGCGCGATCTGGCGAAGCTGCGCAGCGCGTGGCGCAACGCCGCCGCGCGCCGCCGCGCCCTGCAGACGGCGCGCGCCGAAGCGTCCGACGTGCTGGATGCCGTGACCAAGGCGGTGGCCAGCGGCACGGGCACGCAGACGGATTTTCTTTTTGCCCAAAACGACCTGACCAGCAACCGCCTCGGCTTGCTCAACGCGCTGTTCGCCGAGGCCAATGCCCGCGCCGAATTCGACCGGATCACCGGCGGCTACCTGCGCTTCGTGCCGTCTGAAAAACCGGCGGCGGAAAAGTAAAGAATCCCACGCCGGACCGCGACGCCCAGCGCGCCGGCGGGTTTTGGTGTAAAGTGGCTGCTGCAAATAGTGGCGGCGCGCAGACGCCGCGCTGCACCAATCCATCTTTCTCTTGCTGATGAACACGGTTGTCCCGGCTCCGCCTTCGCCTTCCACTCACACGCGTCCCGCCGCGGGCAGCAGCGCCCCCACGCGCCGTCCGCCGTCCGCCGATGCCGCCGCCCGCCGCTCTCGCGCCGGTGGCAATCGCCGGTTGCTCCTGCTCGTCCTGCTGGTGGCTTTGGCCATCGGCGGCGGCTTTCTCTATTACTGGCTGAATCGCACCGTGGCCGAGGTCGCGCGGGTGCAACGCGGCACCGCCATCTCGGCGGTCTATGGCACGGTGAAAGTCGATTGGGTGATGCAGCAAAACTTGAAAGCCGAAAACACCGGCTACATCGACCTCGCCGAAGGTCTCTACGGCGGGCCGACCAGCCAGGGATTTGCCGTCAAAGCCGGCCAGCTCCTCGGCACCATCCGCGACGAAGCCACGCAGCGGCAGCTCAACCAGGCGCTCACCGAGCAGGCCGCCGCGGCAGCGCGCATGAAAGCCGGGCCGGGATCGTTGGAAGCCTTGCGCAGCGCGGAGGATCGGCTGGCGCGGCTGGAGAAAGCCGGGTCGGCCATCGTGCCGGAAGCCGACCGCACGGCGGCGCGCAACACCGTGTTGCAACTGCGCACGCAGGTGGAGAACGAAAAGGTCGAGCTGCAACGTCAGGTGGACATCTACGCGCAAAACGTGAAGACGGCGCAGGACATCCTCGAAAAATCCAAGGTGATCAGCCCGCTGGACGGTTACGTCGTGGCCGCGCCCACGATCAACCACGAACTGGTTTTCCAAAACAACGTGCTCTTTACCATCGCCGCCAAGGACCTCTACGTCTCTGGCCAGGTGAATGAGGAGGACGTGGGCGACTTGCGCGAAGGGATGAAGGCGGCGCTGAAACTCTACGCCTTCGGCAGCCGCGAATACCAGGCCACGCTCGCGGCCGTCCTGCCCAGCGGCGACACGACCAACTCGCGCTACACGGTGTTCCTGAATCCCGACGCGCCGATCGAGGGATTGAAGGCGGGCATGACCGGCGAGATGAACATCCTCGTCGGCAAACATCCCGGCGCGGTCATCATGCCGGCGCGGGCGTTGCGCGATCCAGACAAGAGCGGCGACCGCGTCTGGGTCGTCGTGGACGGCGTGGTCAAGCCGCGCACGGTGAAGATTGGTTACAAAAATCCGGAGACCGTGGAAATCCTCGACGGCCTGAAAATCGGCGACGCCGTCGTCGTGTCCGACCTCGATCTGTTCAGCATCGGCCAGCGGGTGCGCCCCGTGGACATCGACGCGCACAAGCTGGCGGAGAAGTAACGCGCGGCTGCACCACTGACTCTCCCGGTTTTCCTGAATCATGGCAGGCCCAGTTTCCACGGCGGAAGAAGCCGAACCGTCTCTCGCCACCACCGACGCCGGTCTCGCGCCCGTGGCTGGCAGCAGCGACGGCGGGAGCGCGCGTCCGCCAGCCGCCGCCCCTTCGCTCGGGCCGGCGCTTTTCATCGGCTTGCGCTTCACCACGAGCCGCAAACGCTCGCTCATCCTCAGCCTCATGGGCGTCATCTTCGGCGTCGCGTTTTTCGTTTGCACGCAGGCGCAGACGCAGGGCTTCCAGCAGTATTTCATCAAGACCATCCTCGGCACCAGCGGAGCGATCGTGATGAGCGACCGCTTCCAGGCGCGCTACACCTCGTTCGAGGGCATGGAGGGCACGAAGAGCAGCGGGCAGCAGCGGCGAAAATATTACGAAGGCATCACCGATGCCGACGAGATCATGCGCGTGGCGCGCACGTTTTCCAACGTCGTCGCCTGCGCGCCCATCGTGCAGGGCAGCGTGACGATCAGCAGCGATTTCCAAACCGAAGTCGTCACGCTCCAAGGCATCGAGCTCGCGCAGCAATTGCGCGCGACGAGCCTGCGCGAGCAGATCATCGCCGGCAGCCTCGACACGTATCGCAACCATCCCGCCGGCATGATGCTCGGCAAGCTTCTGGCCGACAAGCTCCAGATTCGCGTCGGCGCCAACGTCACGCTGCTCGGCACCGATGGTGAAAAGAAAACGTTCACCGTCTGTGCGATCTTCCGCTCGGGCAACAACATCATCGACGAACGCTACGGCTACGTGCCGTTGCGCGCGGCGCAGGCATTGTTGAAGAAACCGTTCCTCGTTTCCAAAATCATCTTCAAGCTGCGCGACCCTGACCGCGCGCCATCGCTGACCGCGCACTTCGAGCGGCTCTTCGGCCACAACGCGCGGTCATGGCAGGAACGCGAGCAAGGCAATCTCGCCATTTTTTCCACGCTGCGCTTGAGCGCGGCGATCACGGTGAGCCTGTTCATCGTGGTCGCCGGCGCGCTGATTTTCAACACGCTGACGATGACCGTGCTCGATAAAATCCGCGAGATCGCGATCCTGCGTTCGATGGGCTACCGGCGCTTTGACATCAGCGCGATTTTTTTGTTTCAAGGCTTCATCATCGCCACGCTTGGCTCGACGCTCGGCGCGGCGTTCGGCGCGCTGATGACGTATCTGATTTCTTTGATCAAAGTGAAAGTCACCGGCTTCTTTTACACCGAGCACTTCATCGTCGCCTGGAGCTGGTGGCACTATATCTACGCTTGGCTCATCGCGTTTGCGGCGGTGCTCATCGCAAGCTATTTCCCAGCCCGCCGCGCCGCCAACCTCGCCCCCGTCGCCATCCTGCGCGGCAGCGGGCAGTGATGAAGAGTTGAGAGTTGTTAGTTGAGAGTTGAGAGCACAGAAAATCCGCAGACTGCGCGCGTGGACTCTTCTTTTTTTCACGCTCTCAACTCTCAACTAACAACTCTCAACTTCTGCCAATGACGACTCCAAGCTTGCAGTGTGAAAATTTAGAAAAATACCTCGGCGAGGACGAGAGCCGCGTCCACGTCCTGCGCGGCGTTTCGCTCGACGTGCATCCGGGCGAAGTCCACGCCGTCGTCGGTCCGTCGGGCTGCGGCAAATCGACGCTGCTTTACATCCTCGGCCTGCTCGACCGGCCGGACGACGGGATGCTCTTCATCGGCGGCCAGGACGTGGCGGGATTGCCCGACGACGCGCTGAGTTCCTCGCGCACGGCGCTGCTCGGTTTTGTCTTTCAATTTCACTTTCTGTTGCAGGATTTTTCCGCGCTGGAAAACGTCACCATCCCCATGCGCCAGCTCGGTTGTTGGGACGAAGCGGAGATGCACGCGCGCGCCGCTTATTTGCTCGGCGAAGTCGGCCTCGGCGAGAAGCTCGACCGCCCGAGCCGCAACCTTTCCGGCGGCGAACAACAGCGCGTCGCCATCGCCCGCTCGCTCGCCAACGACCCCGCCGTCATCCTCGCCGACGAGCCGACGGGCAACCTCGACACGGCGAATTCCAACCGCGTCTTTGCCCTGCTCACCCGCGTGGTGAAAGAGCAGCAAAAAGCGCTCCTGCTCGTCACGCACAATCCCGCCATCGCCGAAGCGTGCGACGTAGTCCACACGATGCGCGACGGCCTCATCGTCGAGCAGCATCGGCGGCGGTAGTCAGGAAAGGATGGGTCGGACTGATCACGTGTTGACTCGCGCTTTCGCCCTGCGCGCGATGATGACTGTTAGTAAAGCCCCCATCGAAATCACGTTTAGAACCGCCCAACAAAGCCCGGCGTTACGTCCGATTTCAGGCCGGAACGGGACAACCTGATTCACTTGACTTTCGATGAATGCCATCGACGCAAACGTCAAAGTCACGACCACCGTCGCATTGACCCATCCAAACCAACGCGAAGGCTGGATCATTTTATTCCAAATGGCGATTCCATACAAAAGAATCAACAGCGCATCAGCCGAGCCGACAACAATGCCCAGTAAGATCCCGTTTGCTTCGGTTGCGATTTGCATGGCGATGAGCCTTAGCGTGATTTTACTTAACCCCAGCCTGTCGTTCGCGAGGTCGCGTCTAAACATCTTGTAGCGGCTTGCCAAGCCAAAGCCAAGCGGGGAAACTAACGCGCCCATGCGCTACCGGCTTGAAATCAAAGCCGAGGCCCGAGAGCAGTTGCGGGCGCTGCCCAAGGAGCACCGGCGCAACGTCGGCTATCGGTTGGAGCAAATGCAGACCGATCTTGCCGGGGATGTGAAGAAGCTCGCGGCCCGCACTCACGAATACCGGCTGCGGGTGGGCGGCTTCCGGGTGCTCTTCATGCTGGAAGGCGATCGGATCGTTGTGTATGCTGTCAAAGACAGAAAGGTAGCCTATGAGTGACACCGCCACCCTCGGAAAATTGACGCTGGAATCCCTCGCCATCGAGGTGCGCCGCCTTCAGGAGCGTCTGGAGGACATGGAAGACCTCATGGAACTGCGTGCCGCCGTCGAGCGCAACGCCGGAAAGCCCGGCACTCCGTGGGAGCAGGTCAAAGCCGAGCTTGATCTTGATTGACGCGGCGCAATCCGCAAAGGGTCACATCAAAAAAGACGAAGACAAACGGCTGAGGACTGAAAAAAGATGCCGCTTTCAAAGCGCTGCCTTCGTCATTCGTCATTTAGAAATTCGTCATTTTCTTCTCCCTTCACAGCACGTCGGCAAAGGCGTGCTTGAGGCGTTGGAAAATGCCGTAGCCGAGCGTGGCAAGCAACGCGCCGACCAACGTGAAAATCCCGTAGCCGTGCCAGTCGAGGCCGGCGTCGCCCCAGACGGCGAGGTTGCGGCTTTGCTCGGTGAGAAAGGCGAGCGGGTTGATCCGCAGGATCGGCTGCAACGCCGGCGGCGCT
Organism: Verrucomicrobiota bacterium; assembly: GCA_019241085.1. Classification (GTDB taxonomy): domain Bacteria; phylum Verrucomicrobiota; class Verrucomicrobiia; order Chthoniobacterales; family SZAS-18; genus JAFAXH01. Next base: position 101,180 of record JAFAXH010000040.1, on the reverse strand, counting down.
TTCTCCACGGAATAGAAAATCGCGCTGGCATACATGAGCAGTTGCGTCAGCGGCGCGACCAGTTCCGTGAGGTCGCGGAAGAAGACGCCGAGCGCGGCAAACAGCCAGGTGAGGCCCAAGGCCAGCAGCGCAATCGGCAGCAGCAGCAGCGGCCAGAGCAGCACGGTCGCCGGCAGCGCGCCGTGCAGATACCAGACGCCGGCGAGCAGCGGCACGGCGCCGACGAGCAGGTTGACCAGGGCGTTGAGCACGATGGTCGCGGGCAGGATTTCCAGCGGAAAGACGACCTTGGTGACGTAGTTCGTGTTCAGTAACATCAAGCTCGGCGCGCGGGTGACGCATTCGGCGAAGACGTTGAAAACGAGCAGGCCGGCGAAGAGTTGCAGCGCGAAATCGCCGGGGCCTTCGTTGGCGTGGCCGGTGAACTTGGCGCGAAAGATCAGCCCGAACACCGCGAAGAACAGCGCCAGCATGAACAGCGGATTGAGCACGCTCCAGAGCACGCCGAGGAAGCTGCCGCGATAGCGGGTGAGCACCTCGCGGCGCGTGAGCTGTTCGAGCAAATGCCGGTGGCGGACGAGCGTGCGCACGGCGGAGAACGGCGAGAAATCGAGCGACCGATTGGCGCCGTGCGCGGAATGCACGGTGACTTGCGTGTGGTTGTTGTTGCTGCTGCTGGCGGCGGCGACGGCGGGCGAGGCGGCGGACATTGAAATAAAAAAACCGATCAGTGCGGCGATGAACACTGCACCACGCGGCGCGGAGAACAAGCCCCGAAGACGCCGCCGTGCCAGTGAATTATTTTGTCCACCCGCCGTTGCTGGCGTATGTAACCGGCCCGCCAGCACGCGAGTTTCACTATTTCATGGCAGAAGAAGATTTCGTCATTCGCGCCGAAAATTTGAGCAAGTGTTACCACATCTGGCACTCGCCGACTTCGCGCGTCGCCGGACCCATTTATCGCCGCCTCGCGGAGAGCCGCGTGCTGCCGCTGCTGACTTCCACCCGCAAGCTCCTGCGCCGGCTCGCGCGCGAGAGTCACCGCGAATTTTTTGCGCTGAAAGACGTTTCGTTCCAAATCCCCCGCGGCCAGAGCGTCGGCATCATCGGCCGCAACGGCTCGGGCAAATCGACCCTGCTGCAAATCCTCACCGGCACGCTCACGCCCACGGCCGGCAGCGCGACGGTGCGCGGGCGCGCGGCGGCGCTGCTCGAGCTGGGCAGCGGCTTCAACCCGGAATTCACCGGCCGGGAAAACGTGCGCCTCAACGCCGCGCTGCTCGGCCTCTCGCCGCGCGAGATCGACGAACGCATGGACTCGATGCTCGACTTCGCCGACATCGGCGAGTTTGTCGATGAACCGGTGAAAACGTATTCCAGCGGCATGATGCTGCGGCTGGCGTTTTCGGTCATCGCGCACATCGACGCCGACGTGCTCATCATCGATGAGGCGCTGGCGGTGGGCGACGTGTTCTTCATGCAAAAGTGCATGAGGTTTTTGCGGAAGTTTCAGGAAAACGGCGTGCTCCTGCTCGTCACGCACGACCCTTCGACGATCACCAGCCTGTGCCAGCACGCGCTCTGGCTGGAGGCCGGGCGGTTGCAACTGAGCGGCGACCCAAAAGAGGTGACGCTCGCTTATCTCGACGCCTTTTTCCAAGCCGAGGCCGAAGCCAAGCTCGATCCGGCGGCGCGCGCGCAATTGGAAGCCGCCGCCAACGCCGGCCAAGCCGAAGCGGCGCTGGCCATTCAGGGCGGGCAAACGCCGGCGCCGGCGGACGCTCCCGCGGTGGCGGCCCAACGCGACGCGCGGCTGGAATGGATCAACCGCACGCCGTTGCGCAATGATCTGGAAATTTTTCAATTCAACTCCGCTTACGCCACGGCGGGCGTCGGCGGCGGGCGCGTCGCGGTGGCGGCGCTCGAAAATCTCGACGGCGCGACGTTGTCGTGGATCGTCGGCGGCGAGCCGGTCGTGCTGCGGGTGCGCATGGAAGCATTGATCGACCTGGCGCAGCCAATCGTGGGTTTCTACGTGAAGAATCATCTCGGCCAGTGGTTGTTTGGCGACAACACGTATTTTTCCACCCACGGCTCGCCAGGCGGTCGGCCGGTGCGGGTGAAGTCGGGCGAGAGTTTTGAAGCGCGCTTTCGCTTCGTCATGCCGCTGCTGCCGGCGGGGGATTATTCGATCCTCATCGCGCTGGCCGACGGCACGCCGCAGGATCACGTGATGCACCAGTGGACGCACGAGGCTCTCGTTTTCAAATCGGTTTCCACCAGCATCGGCAGCGGACTCGTGGGCCTGCCCATGCTCGCGGTCAGCATCGAGCGCGTCGCGCCGCCGGCGACGGCGGCTCACGCCGAAAAGGTCGGCGTGCTGGCGGCCTAGCTCGAGCGGCGGGCGCGCGTTTTCATTTCATTTTTAAATTTCGCAATGCACCAAAGTTCACTCGACAAGATGGCAAATTTTTATGCCCAATACCTGCGCGACCAGCCGGCCGATCCCAAAGGGCCGCGCACCGTGCTCGACTTGGGCAGCCAGGACATCAATGGCTCCTACCGCTCAATCTTTGAGCCGGAGAAATGGCGCTACGTCGGCGTGGACATGACGCCGGGCAAAAACGTCGATGTCGTGCTGGCCGATCCTTATCGCTGGCGCGAATTCCGCACGGCTTCCGTCGATTGCGTCATCTCCGGCCAGGCGTTCGAGCACACCGAATTTTTCTGGCTGAGCATGGAAGAAATTGCGCGCGTCCTCAAGCCGGGCGCCCTGTGCTGCATCATCGCGCCTTCCACCGGACCGGAGCACCGCTACCCGGTGGATTGCTGGCGGTTTTATCCGGATGGCATGACCGCGCTGGCGCGTTACACCGGCTTGGATTGTTTGCAAGCGACGACGAACTGGGGAGAAAGCAGCTATCAGGATAGCAGCAACATGTTCTGCGACACGCTGCTCATCGCGCGCAAGCCGGCCAACGCGCGCAAGCCGTCGTTTCTGTCCCGACTCCGCGGCCGGAGCCGCCGATATAGTAATGGTCGTTAGCCGCATCGCGCCGTATGTGACGCCGGAGCCGCCATCGTTTTGCTTGAAGCTTGACGCCCCTTGCAGCATCGTGGCCCGTCTCATGATTAAACCCTATGTAGGGCAATATCCCGTCAGATTAGATGAGTGATCTTATTTTTCCTCCGGCGCTGCGCGATCTGCCCTCGCTGCGCGGAGTCAATCCCCACAAATACGGTTTGGGCGCCTGGAGCGACCACATCCCGTTTGCCTTCGACCTCGTGGCGGCGCTGCAGCCGGAGCGCATCGTCGAGTTGGGCACGTTCAGCGGCGAGTCGTATTTTGCCCTTTGCCAGGCGGTGTTGGAAAATCGCGTCCGCGCCGTTTGTTACGCCGTGGATACCTGGCAGGGCGACGAGCACGCCGGCGTTTTGGATGAAAGCGCGTTTCGGGACGTGACGGCGCACAACCGGCAATTTTACGCGCCGTTTTCCTATCTCATCCGCGGCACGTTCGACGAGGCGCACGCGCAATTTTCCGACGGCAGCATCGACCTTTTGCACATCGACGGCCTGCACACTTACGAAGCCGTGAAGCACGACTTCGACCTCTGGCTGCCGAAGGTCAGCGAGCGGGGCATCGTGTTGCTGCACGATGTTTCGGCGCGCCACGGCGACTTCGGCGTCTGGAAGCTTTGGGAGGAAATCGCCACGCCGGGCCGCAGCTTTCTTTTCCATCACGGCTGGGGTCTGGGCGTCTGGCGCAAGAACCCGAAGAAGCCGCTGCCGCACCGTTTTCTGGAGCGCTTCTTTGCCGCTGGTCCGGAGGAAGCCGGCGCGATCCGGGAATACTACACGCGGGCTGCCGCCGCCTTGCGCGCCCACAAGACCGGAGTCGCCGCCGACACCTTGCCGACGCTCCAACCCCCGGTGGATCCCGACGTGGCGGCGGACTCGGAAACGGCCATTTTGGCGCAACTTTTCTTTCCTCACCCCGAGGATAATTCCTACGCCGAGCACTGTTCGGTCTGCACCCGCTACGCGCAGGGCGCCTGGCGCAAGATCGTGCTGCCCCTGCCCGCGGACTACACCGGTGCGCCGTTGCGGCTGGACCCGCTCAATTGTGTCGGGCTGCTCGACGTGGGCGGCATCGCGATCTCTTCCCGGCTGTTTGCCGACAAGCCCATCTGGGCTTGCCGCAACCGGGCGCAACTCGACGCACTGCAAGCCGCAGGCAGCGTGGAACCCGTGCCGCACCCGCGCTTCCTGCGCCTCCTGAGCACTGGCGACGACCCGCACCTGCTGCTGCCGGCGCTCACGCTGCCCGACATGGTGAACGAGGAGCCGTGGCAACTGGAGGTGTGGCTGCGCGTCCGCACGGACCCTGCCGATTTTCTTTCCTCCATCCATCCTTGGCTCGAAGCCTATCGCGCCGCGCCCGCCCGGCAAACGGAGTTGGAAAATCTCCGCCGAACGCTGGCCGCCGAAGCCGCCGCGCGGCACGAGGCCGAAGCGCAGCGGACGCACTTCGCCGAGGCGTTGGGCGCCGCCCACGCCGCGCACACCGCGGCGGCGGACGCACACGCCGCCAGCAGCGCCGCACTGGAATCCGCGCGCCACGAGTTGGGCGTTGCCCACACCGAACTCAACGCCGCCCGCGCCGAGTTGGAAGCGTTGCGCGCCACGCACGAGAAAATCGGCCCTGAACTGGAAAGCGACCGCACCGCGCTCAGCGCCGCCCGTGCCGAGCTGGAGTCGATGCGCGCCGCGATCAAAGGCGCTTACGCCGAGTTGGAAAACGCGCGCGCCGGACTGAAGGCCGCGCGCACCGAGCGGCTGCTGACGGCGACCGAGTTGAGCTGCGTCCGGGAAGAACTGGCGCAGCAGAGCACGCAAGTGGCGTTCCTGGAAAAATCCCGACGCGAAATGGCCGCCCGCGCGCACGCCATGAGTCAGTTGGAAGCAAACTTGAAGGCCGAGCGCGCCGAGTCCGCGCGGGTGCGGCAGCAGTGGGAAACGTCAATCCGTGCGCGGGAGACCGAGTTGCAGCGCATCCGCGAGGAGGCGGCGCAACAGGCGGCGCAAATCGACGCACTGGCAAAATCTTTGCACCGGCTCGAGGCCGATTACCGCACCGAACTCGGCCGGCGTCGTTCGATGCAGCGATCTTTCACCTGGCGCCTGGGCCTGCCGTTGCGAGCATTGAGCCGGTTCCTGACCAGTGGTTCTTTCCGGCCCCGGAAAAACCGGTTGAACGACTCAAATCGCAGAGACTATGGGGGACAGTGAGGGTTTCTTTCAACGAACGAATACGCGCTTGAGTATCCAGTATAATATCGACAGGACGCGCTGGATCAGCGAGTCGCAGGGGCAGGTCTCGGGCTGGCTTTTCAACGGTGCCGACGCGTCGTCGCCGGACGGCGCTCCGATCACCGCGGTCCGCCTGGTTTCAGCCGGGGAAGGCGGCCGCCAATGGGCCGGCGACTACGGTGCGCTGCGGCCGGATGTCGGCTCGCAGTTCGCCAACCATCCAGCGGCGGCGCCCTCGGGTTTTTGCGTGGATCTGGACGCGCCCGACCCGATGCAACTGTTGCACCTGGAAGCGCGCGACCGCGCCGGCCGGTGGCATCGCGTCGTCACGGTCGATCCCGTGATTTTCTCGCCGCCCGAGCCGCCGGCGCACATGCGCGACACGCTCACTTGGGAGCAGTGCCAGCAGTTGCACCGTCAGACCAGTCAACTGGAGAGCCGGCCGTTGTTTTCCATCGTCGTGCCGGTTTACAACCCACCGGAACGCTGGCTGCGCGCGGCCATCGACTCGGTGCGCAACCAGCTCTACGAGGATTGGGAACTCTGCCTCGCCGACGACGCCAGCCCGGAACCGTGGGTGCGCGAATGCCTCGCCGACTACGCGCGGCGCGACAGCCGCATCAAGGTCGTCTGCCGGAAGAAAAACGGCCGCATCTCGGCCGCGACGAACTCCGCGCTGGCGCTGGCGACGGGCGATTTCGTCGTGCTCCTCGATCACGACGATGAATTGACCAACGACGCGCTGGCCGCGCTGGCGCTGCACCTCGACGAGCATCCGGACGCGGATGTGATTTACTCCGATCACGACAAAAAAGACGAGACCGGCGCGCGCTGCGAGCCGCACTTCAAGCCGGACTGGTCGCCGGAATATTTCCGCGGCGTGATGTATGTCGGCCATCTGCTCTGCGTGCGCCGCACGCTGCTGGAGCGCGTCGGCGGCTGCGACAGCCGCTACGATGGCGTGCAGGATTTCGACTTGATGCTGCGGCTCTCCGAGCAGACGACGCGCATCCATCACATCCCGCGCATTCTTTACCATTGGCGCGCCATCGCCGGGAGCATCGCGGCGGCGGGTGACGCGAAGTCGCGCATCCCGGAGTTGCAAGCCAGCGCGGTGCAGGCGCAGCTCGACCGCCTCGGGCTGCCGGCGCACGCGACCTCCGGCGCGCACGGCGCGCACCGGGTGCAGATCGTGCCGCAGCCGCGCAAGGAGTTTCCGCCGGTCTCGATCATCATCGCCACGCGCGACGCGCCGGATTTTCTCGAACGCTGCCTGCTGAGCATCGACGAGAAAACGACGTATCCGAATTTTGAAGTCGTCCTCGGCGACAACGATACGCGCGACCCCCGCGCCCTGGCGCTGATGGAAGCCGCAGCCTGCGTGCGCGTGCCGTGTCCGGGCGGCTTCAACTTCTCGCGCATCAACAACCGCTGCGCGCAGGCCGCCGCGGGCGATTATTTACTTTTCTTGAATAACGACACCGAGTTGGTGACGCCGGACTGGATCGAGCAGTTGCTCTTTTTCGCCGAGCAAGCCGATGTCGGCGCCGTGGGTCCGCTGCTGCTGTATCCCGACGGCGGTGTGCAACATGCCGGCGTCATCCTCGGCCCGCGTGGCACGGCGGACCATCTCATGCGCCATTTTCCCGCGGACTCCGACGGCTACGCCGGCTCGCTGGTCGTCAGCCGCGAAGTCAGCGCGGTGACGGCGGCGTGCGTGCTCGTGCGCCGCGAGTTGTTTGAAGCCGTCGGCGGCTTCGAGGAGCACTACGGCACGCACTATCAGGACGTAGATCTCTGCCTGAAGCTGCGCGCCGCGGGCAAGCGTAACATCTACACACCCAACGCCGTGCTCGTGCATCACGAGTCGGTCTCGCGCAAGACGTATTACGACCACGTCGATCGCCACCTGTTGCTCGACCGCTGGGAGCCGCTCATCGTCGCCGGCGATCCGTTTCACAACGTCAACTTCGACCCGGCCTGCGACGACTACCGGGTCCGCTTCCAGCCGCGCCTGCCTTGAATCAGGGAGAAAGGTTAACGACGATGGCTTTCCCCGACGATTCCCCGGATCCTCCACGCGACGGCGCCGCCACGGTGCGCAACGTGCGCTTCGTGCTCCAGAGCGACTTCGCCAGCAACAGCGCCACGCACGTCCATGCGCTGGCCAACGCGCTCTGCGCCGCGGGCTGCGACTGCCAGGTGCTCATCGACGGCGACGTGGCCAGTGCCGCCACGCTCAGCGCCGCGCGCTACCGCATCGCCACCTACGCCGACGCGCTCGCCGGCCACGCCGCGGCGGCGTTTGCCGACGGCCGCCCGCCCGACATCGTGCACGCGTGGACGCCGCGCGAGCGGGTGCGCAGATTTTGCCTTGCGCTCGGCTGCGCCAACGGCAGCCGTCCGCCGCACCTCATCGTGCATCTCGAAGACAACGAGGAGCAGCTCCTCGAAGCGAGCTTCAAAAAAAAGATGCGCCACCTGCGCGCGCTCGACCGCGCCACGCTCGACGCCATCGTGCCGCCGCACCTGTGCGACCCGCACCGCTACCGCGACTTTCTCCGCGCCGCCGACGGCGCCACGGTGCTCATCGACCGGTTGGAAGAGTTCCTGCCGCCCGACGCGCCGCGCTGCGTCTTCTGGCCCGCCGCCGACGAGGCGCTCTTTCATCCGCGCCCAGCCAACCTGTCGCTGCGGAAGCAGTTGGGGATTCAAGAAAACGACGCCGTGTTTGTCTATACCGGCAACGTCCACGAGAGCAACGCCCGCGAGGTCCGCAGCCTCTACCTCGCCGTCGCGCTGCTCAACCGCGCCGGGCGTCCGACGAAGCTGGTGCGCGCCGGCAGCGACTGGACGACGTTTCTCGGCGAAGACACCCAGTGGGCGCGCGACTTCACCATCGCGCTCGGTCCGCAGCCGCACCATCGCGTGCCCGAGCTGCTCGCGCTCGCCGACGTGCTCGTGCAGCCGGGCCGGCCCGACCCATTCAACGACTACCGCTTTCCCAGCAAGCTGCCGGAATTTTTTGCGATGGGCAAACCCATCATCCTGCCCGCCTCCAACGTCGGCCTGCGGGTCGAGCACGGCCGGCACGCCTGGGTCCTGCCGCAAGCCGACGCCACCAGCATCGCCGACGCCGCCGCGCATCTGCTCGACGACGCGCCGCTCCGGCTCCAGCTCGCGGTCGGCGCGCTGGAGTTCGCCGACGAACATTTTTCGTGGAAAAAAAACGCGGACACCGTGCTCGCTTTTTACCGCCGCCTGGCACGCAGCACCCAGTAGCCCGCCGCCACCAACCGCCTTACCCATGAGTCAACTTGAAGATACTCTCCAGCCTGCCGCTGCCGCGCCGGCAAAAAATCCGTGGAATTCCGACACGCCTTTCTCCTACGACGAGATGTGGTTTGGGGCGAAAAAATGCCTCGAATACATGAACCGCCGCGTCGCCGGGGCGGCCGACGTTCCGCGGCTGGATTACCTCTGGACCCGCTACCTGGCGCCGTGGCGCGACGATCCGAGCCGCCGCTGCCTGATCCTGGGGTCCAACGAAGGCTTGATCGAACTGCACCTCTGCCAGCACGGGTTTCGCGGCGAGATCGTGGCTTCCGACATCGCGGACCGGGCGTTGGCGCGAGCGCGCGAGAAGGTCGCCGAGGCGGGTTACACCAACGTGCGGCACGTGCTCGCCGATCTGAATACTGACACGTTCGAAGGAGAGTTCGATTGCATCATCGCTTCGGGCGTGCTGCACCACATCGCGGAAATCGAGCGCTGCCTGCGCATGCTGCGCGACCGGCTGAAGCCGGGCGGCTTGCTCCTGGCCATCGAATTTGAAGGCCCCTTCCGCTTTCAGCTCCCCGAGTTGCAGGTCCGCTGGATCAACGCCGCGCTCAACGCCATGCCCAAGGCTCTGCGCCCTTTTCCGAACACTGGCGACGGGAATTTCCCGCCGAGCGCCGAGGACAGCGCGCGCATCCACTACGTCCGCGCAACGGAAGAATCCATCGTCGCCTTCGATCCGTCGGAGGCGCTCAGCGGCCCGGCGTTAAAGCGGCTGCTGCCGGAACTTTTCGAGGTCGTGGAGCGCAAAGGCTTCGGCGGCACGCTGCTCTCCTACATGACCGGGCATTTCGATTTCCGGCGGAGCAACACCGATCCCTTCGTCGCCACCTGGCTCGACGTGTTGATCCGGATCGAGGAAGCCGTGATCGCGAGTGGGATTCTGGAGGATGAATTCGTTTTTTACGCGCTGAAAAAACCCGGCGCCGCGGAGTTGCCACCGCCGCCGGCCAGCGCGGCACAATCTCCCGCGCCGCTGCCACCCGCCGACGACCAATTTGCCGCGCTGCGCGCCCGTTACGTCGGACGTTTCCCGGTGCCCGCCGTGAGCGTGGGCACGGTGCGCGATTATTGCGACAGCGCCGATCACCTGCCGGCGCTGGCCAACGCGCAGGGCGATTTGAAAGACCTCCAGCGGCCTTGGACGGTCAAAGCCCTCCTCGGCGCGGTGCCGCCGGGCGGTCGCTTGCTCGAAGTCGGCGGTGGCGAGCCGCTGGCGGCGGCGCTGCTCGCGCAACTCGGCTACGAGGTCACTGTCGTCGATCCCTACGATGGCTCCGGCCGTGGTCCGACCGAGTTTGCGGAGTTCGCCCGCTGCTATCCGCGGGTGCGCTTGGTGCGCCGGATTTTTGAGTGCGGCCTGGAGGAATTGCGCGACGAGCGTTTCGACGCGATTTATTCCATCAGCGTGCTCGAACACGTGCCGGAGCCGGCGCTTGGCCAACTGTTTGCGGCGATTGCCGAACACTTGAAACCCGGCGGGCATTCTCTCCATTGCATGGATTGCGTCAGCGCGGGCAAGGGCGATCAATTTCACATCGAGCAAGGCGACCGCGTGCTCGCCTATCAGCAAACGCTGACCGGCGTGCCGGCAGACCGTGACGAGCGTGCCAGCGACAGCAGGGCGCGGGAGCTGGTGGATCGGGCGCACGCGGATTTGGAAACTTTTTATCTCTCCGCGGCTGGTCACAATCTTTGGCGCGGCGGTTTGTCTTACGACGACTTCCCTTTCCGCAAGGTGATCTCGCTGCAAACCGTCGTCCGCTCAGCAACGGCCAACCCGGCAGTTGGTTGAATAAACCGCACTGCCCATTCTTTCGGGATCGCCTTTAATGAAAACTTTACCGACTCTCGCCGCCCTGGCCGCCTTGTTGATGTGCCTGACAGCCTGCGGCGGTGGCAATGCGCCCGACAACGCCGCCAACGACAACGCGGCCACACCCGACGCCTCCGCTTTCCCCGAAGCCGTCGCCACCCCGGTGTCGCTGCCGCCGGGATCGACCCCACCACCACAGCAGCAGCAAACTCCGCCGGCCCAAGCCCAGACGCCTCCTCCCGCCGCGCCGCCCGTCGCCGCCGCGCCGGCTGCCCTGCCGGAGGTGAACATCGACCAGATTGATTACGGCAACGACTTGATCACCATCACCGGCTGGCAGGCGGTGGATGCCTCGTCGGAATACTCCATCGCGCTCGTCACGGGCAGCGGGCAGGAGTTGAACTATCCGCCAGCGTTCATCAATCGCGCCGACGTGGCGGCATTGGTTCACAAGTCTCCCGCGGATCATCTGGGTTTTCGCACGGTCCTGCTGACTTCCGCCATCCAGCCGGCCAGCTATCAGATCGGCATCCGCACGGGTCAGACCGAGGGCAAGCGCTTGGTGCTGAGCGCCAAAAAGGTGACGATCCCCGTGAAACCGCTCAGCCCGGTGCCTCAGATTCTTCCGCCGGATGGCAACATCACTTTCTTCTTCGACAAAGCGGAGAGCCAGGCGGGTTTTGTCACGGTTTCCGGTTGGGCGTTTCGCAGCGGAGCGCAGAATTGGACGAAGGACGAACCGATTCTCGTCCTGCTGACTCCTGCCTCCGGGACGCCGACCTACGCCTTTCCCACTTATCTCGACCGCCGCCCGGATGTCGCCGCGAAGTATAACAATCCGCAGATCGAGAACGTCGGCTTTGCCACCGTGTTCAACGCCGAATCCCTCGCGCACGGGCAATACGAGATCACCCTCGCCATCCGCTCGCCGGAGGGATGGGTCGCCAGGAAAACCGGGAAGACCATCACCCTTTAATGATCGAATCGCCTTCGCTCTGTCCCCGTGATTTCTGGAAGGACAAAGCGCTGTCCGAACTCATGCGGCGTGACTGGCGCGCAATGAATCAGATTTCACGCGCATCACAATTACAACGGGAAAATCCGTCGCCGTAGCTCAGCGCACTGCTGACCGCTCGCTGAGCGAATGAAGTCCTTCGCCATTTTTCCCTTCACCAAGTCGCGGCTGGCTTGGACCATCTTGGTCAGTGCCGCGCTGGCTCTCGCCCTGACGTGGGCGCTCAACGCCACGCGGTCGCCGTTTGATTTTTATTTTGAAGTGACGCTGCGGACTTCCGCGTCGAGCGTCGCGCAGATTTTTTACGACGTTGGCCGCGGCATCAACGAGGCCGATTCCGTGCGCGTGCCGATCCACGGCGGCGATGTGGCGGCGCGCTATCGTTTCCCGTTGCCGGCGGGCGAATATCAATGGCTGCGCTTTGATCCCACGGAGCGGGGCGGCGCGCGGATCGCGCTCTCCGAGGCCCGCATTGTGGACCGCGCCGGGCGGGTGGTGCGGACCTTCCCTCCGGCGAACTTCCACCCCTCGCAGCAGATCGCAGCGGCGGCAATCGACGAGCACGAAGCGGCCTTCACCACGTTGCCCGGCGACACCGATCCTGTCCTGGCCGTGGACATCGGCGAGCCGTTTACTTTGCAATCGTCGTCCGGTCCCGATTTCGGTGATGCCACCCGGCATTTCCTTGCCGCCTTCGTCCTTTCTTTTACGCTGGCTGCCTTGGCGCCACCGGCGCTGGGCCTCCTCCAATTCTGCCGCAACAGATCGCTTCCGCCCAAGCTGATTGCCTGGCTTGATGGCCCCTCCTCCTGGAGCCGGCCCTATTTCGTGCCTATCGACCGCTTCTGCTACGTTTTTCTCGGAGGTTGTGTGTTGTTCTTCGGGACGCTGGCGGCTGCGGGGTTGCACGGTTCGTCCGCGAGCATGTGGACCCACTATGGCTTCGGTGACGCCTCGCATGAGCCGTTATTGGGGAAACCCAAGGACATTCGCAGCGACGAGTGGCATCTCCACACGGCTGTCATTTTCAACCAACTTCTTCGTTCCACGCCGCTGGCGGTGGAGCCATCGGCAGCCGGAGCGGGTCAGTCGGCATTACTGGCTAATGTGCCTGTGCGTCACGCCAGCGCTTTGGTGCGGCCACAGTTCTGGCCATTTCACCTTGCCGCGATTGGCTGGCTGTCTCCGGGACGTGCCTTTGCCTGGTATTGGCAGGCCAAAGGGCTGTTGCTCGTGAGTGGCGTCTTCGTTCTGCTCATCGTGGTAGGAAACGGCCGGAGCGCCGCCGCGGCGGTGGGCGCCCTTTGGTATTTCTTTTCCGCGGCCACTCAATGGACCTACTCATGGCCCTCACTACTGCCTGAGATGGTGGGTCTTCTGGGCTGGTTAATGGCGCTGGGCGCTTATCTCAGTGTCGGCCATCACCCGGGGCGATTGGCCTTGGCCGGGGCGCTCTGGCTGGGGGCGGCACTGAATTTTGCGTTCTGCATTTATCCTCCTCATCAGCTTCCCTTGGGCTTGGCGGGGGGCTGTTTAGGGCTGGGTTGGATTTGGACACGGCGACGTGACGTCTGCCAGGCGCCGCGCGTTCGCTTGATCGTCGGAGGGAGCGTCCTGCTGCTCATGCTCTTGGGTTTGGGTGGGTTTCTCTGGAGCGCACGCGCCACGTTTGTTGCCGCGGCTGCCACGATTTACCCAGGTCATCGCTCGGTCGGCGGTGGCAGCGTCCCCGTTGCAGAACTGGCATCACATTTCATGGATTTCTGGAAGAAGGACGACAGTGCCAGTGTGCCGCCTGCGTTATTAAACGTCTGCGAAGCAAGCGGCTATCTGTGGCTGGCTCCCATGACTGTGTTCATGGTGCGCCAGCGTGCAGCGTTGAGTGTCCGCAGCCAGGCGCTGCTGCCGGCTCTCTGGGTCGCTGCTGGGCTGCTGGCCGCCTGGATGTTGCTGCCCATCCCCGCTTCCGTGGGCCGTTGGGTGTTATTTGACCGGGTGGTGCCGGGACGCTGCATGCCGGCCTTGGGCCTGCTCAACGTTGCGATCGTGATGCTGCACTTCTCGCGACAGCAGCCAGCAGCCGTGGCCCGGTCAGCGACGGCTGCTCCGGTGTCGGCAGTCGGTCGTTTTTTCTGGTGGTTTCCAAATTCTCTTGTCGTGTTCCTTGCGATTCTCTCGGCGGCAAATCTGACTTTCTCCAAGTTCTTTCCGGACACAGTGGTCTGGGTGGGTGCGGCTGCAGGAGCTTTCCTTACGGCGAGTCTGGCGATGGCCTGGACCCGCACTTTTACCTTGGCGCTGCTGGTTCCGTTAATTTGGGTTAATGGGTTGATCAACCCTGTGGACTCTGGTTTCCACGCGATTTGGGATTCTCCTCTCTATCGGATGGTCGGGCAGCATCCCGAATGGAGGCAGGCGAAATGGCTGGTTTTCACCCCCGGAGGAGCCGGTCTTTCTGGATACATGCTCAGCATGGGTTTGGAGGTGGAGGATTTCTGGCGAATAGTGCCGGACTTTAAGCTGGAAACCCAGTTCGACCCCAAGGGGGAGTATCGGGATATTTATAATCAAAGCGGCTATTTGTTGGCGTCCCCGCTTTTGGCAGGTGAGGCCAGCCGCTTCAAAAATGAAACGGGCGGCATGGTCACGTGGTATGTCAGCCCATGCGATCCGAGACTCGCCCGCATCGGCGTGCGTTATATTGCTTCCGACCAGGAATTGCCCCCCGAGATCACCGCACAGCTCAAGCCGCTGCTGGATCCGCCATTGCCCAATGTATGGCTTTGGGAGTTGCCGCCTCCAGCAAGCTCTTCTGGAAAAATAGGGTTGGACGCAAAGGCTGATATGGTAGGAGGGAACGTTGAGAATTGATTTTCTTTTCAACAAGTCGCGGCTGGCTTGGACCGGAGTAGTCAGTGCGGTGCTGGCTGCCATCTTCGCCCTGGCGGTCGGCGCCGGACGGCAGCCGTTTGCTTTTGAAGTGACGCTGCGTTTGTCCGGGTCAGGCGTCGCGATGATTTATTACGACATTGGCCGCGGGATCAATCCGCTCGACTTCGTGCGGGTGCCAACTCTCGGCGGCAACCTGGCGCGACGCTACCGTTTCCCGCTGCCGGCGGGTGATTACCAAGGAGTGCGCTTCGACCCCACGAAACTGGGCGGAGCGCGAGTCACCCTGTCGGATGCCCGCATCGTTGATCGCGCCGGGCAGGCGGTGCGGGAGTTTCCAGCCACCGCTTTCAAGCCCGCACAGGAGTTCACCTTGGAGGCGTCGAACGAGAGCGAGGCCACCTTCACCACGCCGCCGGGCAGCACCGATCCGATCCTGGCCGTGGAAACCGGCGGACCGTTCACCTTGCACGCGTCGCCCGGCCTGGCGGTCAGGGAAAAGGTGAAGGATTTCCTCTTCGCCTGGGTGCTGTTCCTGAGCTTTGGAACGTTCATCCTTCTCGCCGCGCGCGTCCTCCAGGCAGGTTGGAAACCTGCCGCCGCCTGGGCGGAACGCCGGCCGCGACTGGCCGTGCTGACCGTGGCCGTGGCCAGCGCAGTGTTGAGCTGCTACCCGGTGGTATTCTTCGGCAAGAGCTTCGTCTCGCCAAACATCCTCGGGTCGGCCATGCTCTACCCCGCGCCGCCGTGCCTGCCCGGCTACGACAACACCGAGGTCGAGGACCCGAAAGGCTCCGACTACGCGGCGATGCTCTGGCAAAACCTGCCGTATTCCTTTGTCCAAAGCCGGGCGCTGTGGCACGACGGCGAGTTGCCGCTCTGGAATCGCTACGATTCCGCCGGCATCACGCTGCTCGGCCAGGGATTGTCGATGTTCGGCGATCCACTGCACACCCTGGTCCTCGCGGCGGGCGGCGCGGCGTGGGCGTGGGATGTGAAATTCCTGCTCGCCAAGACGCTCTTTTGCTGGGGCCTCGGGCTGGCGGTGCTGCTCGCCGCGCGCCATCTGCCATCCGCGCTGCTGCTGGCATTTTCCGCGGCGTTCCTCGGGTTCTTTTCCTACCGGCTGGAACACCCGGCGTATTTCAGCATGTGCTACGCGCCCTGGCTGTTGGTCGCGTGGCTGGAGATCACCCGGGCCAGGACGCGACGCGCCACGGCGGCCTGGGCGGGCGGCCTGGTGCTGGCAAGCTGGGCGGAATTGAACAGCGGCACGGCCAAGGAAGCCTACATGCTGCTGGCGAGTCTGCACGGCTGCGGGCTGCTCATTTTCCTCCTTGCCGGCGGCAAAGGCGGGCGGCTGTGGAAATTCCCGCACCTCCTCTGCGCAGGCGCGGTGTTTCCGCTGCTGAGCGCGCCGGTCTGGCTCACCTTTCTCGACGCCTTGGGCCAGTCGTTCACGGCCTATAATGAGACTCCTGCCTGGCAGATTCAGCCGGGCCTGCTCCTCGGTTTGTTCGACGACATTTTCTACCGCACCCTCAATCCCGGCGGCGATGTCTTCGACCCGTCGGCAAATTTTTTCATCCTGCTCGGCTGCCTGCTGGCGGTCGCCCGTTTCAAAACGCTCCTGCGCGAGCCGGTCTGCGCGGCGCTGGGCCTCGGCGGCATGGCGGCCTTTGCCCTCGCCTTTGGTGTCGTGCCGCCAGGCTGGATCGATCATGTGCCGGTGCTGCGCAACGTTGGGCACGTGGACAACACCTTTTCCTGCGCGCTCATCATTCTCTCGATTGTCCTGGCCGGCTTCGGCTTGCGCAGCGGCTGGGCCAGGCTGGACCGGAGGGCTGGCCGCACCGATCTCCTCGTCGTCGCCCTCGCCCTCGCCGGGCTGGGCAGTCTGTATCTGGGATTAACCCATGCGCGGCAACGGCCGCCCGATACCTTTGCGCCGCTCGGCGCAGACGTGCCCCGCGCGCTGTTCCCTACCCTTTACAGCGCCTCGCTCTTTGTCGCCCTGTTGGCTCTGCCCTGGCTGGGCCGGCTCTGGCGACGGCGGCCGGCTCTGGCGCCGTGGGCGGCGACGCTGATGTGGCTCTGCTTTTTCGCCCTGCACTGGCGGCTCGGCATGCACTTGAAGACGGGCGTGGGACCCATCGATGACGCCGTCGTCAACCCGCAGGTGCGCGTGAATCTGGCGGCGCGTTCGGACACGGTCGATTTTTTGAAAACCCACGCCTATGCCTGGCGCGCCGTCGGCTTCGACGGCACGTTCAACACCGGTTACAACGCGCTCAGCGGCGTGGAATCGATCTACGGCACCGACGCCCTCATCAACCCCTATTACCGCGAGCTGCTCTCCGCCGGCGAGGTGACTCTGGTCTGGACCTGGCTCTGGGTCGTCGAGAAAGACAAGCTGCCGGTGACGCTCCCGCTCCTCGATTTGCTGAATGTCCGCTATTTCCTCGACGCGCCGCAGCCGGCGGCCGCGGCTCCGCCAGTTCCGCCGCTCGACAGCGTCACGCGGCTCGACCTGAATGTGTATGAAAACCACGCCGCCTGGCCGCGGGCGTTTTTCGTCGAGCGCGTGGCGACTTACGATGCCGTGGAGGAATTCGTGGCTGCCGTCCGCGCCAGCGCCGGCCAGCCGCTGGCAGCCGTCCAGAACGGCGACGCGGCGGCATTGGCCCAGGCCGCGGACTTCACCGCTGCCGCCGCCGCGCCACCGGCAACCACAGCGGACTCGCCCTCCAATGTCGCATCCGCCCGGGATTATCGTCTGACGAACAACACCACGACCTTCACCATCGACGCGCCCGGCGCCGGCGTCGCCGTGTTGACCGAAGCCTACACGGCCGGTGATTTCCGCGTCCGCGTCAACGGCGAACCGGCGGATTATTTCCGGGTCAACCACGCGTTTCGTGGCGTGCGCCTGCCGCGCGCGGGCACTTACACGATTTCGTTTTCCTACTGGCCGCGACACTTCACGCTCTCCCTCTGGATGTGCGCCGCCGGCGGCGCGCTCCTCGCGGGCTGGGCATGCGTGGGGTTGCGTTCCCCGGCCGCGTCCGCGATTGCTTCCCCGCATGGTTAAAGACGACGCCGACGACCGCATCTACTATCGCCACGCCGGCAGCGTCGGCCTCATCCGCGGCATCTCGCTGCGCGCGCGGCAGGCCGTGTTCCGATTGTTCATGGACACGCTGCGGCCCGACGCGCAGACCTCGGTGCTCGATGTCGGCGTCTCGCTGGATGTTTCCAGTCCCGAGGCCAACGTGCTCGAACAGCTCTACCCGCACCGCGCGCGCCTCGTCTGCGCCGGCATCGGCGACGGCTCGGCCGTCAGCGCCGCGTATCCGGGCGTCCGTTTTGTGGAAATCACGCCACATCAGCCGCTGCCATTCCGCGACGCGGAATTCGACGTGGTTTACTCCAACGCCGTCGTCGAACACGCCGGCAGCCGCGCGCAGCAACGCGCCTTCATCGCCGAGCTGTGCCGCGTCGCCCGCCGCGTCTTCGTCGTCGCGCCCAACCGGCTCTTCCCCATCGAACATCACACCGGGCTGCCGCTGGTCAATTACCTGCCGCTGCCGGTTTTTCGCGCCCTGCTCCGGCCCACGCCATTCAAACACTGGGCCGACGAGGCCAACCTTAATCCGCTCTTTGCCCGCGACCTGCGCGGCCTGTTTCCCGCCGACGCCACGCCGCCGCGCATTCATCACGCCGGCTTGGGGGTGGGAAGTTTCAAATCCAACCTCGTCGCCATCCGATGACCGCTGTTTTCGATCCGGTTGTGCGCCGTTATTTTCGCGGCAAAAAAGTGCTCGTCACCGGCGGCTCCTCCGGCATCGGCGAGGCGCTCGCGCTGGCCATGATCGCGCTGGACGCCGAGGTGGCCGTCGTCGCGCACCGACCGGAAAAACTGGGGCGCGCCGTGACGGAAGCCAAGGCGCGCGTGTTCGTCTGCGATTTGTCGGACGCCGCCCAGACCGCGCGGCTCGCCGAGCAGATGCTCGCGGAATTCGGCACTCCCGACGTGCTCGTGAACAACGCCGGCTTTGCCACCTACCGGCCTTTTGAACAAATCCCCGCCGACGAAATGGAGGCGCTGCTGAGCGTCAATCTCCTCGCCGCCCTGCGCCTGACCCGCGCGCTCTTGCCCGGCTTCATCGCCCGCCGCAGCGGCGCGATTGTGAACATGGCCTCCATCGCCGGCCGGCTGCCGCTGACGCCCAACATGGCCTACACCGCCGCCAAGCACGGCATGGTCGCCTGGTCGGAATGCCTGAGCTACGAGCTGGCGCGCTTCGGCATCCAGGTCAACGTCATCTGCCCCGGCCGGGTCGAGACCGCCTTCTTCGACCACGAAACCTTTCGCACCCGCGCCGAGCGGCCCGAGACGCGCTACACCGTGCCGCTGGAGCGCGTGGTCGCCGGCACCCTCGCCGCCATCGCCCGCGGCCGGGTCGTCACCTACATTCCCTGGACCCTCGCGCTTTTCGCTTGGGCAAAAAGCGCGTTCCCCTTTATCGTCGGCCCCTTTTACCGGCGGCTGGTGCTCGGGCGCGTCGAGACACTTTATCAATCGCAAAACCGATGACCCAACTTGCTTCTTCTCCCAATGCCGCCGCGACTGACGCCGTGCGCTGCCCCATCAGCGGACGCCCCGCGCACTTCTACTGCCGCAAGCCGCCGGCCGATTATTACATTACCGAAGGACTGGGCCTGATTTTTCAAAAAGAAATCCCCACCGTCGCGCAGATGGCCGCCTATGCCGAGGAGCAATACGCCGCCGGCGCCTACAAGGATTATGCCGCCGCCGCGCCGCTGAAAATCGCGACGTTCCATCGCCGGCTGCAACTGCTGCAAGACCTCGGCGCGAAAGGCCGCCTGCTCGATGTCGGCTGCTCCGTCGGCTTCCTCATCGAGGCGGCGCTGGAACGCGGCTTCGACGCGCGCGGCATCGAGTTTTCCCGCGAAGCCGTCGCGCTGGCCAAGCCGGAAATCCAAAAGCGCATCACCATCGGCGACGTGAACGCCCTGCGCGAGCGCGACCCCGAGCCGTTCGACGCCGTCGTCGCCTTCGACATCATCGAGCACACGCAAGACCCGGTCGCGTTCCTCACGGAAATCCGACAAATCCTGCGTCCCGGCGGCTGGCTCATGCTGGCCACGCCGGACACCGGGCACTGGCTGCGGCACGTCATGCGCAGCCGCTGGCCGATGCTCCAGCCGATGCAGCACACCTTCCTTTTTTCCCGGCCGGCGATGCGGCTCGCGCTGGAAAAGGCGGGCTTTGAAAACATCGGCGTGCGCGCCGCCGACAAGACGCTCACGCTCGACTACCTGCTCGCCCAGCTCCGCCTGCACAACCCGCTGCTCACCGCCGGTTACCGCCTGCTCTCGCCGTTGCTGCCGCGCGCACTGCGGCAGCGCAATTTCGCGGTGAACATCAGCGAGCAGCTCGCCTACGCCCAGCGCCAGCCATGACCACCATGACCGGGGAATCCGACCTCGCACCGCCCGCGACCGCGCCGCTGCCGACGGCCGCGCCAACCGCTCGCAGCCGCGATGACGACGGCGACGATGACCGCTGTGCCGTGTGCGGCGACCACGCCTGGAACTACGTGATGAACGCCCACGGGCTGACGTTTTTTGCGTGTGAAAACTGCCGGCTCATGCGCCTGCACCCGCCGCCGTCCGCCAAGACGCTGGCGGCCATTGAAAAACAAGCCGGCGCGACGCCGACTTTCCACGAGACTTCCGCCGAAGAGCTGGCGCGGGTGCGCGCTTACTGGCTGCACCTGCGCGCGCAACTCAGCGCCGCTGCGGGCGGCGGCAGCGGGTGCACGCCCGAGGAGAGCCGCGTCCTCCTTTTTTCCTCCCGGCCCGAGCCGCTCCTGCAAGTCGGCGGCGAACTCGGCTTCCGTCACATCGAAGTTTTCTCCGCCGACGCCGCGCTGCGAGACGGTGGCTTCGACGCCTGCCTCGCCGTGTTTGCCTTGGAGCGCCTGGCCGATCCCACGGACGGGCTGGCCCGCCTGCACCGCCTCTTGCGGCCGGGCGGCCGGCTGCTGCTCGTCGCGCCGCTGCTCGATAGTTGGCCGGCGCGTTTCTGCCGCACGGCGTGGCCGGAGCTGCGCCCGGAAAATCGCTTTTACTTTTCCACCCACACTTTGCGCACGCTCCTGTTGCGGCATGGCTTTCACCGGCTCTGGTTCGAGCCGGACCGGAGGCGCTACTCGCTGGCGCACCTCGTGCGGCAGGCGCGCGTTTACCCGAGCACCTGGCTGACGCGTTCGTTGCGCACGCTGGGTGCGTGCGTGCCCGCAACGTGGTTCGACGCCCTGCCGCTGCCGCTGCCGACTTCGGCATTTTTACTTTCTGCCACGAAAAAATCCGCGCCGACCGCCGCGCGTCCGAAGCTCTCCATCGTGATGCCGGCGTTCAACGAAATGGCGACGTTCGAGGAATGTTTCACCGCCGTCCAAGCGAAGGAAGTCGGCGACATGGACAAGGAGATCATCGTCGTCGAGAGCAACTCGCGCGACGGCACGCGCGAGCTGGCGCAACGGCTCTGCGCCGGCCAGGGAAACGTCCAGCTCATCTTGCAAGATCGTGCCGCCGGCAAGGGCAACGCCGTGCGTGCCGGACTCGCCGCCGTGACCGGCGACATCGTGCTCATCCAGGACGCCGATCTGGAATACGACGTGAACGACTACGACGAATTGGTGAAGCCCATTCTCCAGGGCCGCGCCGCCTTCGTGCTCGGCTCGCGGCACAGCGGCAGTTGGAAGCTGCGCAAGTTCAACGACCAGCCGCTCGTGGCGACGTTCTTCAACCTCGGCCACCTGTTTTTCTGCGCGTCGATTAATTGGCTCTACGGCCAGTCGCTCAAAGACCCGTTCACGATGTATAAAGTTTTTCAGACCGATTGCCTGCACGGCCTGGAGTTCGAGTGCAATCGGTTCGACTTTGATTTTGAAATTCTCATCAAGCTTCTGCGCAAAGGCTACCAGCCCATCGAGCTGCCCGTGAATTACCAGGCGCGCTCGCTCAACGAAGGC
Organism: Verrucomicrobiota bacterium; assembly: GCA_019241085.1. Lineage (GTDB taxonomy): Bacteria > Verrucomicrobiota > Verrucomicrobiia > Chthoniobacterales > SZAS-18 > JAFAXH01. The sequence goes on along the minus strand of JAFAXH010000040.1, from coordinate 79,744 downwards.
AAAAAAGTCACCGCCGTGCGCGACCCGCTCACCTGGCTGCGCGCGCTCGTGAAATTTCGCTTTTGCCGCATCGGCCCGCCGCGCGAAGATGCCGCAGCCGCCGCGCCCGCGCCGTGACGCTGCCACCATTTTTTTCGACATGAAAGCCTTCATCACCGGCGTCGCCGGCTTCATCGGCAGCAGCATGGCGGACCGACTTTTGTCGCATGGCAACGCCGTCGTCGGATGGGACGATTTTTCCACCGGACAGGAGCCGTTTTTGGAAAACGCGCGCCGCGATCCGCATTTCCGCCTCGTCCGCGGCGACAACCTCGACCTGCCCGCGCTGACCGCGGCGATGGCCGGTTGCGACGCCGTTTTTCATTTCGCGGCGAACGCCGACGTGCGCTTCGGCTTGGAGCATCCTGCAAAGGACTTGCAACAAAATACCGTCGCCACGTTTCACGTTTTGGAAGCGATGCGCGCCAATGGCATCAAGACCATCGCGTTCTCCTCGACCGGCTCGGTTTATGGCGAGGCCGCGGTGATCCCGACGCCCGAGGACGCGCCGTTTCCCGTGCAGACTTCGCTCTACGCCGCGAGCAAGGTCGCCGGCGAAGGTCTCATCCAGGCGTATTGCGAAGGCTACGGATTTGCAGGCTACATTTTCCGTTTCGTTTCCATCCTCGGCGAACGTTACACGCACGGCCATGTCTTCGATTTTTACCGTCAGCTTTTGGAACATCCCGATCATCTGCGCGTGCTCGGCGACGGCACGCAACGCAAGAGCTATCTCTACGTGCAGGACTGCCTGAGCGCGATCCTGCACGTGATGAATGCCGGCACTGCGCGCGCGGCGAAGCATCGCTCACAAGTCTATAATCTCGGCGCGCCGGAATACTGCCGCGTGACCGATTCCATCGGCTGGATTTGCGAAAGCCTCGGACTGCAGCCGCGGCTCGAATTCACCGGCGGCGAACGCGGCTGGGTCGGCGACAACCCGTTCATTTTTCTCGACACCGCCAAGGTCCAGGCGACCGGCTGGCGCGCGGAACTTTCCATCCGCGAAGGCATCCTGCGCACGCTCGCGTGGCTGCAAAAAAACGAGTGGGTGCTCGCCCAACGCTGACCGCCGATGAACGTCGTCGTCCTCGGACTCTGGCATCTCGGCTGCGTCACGGCGGCTTGTTGCGCGGAACATTTTTCCGTCGTCGGTTTGGATTTTGACGAGCAAAACATCGCCGCCTCGCGCGCCGGCCGCGCGCCGATTGCGGAGCCGGGCTTGGACGCCTTGTTGCAAGCTGGTTGCAATTCGGGCCGGCTGCGTTTTGCGGCGGAAGCCGACCCGGAAATCCTCGGCCGCGCCGACGTGCTTTGGGTCTGCTACGACACGCCGGTTGACGACCAGGATGTCGCCGACGTGCCCTTCGTGCTCGACCGGCTCGCGCGCTGTCTGCCGGCGTTGCGGCCGGGCGCGGTCGTGCTCATTTCCTCGCAAGTTCCCGCAGGCACTTGCCGCGCGCTCGCGACGAAATATCCCGGCCGCGCGTTCGCTTACAGCCCGGAAAATTTGCGGCTCGGCAAGGCGCTGGAAATTTTCCGCCAGCCGGATCGCGTCGTAGTCGGCGCGCGGGCCGACGATACAGAAACCCGTCGCGTGCTCGGCGCATTGTTCGCGCCGTTCGCGGCGGATCGGATCGTGTGGATGTCGCCGGAATCGGCCGAGATGACCAAGCACGGCATCAACGCATTTCTCGCGCTATCGGTGACTTTCGCGAACGAAATCGCGCGCCTTTGCGAGCGCGTCGGCGCGGACGCGCGCGAGGTCGAGGCGGGCTTGAAATCGGAAAGCCGCATCGGCCCGAAAGCCTACTTGCGTCCGGGCGGCGCGTTCGCCGGCGGCACGCTCGCGCGCGATGTCGTGGCGTTGACGCAACTCGCTGCGGCGAACGGCGAACGCGCCGATCTCATCGCCGCGATTTTGACGAGCAACGACGCGCACAAAAGCTGGGCGCTCGGGCGGCTGCGCGCACTCCTCGGCGCGTCGCTAGCCGGCGCCGAAATCGCCGTGCTCGGGCTGACTTACAAACCGGGCACCGACACTTTGCGGCGCAGCGGCGCGGTCGAGCTGGCACATGCTTTATTGAAAAATGGCGCGGCCGTGCGCGCCTACGATCCGGCCGTGCGCGCGCTGCCGCCGGAGCTTGCGGGCGCAACGTTTTGCGCAACGCCCGCCGACGCTTTGCGCAACGCCGATGCCGCCGTGATCGCGACCGAGTGGCCGGAAATCCGCGCGGCCGATTGGCCGGCGCTCGTGCCAACGATGCGCCGGCGCGTGATCCTCGATGCCAACCGTTTTTTGCGCGATGCCGCCGCGCTCGGCGACATCGAATATTTCGCCGTCGGCTCGGCGCTTTAAAATTTTTTTAGGAAAAAGAAAATGTCTCTCGCGCAACGCAACACGATCATCACCGGCGGCAGCCAGGGCCTCGGCCGCGCGATTGTGGAAACATTCGCGCGCGAGGGCGCGAGCGTGCTCTGCTGTGCGCGCGACGCCGCCGCGCTGGCGGCGCTCGACGACGAGCTGCGCGATATTTTCAACCAGCCCGGCCAGCAGTTTTTGCTGCAACCGTGCGATGTGTCGTCGGAGAGCGAAGTCGCCGCGCTGTTCGCGCGGGCGGACGCGGCGTTTGCGGCCACGGGCGGCTTGCACGCGCTCGTGAACAACGCGGGCGTTTACGGCCCGAAAGGCCCGACCGACGAAGTCGATCTCGCCGCGTGGCGCCAGGCCATCGACATCAATTTGCTCGGCACTTTGCTGCCGTGCCGCGAGGCGCTGCGGCGGTTCAAAAAAGCGGGCTACGGCAAGATCGTAAATCTCTCCGGCGGCGGCGCGACGAACCCGCTGCCGAACCTCAGCGCCTACGCCGCGAGCAAGGCCGCCGTCGTGCGCCTGACCGAGACGCTGGCGGAGGAATTGCGCGCGTTTCGCATCGACGTGAACGCCGTCGCGCCGGGCGCGCTCAACACGCGCTTGCTCGACGAAGTGCTCGAAGCCGGGCCGGAAAAAGTGGGCGCAAAATTTTACGAGCAATCGCTCAAGCAATCGCGCGAGGGCGGCGTGCCGCTGGCGCTCGGCGCGGAGCTTTGCGCCTATCTCGCCAGCGCGGCGAGCGACGGCGTGACGGGCAAGCTCATCAGCGCGAAATGGGACCCGTGGCGCACGTTGCACGAACGGCGCGAGGTGTTGAACAAAAGCGACATTTACGCGCTGCGCCGCATCGTGCCCGAGGATCGCGGGCAGAAGTGGGAGGCGTGAATTTTTTCATGGAAATGACTGCCGCGCCTTCGTCTTCGCCCTCGCCGCGCTTCGCCATCATTGGCTGCGGCTTGATCGGCCGCAAACGGCTGGCGAGCCTCGCGCCGGGCCAGCTCGCCGTCGCTTGCGACGTGGAAATCGCGCGGGCCGAAGCGTTGGCAAAAACGGCCGGCGGCGGCGCGCGCGCGACGGCCAGCGCGGAGGACGCGGTGAACGATCCGGCGGTCGGCGCGGTGATCGTCGCGACGCTCAACGGCGCGCTGGCCGCGCTCACCGCGACGGCGTTGCGCGCGGGCAAGCCGGTGCTCGTGGAAAAGCCCGCGGCGATCTCGGTCGCGCAGCTCGATGAGTTGATTGATTTGTCCAAAAAAAATCGCGCGCCGGTGCGCGTCGGCTACAACCACCGCTTTCATCCCGCGCTGCAAAAAGCGCGCGAGATCGTCGATGCCGGCGCGCTCGGTCCGCTGCTGTTCATCCGCGGCCGCTACGGCCACGGCGGGCGCGTCGGCTACGACCGCGAATGGCGCGCGGACCCGGCGTTGTCTGGCGGCGGCGAGGGCATCGACCAGGGCGTGCATCTCGTCGATCTCGCGGGCTGGTTTCTCGGCGAGTTCACTGAAATCGCCGGCCACGCGGCGACGTATTTTTGGGACATGCCGGTGGATGACAACACGTTTTTTTCTCTGCGCACCGCGACCGGCCAGACGGCGTGGCTGCACGTGAGTTGCACGGAGTGGAAGAATTTGTTTTCGCTCGAAATTTACGGCCGCGACGGCAAGCTGCACGTCGAAGGCTTGGGCGGCAGCTACGGCGTCGAGCGGCTGGCGTTTTATCGCATGTTGCCGCAGATGGGTCCGCCGGAAACGACGATCTGGGAATATCCGCGCGGCGACGATTCGTGGGCGCTGGAAATGCGCGCGTTTTTGGACGATTTGCGGCTGGGCCGCGCGCCGGAGCCGGGCTTGCAAGAAGCGCGCGCGGCGCTGGCGGTCGTCGAGCAAATTTACCGCGCGAGCGGCTATTTGAAATCATGATTATCACGCGTTCACCTTTGCGCATTTCGCTCGGCGGCGGCGGCACGGATTTGCCGTCGTATTATCGAGAGCACACCGGTTTCCTGATCGCGGCGGCGATTGACAAATACGTTTACCTGACGCTGCACCAGACGTTCGTGCCGGAGTTGATCGTGAAATACTCGAAGCTCGAACGCGTCGGCAGCGTGGACGAGTTGGAACATCCGATCATCCGCGAAGCGATGAAGCTCGTCGGCGTCGAAGCGCCTGGCTTGGAAATCACCTCGATGGCCGACATCCCGGCGGGCACCGGACTCGGCTCGTCGGGATCGTTCACGACGGCGTTGCTGAAGGCGCTGCACACACACCGCAAGCACCTCATTCATCCGCAGGAACTCGCCGAGCAGGCATGCCACATCGAGATCGAAAAACTCGGCGAACCCATCGGCAAGCAGGATCAATACATCGCCGCTTACGGCGGGTTGACTTGCTTTGAATTTCAGCCCGACGGCCGCGTGCGCGCGTGGCCGCTGAAAATCTCGCAGGAGACGCTTTATAACCTCGAAGACAACCTGCTGCTTTTCTTCACCGGCTACGCACGGTCGGCTTCCAAAATTTTGAAGGAACAAGACGACAAGAGCAAAAAAGCCGATCCGGCGATGACGGAAAATCTGCACTTCGTCAAAGACCTCGGCCGGCAAAGCCAGCGCGCGCTGGAAAGCGGCGACCTGGAAGAATTCGCGCGATTGATGGACGTGCATTGGCAGCGCAAAAAAGAGCGCAGCGGCGGCATGAGCAACGACCGCATCAACGCCTGGTATGAGCACGCGATGGCGCACGGCGCGCTCGGCGGCAAGCTCATCGGCGCGGGCGGCGGCGGCTTCCTCATGTTCTACGCCGGCGACAAGGCGCGGCTGCGGCACGCGCTGCGCGAGCAAGGGCTGACGGAGGTGCGGTTTCGTTTCGATTTCGAGGGGACGAAAACGGTGGCTTAAATAAACGCAAATAGTTTGCGCAAACGATTTGCATTAACGAAAAGACTCTTTTCTTTTGACCATGATTTCCGCCGATCTCGCCGACTGGTCCGTGGCTTTGCTGGCCGGCGGATTGGCGACGCGGCTGCGGCCGATCACGGAAAAAATCCCGAAGGCGCTCGTGCCCGTGGCGGGCGAGCCGTTTCTCGCGCATCAACTGCGGCTGCTGCACTCGCACGGATTGCGCAAGGTCGTGCTGTGCGCCGGTTTTCTCGGCGAGATGATCGAAGCGGAATTTGGCGACGGCGCGGCGTTTGGGATGCAGATCGCGTATTCGTTCGACGGCGACAAGTTGCTCGGCACGGGCGGCGCGTTGCGGCGGGCGCTGCCGTTGCTCGGCGAGAAATTTCTCGTGCTCTACGGCGATTCGTATTTGCCGATGGATTACGCGGCGGCGGTCGCGGCGTTTGTGGCCAGCGGCAAGCCGGCGCTGATGACGGTGTTTAACAACGCGGGCCGCTGGGACACGAGCAACGTCTTTTTTGCCGACGGCACGATCCGGCTTTATCACAAAAAAAATCGCGTCGCCGAAATGCAGCACATCGACTACGGCCTGGGCATCCTGCGCGCCGAAGTGCTCGCGCCCTGGCCGGCGGAGGCGCCATTCGATCTCGCCGACGTGTATGCCGCGCTCGTCGCGCGCCAGCAGCTCGCGGGTTGCGAGGTGACGCAGCGTTTTTACGAGATCGGCTCGCACGCCGGGCTGGCGGAACTCGATGCCTTGCTGAGCGCGCAGACGCAACGAAATTTTAGACAGGATTAACTGGATTTTACAGGATTGGCAGACATCAAAATTGGGCGCCGATCCTCTATTCTCCGCCTCCGATAATCCTGTAAAATCCTGTTAATCCTGTCTAAAAAAATTTCCCTTTTCCAAACCACACCATGAGCTATTCCGAACAACATTTGCGTGAAACCGTCGAGATCGCGTCCGCGCTCGACCCGGCCGTTTGCGAACGCGCCGTGGACATTTTGGTTGCCGCGCGCGCGCGCGGCGGGCGGCTGTTCATCCTCGGCGTCGGCGGCAGCGCGGGCAACGCTGGCCACGCGGTCAATGACTTTCGCAAGATCGCCGGCTTCGAGGCTTACGCGCCGACGGACAATGTCTCCGAACTCACCGCGCGCACGAACGACGAAGGCTGGGCGAGCGTCTTCGTCGAATGGCTGCGCGGCAGCCGCTTGAATGAAAAAGATGCGCTGCTCGTTTTCTCCGTCGGCGGCGGCAGCTTGGAAAAAAACATCAGCCCGAATTTGGTCTCCGCATTGCAACTCGCAAAGGAAAAAGGCAGCGCCATCGTCGGCATCGTCGGCAAGCCGGATGGCTACACGGCGCAGGTCGCCGACGCGGCGATTGTCGTGCCTGTGGCGAACCCGGCGAACGTGACGCCGCACGCCGAGGCGTTCCAAGCCGTGGTCTGGCACCTGTTCGTTTCACACCCGAAATTGAAGGTCGCGCAGACCAAATGGGAGAGCACGAAATAAGGACCGCCAACGCGAAGCCAGCCGCCGTTTTTCTCGACCGCGACGGCGTGTTGAACGCGGCGGTCGTGCGCGACGGACGGCCGTATCCGCCGGCGGCGGTCGCGGAGTTTGTGCTGCTGCCGGGCGTGGTTGAAGCGTGCGAAAAATTGCGCGCAGCCGGCTACCGGCTCGTCGTGGTCACCAACCAACCCGATGTCGGTCGAGGCACGCAGACGCGCGCCGAGGTGGACGCGATGCACGCGCGGCTGCGCGCGCTGGCGCCGGGCATTGACCGGGTCGAAGTCTGCTTTCACGGCGGCACCGATTTCGGCCAGCCTTGTGACTGTCGAAAACCAGCGCCCGGCATGGTGCTCGCCGCCGCCCGCGCGCTCGACATCGACTTAGCCAAAAGCTGGCTCGTCGGCGACCGCTGGCGCGACATCGACTGCGGTCACGCCGCGGGTTGCCGCACGATTTTCATTGATTACGGCTACGCCGAAAAGCTGCGCCAGCCGCCGGATTTTTGCGTCCACAGCTTGAGCGAGGCCGCGCAAATCGTGCTCGAAAACCGTCGCTGAGTGCGGTCTATTGCTGACAACGCCACCCTTCGCCTGCCACCTTTTATTATTATGAACTCCTGCCTTTCCGCCCTGCGCGTCAAACTCTTCGCCGACGGTGCCGACGTCGCCGGCATGAAGTCGCTCGCCGCCAATCCGCTCATCGCCGGCATGACGACCAACCCGACGCTCATGCACAAGGTCGGCCTGCGCGATTACGAAAAATTCGCGCACGAAGTGCTCGCCGCGATCACCGACAAGCCGATCTCGTTCGAGGTCTTTTCCGACGAGGAAAAAGAGATGCGCCGGCAGGCGTTGAAGATCACCGGCTGGGGCCAGAATGTTTACGTCAAAATCCCGATCACCAACACGCGCGCCGAGAGCTGCCTGCCGTTGATCGAGGAACTCTCGCGCGACGGCGTGAAGCTCAACGTCACCGCGATTCTCACGACGGCGCAGGTGCGCGGCGTCGCTCGCGCGCTCGCCGCGGAGACGCCGGCGGTGGTGAGCGTCTTCGCCGGCCGCGTCGCCGACACCGGGCGCGATCCCGTGCCGCTGATGCAGGAGTGCCGCACGATCCTCAAAGATGCCGCCCGGCCGCAGGCGGAGTTGCTCTGGGCGAGCGTGCGCGAGGTGCTCAATATCTTCCAAGCCGACGCGTGCGGCTGCGACATCGTCACCATCACCCACGACATTCTGGCGAAGGCGTTCAAGATGTGCGGACAGGATTTGGAAGAACTCTCGCTGGAGACGGTGAAGATGTTTGCCCGCGACGCCGAGTCGGCGGGTTTCACGTTGTAAAAACCAGAGCACCTCTCCCCGCCCCAAACGGCTTAATCGTAATCCTAATCTTACGGGACTATGCGCCTGACAAATGTTCCTTCTGGAGCAACGGAGTCGATGCTTCTGGCAGCCTTCGTCAGGTGCATAGTCCCGTAAGATTAGGATTACGATTAAGATTTTAAGCGAGAGAGATTGGAATGAACAACGAGACCCTCCGGCTTTTTGTTGCTGCCACCCGTCAGAACGACGGCAAGACCACCGCGGCCCTTGGCCTGTTCGCGGCGTTGAAAAAACGCCTCGGCCGCATCGGCTTCATCAAGCCGGTCGGGCAACGCTTTGTCGAAGTCGAAGGCAAACGGATCGACGAAGATTCGCTGCTCATCGACGACACGTTTCATCCGCAAGTGCCGCTCGAAGACATGAGCCCGATTGCCGTCGAGCCGGATTTTACCCGCCGTTACATCGAGCACGCGAACAACGATGCGCTCGTGCGCCGGCTGCAACACGCGTTTGACCGCGCGGCGTGGGAAAAAGACTTCGTCATCGTCGAAGGCACCGGGCACGCGGGCGTGGGCAGCGTGTTCGATTTATCCAACGCGCGGGTGGCCAGCATCCTGCACAGCAAGGTCATCCTCGTGACCGGCGGCGGCATTGGCAAGCCGATCGACGAGATCGCGCTCAACCGCGCGCTGTTCGACCTCGAAGGCGTGGAAATCGCCGGCGTGATTTTGAACAAGGTGATGCCCTCGAAGCGCGAATACATCGCCGACTTCGCCCGGCGCGGCTTCGCGCGGTTGGGGATCGATCTGCTCGGCGTGTTGCCCGACGTGCCGATGCTCGCGGAGGCGACGCTGGCGCAAATTGCGACGAGCATCGACGGCGAATTTCTGCACGGCTGGCAGCGCAACCGGCGGCACGTGCGGCGGGTCGTCATCGGCGCGGCGAGCAGCGGCAACGTGGTCGAGCACTTCGCGCCCGGCACGCTGTTGGTCACGCCCGGCGACCGCGAGGACATCATCCTCGCCGCGCTCTCGTCAACTTGTCTCTTGCCGAGCACAGCGGCGACCGGCGAGCAGGGCGGCGGCGGCGGCAAGTCCGGGCCGCCGCTGGTCGCGGGCGTGGCGCTGTGCGGGCAGCACCGGCCGCACCCGAGCATCCTGGACATGATCCACAGCTCGGAGATTCCGTTCATCACCTCGCCGCACGAAAGCTTCGCGGTGGCCAGCCGCATTCATTCGATGACGGTGAAGACGCTGCCCGGCGACACGGAAAAAATCAGCGCGATCCAAACGCTCGTCGAGCAATACGTCGAGATTGATCGGCTGTTGGAGAAATTGCGGAGCTAGCGGTGATGAGCGTGGATTAAACGCCACCCGTTTTTACCTTTTGTCATCCCGAGCGCAGTCGAGAGCCGGAGCGCAGCGGAGACAGGCGAAGCCAAACCTCTCATTGATTGTCTGGCTCGGTGGATCAACAAACTGCGGTTTGTTTGTTCTGCGAGCCAAGGCAGGCAGCAAGCGATCCTTCGACAAGCTCAGGATGACAGGGAAAAGCTGGCGCGTCCGTTTTATCCCAAACAGCTAAAGCGGCAACATCGCAGCTTGATTTCCATCAACTTCGCGTTGCCGCCAGCGCCGCAGCCAGTAGCGGCCCATGAGCTTGAAAAACCGCCCGGTGTCGCGCAGCGGATGGATGCTGCTCGTTTCTTCGCCATAGACCGTGCTCACCGGCACGTCGGCGATTTTTTCCCCGCGCCAACTCGTGACAATGAGCATCTCGGTCTCGTAATCGAACCGTGCCGCGCGGTCGAGCAACAGCGGGATGAGCGTGCGGTGCAGGAGGCGAAAGCCGCATTGTGTGTCGGCAATGCGCTGTCCGCAGAGCAGGCTGATCTGCGCCGACATGAAGCGGTTCGTCAGCCGCCGCACGAGGGGCATCGTGCGCGTGTCGCTCATGCGCGTGCCGATGAACAAGCGCGCCGCGGGCATTTGCTGCGCGGCATCGAGAAACCGGCCGATCTCCTCGGGCCGATGCTGGCCGTCGGCGTCGAGCATGACGATCCATTCGCAGGCCGGGTCTTCCTGCAACCGCCGCAGCCCGGTCTGCACCGCCGCGCCTTTGCCGGCGTTCGTTTCGTGAACGATCACCTCCGCGCCGGCCGCGCGCGCCAGTTCCGCCGTGCGGTCGGGCGAGCCGTCGTCCACGACGAGCACGCGGCTGATGCCCGGCTGTTGGGCGAGCGTGCGCGCGACCACGTTGGCGATGAATTTTTCCTCGCAATACGCAGGGATGAGAGCGGCGACGGACATGGCGGAGAAGGAAAGTTCTAAGCTCGAAGTTCTAAGCTCAAAGCAAGTTCAAAGCCCAAAACTCAAAACCAGCCGCAACGCTGATCACGCAGTCCGTTTTTGAGCTTGGAATCTTTGAGCTTGTTTCGAGCTTCGAGCTTGGAACTTCGAGCTTCCGCGCGCTAGCGCGGCTGCACTGGATGGAAATCGGCGGCGTGATACGACGAGCGCACGAGCGGGCCGCTGGCGACGTATTCAAAACCTTTCTGCCGCGCGATGTCGCCGTAGAGTGCGAACGTCTCCGGCGCGATGTAAGCCACCACCGGCAGGTGCGCCGGGGTCGGGCGCAGATATTGCCCGAGCGTGAGCACTTGCACGCCGGCCTCGCGCAAGTCGTCCATCGCTTGAAACAACTCGGGTTCCGTTTCGCCCAAGCCCAGCATGAGACCGCTCTTGGTCACGCTCTCGGGCCGGATCGTTTTCGCCAGGCGCAAGACTTCGAGCGAGGTGCGGTATTTCGCGCGCGAACGCACCTGCGGCGTCAGGCGCTCGACGGTTTCGAGGTTGTGATTAAAAATCTCCGGCTCCGCGGCGAGCACGGCGCGCAGGTCGCGTTCGCGCGCGTGAAAATCGGGCGTCAGCACCTCGATGATGATGCCCGGATCGGCGGCGCGGATGGCGCGGATCGTGCGGGCAAAATGTTCCGCGCCGCCGTCGGGCAGATCGTCGCGCGCCACGGCGGTCAGCACGACGTGCCGCAGCTTCATCCGCCGCACCGCCTCGGCCACGCGCCCCGGCTCGTCTTCTTCCAACGCGAATGGCTTCGCCGTGCTCACCGCGCAAAAGCCGCACGCCCGCGTGCAGCGATCGCCCGCGAGCATGAACGTCGCCGTGCCTTGGCTCCAGCATTCCCAGCGGTTCGGGCACTGCGCCGATTCGCAGACTGTGTGCAGCCGCAAGTCGGAAATGAGCGCCTTGGTGGAAAAGAAAACCGGGTTGTTCGGCAGCCGCACCTTGATCCAGGCGGGCTTGTGCTCGACGTGCAGCGCGGGGTCAATCTTCGGGCCGGAGGTGGCAGCAGCCATGACGCCGCCAATATGCCGACAGCCGCGCCGGTTTGCAATGTCGGCAGAAGCCTCACGCAAAGGCACAAAGTCACCAAGATTCTTTAGAAGAATTTCCTGCATTCCCAAGTTGCATTTGGGCGCGAGGAAACGAAGCCTGCTTCCTTCCTTTGCGGTTTGGCGGGAGATTTCTGCTGCCCCTCGGAGAACACCAGCCACCGGCTCAACCCCGCCGGCGCCGGCGATGGCTGCTGGTCGAAGCGTGCCGGCTTGAGCGCGAGCTGCCGCCGTGGTGCCGCGAGGAAATCGCGTGCCCGTGCCGGGAGCGACCGCCGCCGCGAGAATGTCGCGAGACGTAATAATACCTGCGCCCTCCCCGGCCGTGGCGTCCGCCGCCCCGATGCCCGCGGCTGACGAGCCGTTCGCTGGTGACGGGCGGCTGCGAACCGAGGCCGTTGGGGTCGCCGCTGGAGCGTTGCGCGATGAGAGCGCGCGCCATCGCTTCAGCGAGTTTTTGGCGGTAGCTGCCGCTGTTGGCGATGCGCGCTTCCTCTTCGTAATTCGTCAGAAAACCGCACTCGCAGAGCACGGCGGGAATGTGCGAATTGCGGATGACGTAAAAGCCTCGGCGGCGCAACGCCCGGTTGTCCGCGCCGGTCGCCGCGATGATGCTCTCGTGCAACCGCTCGGCCAGTCCAAAGCTGTCGCCGCGATAATAATACGTCTCAATGCCGCTGGCGCCCTCACGCGGCGCGCTGTTGAAATGGATGGATAAAAACACGGCGTTGCCGCGCCCGGCCGTGTAAGCCGTGCGCTGGCCGAGCGGGACGAAATAATCGCCGTCGCGCGTGAGCACCGTGTGCAGACCCTGCGCGCGCAGGATGCGCTGGAGGCGCAAGGCCGTGTCGAGCGTTACCTCCTTCTCCGCCACGCCCCGCTGCCCCGGCACGCCGCCGCGGTCGTGCCCGCCGTGGCCGGCGTCGATGATGACGGTGTCAAACCCCTGCGGCTCCTGCGCCGAGGCAGTCGGCGTTGGCGCGAGCAGCAGCGTTCCCGACAATGGCAACAAAGCCAGCCCCAACGCGCCGGCCAACGGCGACAGCCAGCGGCGACGGCAAAAAAACTTGGCGAGTGATGAAGCAGTCACGATCAGATTTAGCCCCTTCTTTATAATTAAAAACCTGGCTGCGGTGAAAGCCGCCGCACGCCGCCCACAAGCAAAGCCGCGAAGCCCCCGCAGCGTCAAGCCGCCGCACGCGGGAAATGCAAATTTCTCCGGCATCGGGAAGAGAACGCATTTGGCCGCCGATGATCGTGAAAATCGTGCCGCCGCGCCGGCTCTGCCGACCTCGGTGCCAGCCGCCGCCCGCGCCGTGGATAACTCGGCCGCCTGAGTATCTCTCAGGCTTCGATGTTCAAAATTAGAGCGTTTCTCGCTCGAAGGATAATCCCGCACTGTTGCAGTGCCTATTAGATGAGGAGGCAAAATGCGGGATAATTCGCTTGTCTTGAGGAAGGCACCCAGATTAGGCTGTAAATTGCGCCGCTGATAACCTAGTTAAGCGTCGTAAATCGCACTACCAATGAAAACATTACATCTCGTTATCCTAAGCGTCGCGGCGACATTCATTCTTATTGGATGTTCGTCAAAACCAACTGAGTCAACTGCACGCGATCTGATTCAGAACATGATTCAAAGCCAATCTAACGGGCTAATTACGCTTGTATCCTTTACCAAAACAAACGGGATTAGCTTGGGCGATGCCGAATACCGACTTGAGTATTCAGCTACGATTCAGTTTCAGGATAATTGCCTTTATGGCTCCCCGTGGTCCTCTCCTAGTGAACCATTTGGCGCAAAGAAAGCCTCGCAAACCGACATCCAACCAAGAACCGACCCCAATGCAGCAATTGTGCTTGGAAACATTGGCAGAAAGGGCCAATCTCAGGTGATAAACGGCGTGATGGGTTTCCAGAAAACAGAGAATGGATGGCGTCTAGTTGAAGTTCAAGGACCGTAACACCTAACCCGGTTCCATAGTGAACAGGCTCTGGTGACGGACTGCTTTCTGTCTTCAATCTCTGTCTTCGCTAGAGTCTGTCGCTGAGCTTGAGTCCAAAAAATTGGCGGGCGAGCGGACGGAAGCGGCAAGATGACAAAGCATAGTTAGGCGTCGCAAACTACCTTGACGGAACGCACGCTTTTACGCACGTTTCACGCATGACCTCGCTGCCTGTCACTCAAGCCCGCGCCAGGCTCTATCAACTGTTGGACGAGACGGCTGACTCGCACGAGCCAATTCAGATTACAAGCAAGCGCTCCAACGCCGTGCTCATTTCGGAGGAGGACTGGCGCAGCATCCAGGAGACGCTCTACCTTGTTTCGATTCCGGGAATGCGCGACTCGATCCGCAAGGGCTTGGCCGAACCGCTCAGCAAAGCCTCCAGAAAGCCCGGCTGGTGAGTTGGTCGATTGTTTACACCAGGCAAGCGCAGAAGGACGCCAGGAAAATTGCGTCCTCAAACCTCAGAGCACAGGCGCAACGTCTGCTCGACATCATTGCCGAGAATCCTTTTCAGAACCAGCCGCCTTACGAAAAGCTCGTCGGCGATCTGGCTGGGGCGTATTCGCGCCGCATCAACATCCAGCATCGTTTGGTCTATCAGGTCTATGAGGCCGAACATACCATCAAAGTCATTCGGATGTGGACTCACTACGAATGAAGAGCCAAAGCCCGCAATGTTTTTGGTAAATGTTGCGCGGCAATGCGGAGAATATTGCTGAACTAGCGCCTACTCACGCCGTCGTCGCGGGGCGGCTTTGCGCTTTGAGCTTGCGGTGCAAGGTGCGGCGGGAGATGCCGAGTTGTTTGGCGGCTTCGGTGATGTTGCCGTTGGTGTCGGCGAGGGCGCGTTCGATGAGGCGTTGCTCGGTGGCGTGCAGGTCGAAGGGCGATGGCGGCGGTTGTGGCGCGGCAGCAGGCTGGTTGGCTGGAGCGGAATTGTCGGCAGCCGGTGGATGATCGGCGGGATGCCAGTGGCGCAAGGCGGTGGGCAGGTCGCGCAGGGTGATCTTCGGGCCTTGGGAAAGGACGACGCCGTGGTCGATGGCGGCGCGCAGTTCGCGCACGTTGCCGGGCCAGGGATATTCGATGAGTCGCGCCAAGGCATCGGCGGTGAATTCCTTCGCCGGCTTGTCGTTTTCCTGGCTCGAAATTTTCAGGAACGCCGTGACCAGCAGCGGGATGTCTTCGCGCCGTTCGCGCAAGGGCGGCATGTCGATGCGCACGACGTTGAGGCGGTAATAAAGGTCGTCGCGGAACTTGCCGTCGGCGACGAGTTTTTCCAGCCGCTTGTTCGTCGCGGCGACGAGGCGCACGTCCGTGCTGATCTGCGCGTTGCCGCCGACGCGCTCGAAAGTGCGTTCGCCGAGCACGCGCAAAAGTTTCACCTGCACGCTCGGCTCGATCTCGCCGATTTCGTCGAGAAAAATCGTGCCGCCATCCGCTTGCTCGAAGCGGCCGGCGCGGCGTTCGGTCGCGCCGGTGAAGGCGCCGCGTTCGTGGCCGAAGAGTTCGCTCTCCAAAAGCTGCGGCGAGAGCGCGGCGCAATGGACGGCGACGAATTTCGCCTTCGCGCGGTTGCTCATGGTGTGGAGCGCGCGGGCGACGAGTTCCTTGCCGGTGCCGCTTTCGCCTTCGATGAGCACGGTGGCACGCGTCGGGGCGACCTGGCGAATGGTGTCAAAAATTTGCTCCATCGGCGCCGAGCGGCCGATGAGCGCTTCGAGGCCGGCGCGTTTGTCGATCTGTTCGCGCAAGCCGCGGTTTTCGCTCTCGACCTCGCGTCCGCGCAGGGCGCGTTTGATCTTAATTTCCAAGCTGTCGAGGTTGACCGGCTTGGTGACGAAGTCGTAGGCGCCGCGCTTCATCGCCTCGACGGCGGTGTCGATGGAGCCATAGGCAGTCATCAAAATGCAGATCGGCGGCGTGGGCAGCTTCAACGCGCGGTCGATGAGCGCGAGGCCGTTTTGCGCGTCGCTGCCGCCGAGGCGCAAGTCGGTGAGCAAGAGGTCCACGGATTCGCTGGTGAGAATGTTCACGCCGCCGGCGAAATCGGCGGCGGCATAGACTTCAAAGTCGTCCTCCAGCGAGCGCCGCAACCCTTCGCGAGTGTGCTTTTCGTCATCGACGATGAGGAGGGTGTGCTGACGCATAAAAGGGAAAGCAGAGCGCGCGAGTCAGCTCCCACTTAATCGTAATCCTAATCTTAATCTTAGTCCTTCTGCGCTCGCGGCGCATGGCTCAAGCGCTGCCTCCGGCGGCAGGACCAGGACTAAGATTAAGATTAGGATTAAGCTGGTTGAGAGCGAACAAAGAGTCAGACTCGGACCAAACAGGAACCCGCTTCCGCACCGTTGACAAGAAGGATTGCCTTTCTCCCCGCCAATGGATAGTCCCTTGGAGCGGACGAGCCAGCTTTCCCCTTGCAGCAAAAAAAGTAGCCAGACTCCGCTATGGCCGGCAACGACGAAGACCACGACGACCTCGCGCTCCTGGGGCAATACCGCGTCCTGCGGCGGCCCGAGGAGGGGAGCATGTGGTGGCTGGGCTGGGGCGTGGAAGGCATGGTTTACAAGGCGCGGCGCACCGCCGACGCCGACGCAGCCGATGCGCCAGAGGTCGTGTTGCGCGTCAGCGCGTGGCAAACCAACGAAAAGATCGCGCACCTTTTGGCGACGCTGCACCATCCGCACGTCGCCGCCTTGCTTGCCACGGATCACGCGACGGACGGGCGGTGCGTGCTGGTGATGGAACGGGCCGCGGGCGAGTCGCTGGCCGACCTGGTAAAACAACGCGGGCCGTTGCCGGCAGCCGAGGCGCTGGAGCTGGCGCGGCAGGTCGCGCTCGGGCTGCAAGCGGCCGGCGCGCTGGGCTTGGTTCATCCGCATCTGGGGCCGGACGTTTTGCGGTTCACCGCCGCCACGCAGGGCGGCGCGGGGTCGAAGGACAACGTGGTCAAAATCGTCAGCTACGAAGCCGCCGCGCTGCTCCCGCCCTCGCCCGGGCGCTGGGGCGGCGAAGGCAGCGGCGGGCCGCGCTGGCTCAGCCCGGAGGAAAAAGAGCACCGCGTGTCGGACCGGCGCACGGATTATTACAAGCTCGGCTTGGTGCTCTGGTTTTTGCTCGTCGGCGAGTCGCCGCTCCCGCTGTTGTCCAGCGTCGGCAACAACGACCTGCCGCAAACTTTTCTCGACCGCCTGCCGGCCAGCGCGCCCGAGCCGGTGCGTGCGTTGCTCGCGCGGCTGCTCGCGCGCGCGCCCGGCGAGCGACCACAGTCGGCGGAGGAATTATTGCAAGACATCGAAGCCTGCCAGGCGGGCCGCGCGATGCCGCCACCCGCCGCTGCTACGAGCGCGTCGGTTGAGGATGAGACTTCGACCGGCGACACGACGTGCATTCCGCTCGACAGCTTGCCGCGGCCGCTCGCCCCAGCGCCGGCAACCACGCCCGCGACGCCGTCGCCGGCGCTCGACGAAAACGTCCAGTTCACCGCGTATCGACCCAAAGTTGTTCAGCCCAACAAATGGGCCAAGCTGCTCGTCTTCGCGCACCTCGAGGAACGCCCCGCCTGGATGGACGCCGACGAACGCGCGCCGTTGGAGGAAATGGCCGCGCAAGCCGCCGCGATCCTCGGCCCGCAGCACGCGGAGGATTACAAGCAGACGACCGATGACAGCCGGCTGGCCGTGCCGCGCGAAGGCGAGATCACGTTTGTGCCCGAGCTGGCCGGCGTGGAATTTAATCCGCCGCACCGGACGTTTTTTTGGAAAGACGGCGTGAGCGTTCACGGCGAAACGTTCGACCTGCGGGCGGGCGCGGCGTTGGATGGGAAAACGGCGCGCGGCCGGCTCACGGTTTTTCTCGGGCCATTGGTGCTGGCCGAAATCAGCCTCGCGATCCGCGTCGATAGTCAGCTCGGCAATCTTGCGGCGAAGGAAGCAGAGGTCGCCGGACGCGAGCGGAGCAGCGCGCGGCCGTTTCGCAAAATCTTTGCCTCTTACTCGCACCGGGACGTGGAAATTGTCGAAAGCGTCGAGCGCCATGCGCGCACGCTCGGCGACGAATATCTGCGCGACTGGCTGCACCTGCGCAGCGGCGAGAAATGGGACGCGCGGCTGCGGAAGATCATCGAGGAGGCCGATATTTTTCAACTCTTCTGGTCGCAGAACGCGGCGCGCTCGGAGTTCGTCGAGCGCGAATGGCAGCACGCGCTGAGCCTGCGCCGCGACACGTTTGTGCGGCCGACGTATTGGCAGGACCCGATGCCGCCGCCGCCGGAGCCGTTGCGGCAGCTCCACTTTCACCGGCTCGGCGCAGCGGCCGGCGCCACGGGTGCAACAACGCCGGCGCCGGCGCAGTCGTCGGCTATGCCCATAACGCCGCAGGCCGTGGCGTCGTCGCCTGCCGCCGCGCCGGTGCCCATGCTGGCGCCAGCAGCAGCATCATTATCGCCAGTGGAAGGTCCGGCGCGGCGACGCCTGCCCATCGGCGCGCTGGCGGGTGCGTTGACCGTCGTGTTGCTCGCAGTCGCCGGCGCGGGGCTTTTCCTGCGGCAACAACGATCCGCCAGCGAACCGGGAACCCTGGCCTACGCGACGCCGTCTCATCCTCCCACGATGACGCCCAACGTCGTGCCAACGCCGCAGCCGTCGGCGTCGGACGACCCGCAGCAACGCGCGGCACTGGCATTCCTCGCAGCCGCCGACCGCGCCGAAGCGGAAAAGAACCGCGCGGAGGCCATCGAAGACTACGCCGCCGCGTGTGCGGCCGCGGGCGAGGCGTTCGCGCGCGAGCACACGCCCGCCGGCAAGGCTTACGCCGACCCCCAACAATTGCAGAAGGAGCTGTCGCGTTTTGACGCCAAATTCAACGGCCCCGCGCACCAGCCGAGCGCGAGCTTGCTCGTGCAACGCGCCAATCTGCGGCTGGCGCTCGGCCGCTGGGACGCTGCGGCGGAAGATTATGCGCAGGCGCTCAAGCTGGAACCGGAATCGGCCGAAGCCAAACGTGGATTGGTGCTGGCGAAAGCCGCTGCCGCCCCCGCGGCGACCGCGACGCCGTCGCAGGAAAGCGGCGAAAAAAGCCAGCAGGCGGCGCCTTAAAATCCCGAAATTGATTTACGGCGCGCGAAGCTTCAACTCAGCTTTGCGTTCCGCGCCGGTGTTCGGGTCCGGCATGAACCATTCGGCGTGGACCGTGCGCAGGTCGGCGCTGAGCTGGCCGTGGAAGGAACCGGCACGCACCGTGAGCGGTTCGCCGCCCGCGCGGCCGAGGTCGTGCTCGTTAACGTGAATGTCCAGGCCGGGCACGTCGATGGTGCCGTGCGTCTCGACGATTTCGTCAAAGAGCGTGTCGTCGCTCAGCGGCGCAAGCACGTAGAAATGCACGCGCTCGAATTCCAGTGTGTGTTCGTCGCGCACCCGCAACGAATCGGTCAGCACGCGCACCCGCCGGCCGGCGCGCTCGCCGTCGAACGTCACGCTGCCCGCGAAAACGCGCGGCATTTTGGCCTTGGCCTCGGTGGCGTTGCGCGGTCCGCGCGCGCAGCCGGTGGCGAAGAGAAGACTGAACGCGAGGAAGCAGCTATATCTTAACACACAGGCGCAAAGACACCGAGGAACACGGAGGTAGAAGAGTGAAGCAAGGTAGAAGATAGGTAGTAGATAGCGAATGGTGAGTAGTAGAAGATAGAAGCGTAAAGGTTGGAAGGTAAAAAAACTCCATCCTATGTGTTCCTCGATGCCTTTGTGCCTGTGTGTTAAAACTTACCCTTCGTCCTCGCCCGACGCCTCGTTATCCCCCTCGCGCAACGCCAGCATCCGCACCTGCCTGTCGCGGCGCGGCAGCCGGATGGTGATTGTCAGCCCGCGGCCTTCGTCGCTGCGCAATTCGATCTCGCCGCCGTGCGCGCGCACGATGCGCCGCACGATGAGCAAACCCAGCCCGCTGCCGCTCGCTTTCGTCGTGAAATACGGCTCGAAAACCTTGTTGAGATGCTCCTGCGAAATGCCGCCGCCCGTGTCGGTGAATGCCACGCAGACATACTCCGGCTCCGCCCCGCTCGTGATGCGCAGGATGCCGCCGCTCTGCATCGCTTGCACGGCGTTTTTGATCACATTGTAAAACGCCTGCTTGAGCTGGTCGCGGTCGATTTCCAGCGGCGGCAGATTTTCCGCCAGCTCGGTTTCCACGAGGATGTCGCGGTCTTCGATTTCGGCTTGGAGAAACGCGACCGACTCGCGCACGACGGCGTTTACGTCTTCGATTTGCGTCTGCAAACTCGCCGGGCGAATGGCGCGCAAAAACTGGCTCACGATGAAATCGAGCCGCCGGATTTCGTCCTTGGCGATGCGCACGGAGTCTTCGAGTTCCGCGCGGTCGCCGAGCGGCAGCTTGCGCAGTTTCCGCTCCATGAGCTGAAGGTGGATGTTCAAAGAATTCAACGGATTGCCGATCTCGTGCGCCACGCCCGCGGCGAGGAGCGTGAGCGCGTTGAGCCGCTCGGTTTCGAGCGTCTCCTGCGCGTTGCGGCGGCTCTCGGTGAGATCGCGCACGATCATCGCGTGACCCGCCCGCTCGACGCGCGCGGCTTCATCCGGCCGCCCACCACGGCGGCGCGCGGCGCGCGGAGTTTCTTCGAGCAACAACGGCACGACGTAGAAATTCAGGAAGCGATTGGCCGGATAAAAAACCTCCATGTCGCGGCTGACGAACTTGTCGCGCCCGCCATCCGCGTTCGCCAGCGACGCCCAGTCCAGGCCGCGCACCGCGGAGTCGAGCGGCTGACCGAGCGCGGTATCGTGATTCAATCCGAAAAGCTGCGCCGCCGCCGTGTTGAGATACGCGATGCGGCCATTCGGATCGGTGACGATGATGCCTTCCTGGATGGCGTTGAAGATCGTTTCGAGAAACCCCTTTTCGCGCACGATGCGCAACACATGCGCCTGCGCCTCCTCCGGCCGCAGCCGGCCCAGGCGCGCGATGAGCTTATCGACAAAGCCGCGTTTCATTTTTCAAAGCAGCTTGCGGAATTCATCAACGCCGAGGCCAGCGTCTTTGGCGATGCCGCCCATCGTGAAAGCATTCACCGGATTGTTTCGCGGAATGGTCAAGAACCGCGCGCCGTCCGACATCACGATGTGCTTGCCTTGGCGCACGATGCGGAAGCCGGCTTTCTCCAGCGCCGCGACCGCGCGCAGGTGATTGACGCCCGGTATCCGCGGCATGGAATTACGCGGAAATTTCCACTTCCCGCACGTCCGCGCCAGCCAGCGAATCGTGCAGCGCAGCGAGGTAATCCTGAATGGCATCCGCAATGTTCGCGAGCGCCTCGGCCTCGGTTTTTCCCTGCGACCAACAGCCGGACAAGGCCGGGCATTGCACGCTGTAACCCTCGTCTGTTTCGCGCAGCACTACTGGGTATCGCATGGGCAAAGTTACAACGAATCTTCACCCAAACAAATCGCCTTGGTGCGGATCGGCTTTGCCGCGTTTCGCGGTGGCTTCCGCCGGCAAAAACTTGGCATACTTCGCGACTAGCTCGTTGAGCTTGTCGAGGTAGTATTCGACGTTCTCGTCGCGTGCATCGCGGCGCCATTCGCTGGCGAGCTTGGCGTTGTCATACGCGCTCACCTTTTTCTTTTCTCCGGTGATATAAAACTTCACCTGATCGCCGGGCTGGTAGTCGCGGCCGCTCTTCAGCGCGAGTTCATACGCGGCGGAGCGGTTGCGCGCGCTGGCGCCGATTTTTTTCTGATATTGCCCGAGCGAATCTTGCAGCGTGTCGGTCTTCGCCAGCCAGTCAATTTCCCAAAGCCGCTCGCGGATGTTGCGTTCATACTCCTCGCGCAACGCCGCGATTTTCTCCGGCTCGCCGGCGAGCAAGTGGCAGATCATTTTTTCCAAAAACGTGCGCTGAAATTTCTCCAGCCCGCGCGACTTCAAGGCGCCGCCTTTGAGGACCAGCGAGCCATCCTCGGCGAGCAGCGCGTAGTTCTTCGCCTTATAAGAAAACATCGCTTGAAACTTCGCGTCGAACTCGATCTCGATGCCTTGCGGCAACACGTCGGCAAGCTGCCTGCCGAGCGTCTCCGTCGTCGCGCCAGTTGGCGGCACGAAGTAGATGCCATCCGTATCTATCTCGATGACTTCCGCGCCGGCTGTCTGCAAGCGCGCGACCATCTGTTTTAACAAGTCGCGCCCGATCTCGGTCACGCGCGACGCGGCGTCGTAATCGGCGAAGTGTCCCTGCGCAA
The DNA here is from genome assembly GCA_019241085.1 of Verrucomicrobiota bacterium. Taxonomy (GTDB): domain Bacteria; phylum Verrucomicrobiota; class Verrucomicrobiia; order Chthoniobacterales; family SZAS-18; genus JAFAXH01. The sequence continues at coordinate 57,928 of JAFAXH010000040.1, read as the reverse complement.
AACCGAGGTAGCCGTAGAACGAATTGATGAGGACTTTGAACACATTTTGCAGCGCGTTGAGCGTGTTGTATTCGCGGCGTCGCGCCGGGTCCGTCGCGGCCTTGCGCATGTCGGCTTTTGCTTGCAAACGGAATGCGCGCAGGTCGGTCAATAGTCCGCGGAAAATGCCGAGCTTGTCTGCCGCCGGAAACACGTCGTAACGCAGCATCACGCTCGGATACAGCGAGGCCACGTCGCAGTGCCAGACGTTGTGTTTCACGCCGGTGACGAAGACATCCGTGTAGCCGCCTTCGTAAGCTCGTGCGGTCGGCAAATCCGGGATCGAGTGTCCGCGCTGATAGTATTCGCGCAGGAAGAGCGAGTTCACCCGCGTCGCGTTGCCGCGCACGATGACCTCTTGATAGTTATAAGGAAAAATCTGCGCCTGGATGAAATAGCTGCCGCTGAGCAGCCCGCTCAACGCCCGCGTCTCGCGCACGTCGTCGAGCGCATACGCGGCGAACTTCTGCGGCGCGTGCAGATATGCCTCCTGAATTTCCAGCCCGCTGAGATACGTGCGTTCGTGCGCCTCATCGCCGCCGCCCGCCGTGATGCCGAAGTGGCGCGCGACATCTTTTAACCCAAACGATTCCAGCTCGCGCGTGCCGATGTCGTAAAGCTGCACGAGCAAAAACGTATCGACGATGTGCCGTCCGCGCGCTTCGGCCTTGGGATAATTGATCGTCCGCTCCGCGATCTGCACCCGCGACGCGCGCGAACTCAGCACGCTGCCGTCGCGTCCCCACGCGAGCCGCACGCGGTGCCGTCGCGCGCGCGCCGCGAGATACGGCAGGTCGAACTTGAAAAAATTGTGTCCTTCCAGCACGTCGGGATCGCGCTCGGCGATGAGCGCGTTGAGCTGTTCGAGCGCGAGCCGCTCGCTTTGCTCGAAGTTTTTGTGCTCGACCAAAATCAACTCTTCCCAGCCCGATTGATCGCTCACCGCGATGGCCATGAGATGATCGCTCGCGCGCTCGGCGTTGGAAAACTCGAAGCCCCGCGCACAAAACGTTTCGATGTCGATCTGCATCCGCCGCAGCTCGGCGAAATCCATGCCTTTGAACAACGTCCGCCCGGTCGCCGTGAGGTATTGCTGCACCGGGTCGCTCAACGCGAAGTGCGACACGTTGGCGTCGCGCAACTCGCCGCGCAGCCGTTGAAAATCGCTCCAGCTCCCGCAGCGCGCGAGCCGCGAAAAGTGCAGCCCGCCGCTCAGCGTCTGATCGCCCGGCAGCGTCAAACTAGCGTCCGCCGCCAGCCACAGAAACGGCTGAAACGGCGCGCGCTCCGTCACCGTCCGAGCGTCCACCCCGGCGCCTTCACGGCGGAAAACGAGCACTTCCTTTTCCCCCGCCAACTCGACGGAAACCAGCCGCGGCGTCTCGTCGTGGCCGAACAGGACGCGATTTTCCGCAAATTGCATTTTGGTGCGGCCATTCTGGCCCGGAATCCGCTGCCTGTCATCTGTCAGCACCGCGTCTCCCACTCAGGCTTAATCCTAATCGTAATCTTAATCTTAGTCTGCTGCCGCCGGAGGCAAGGGCGACACGCCGCGAACGCAGAGGACTAAGATTAGGATTACGATTACGATTAAGCCCGAGTGAGGAAAGAAAAATACCCGTTGGCGCGGCTCGACATTCCCCCGTCCATCCGTTAACCTTCCCACGTATCCTCCCAGTATGCGTTCCCCCCGGCGCTCGCTACGATCCGCCCTTCGCCGCTGGTGTCATGTGCCACCAGTCGCCTACGCTCTCATCGGGCTGCACGTCGGCGTCTTCGCCACCTGCTTTTTTCTGGCGCACACGCCTTCGCCGATTGGGTCGCCGGGCAGCGCGGATTGGCTGGAAAACTGGCTCGCCCTCAGTGGCGAGAGCCTGCGCGCCGGCCAGGTCTGGCGGATCGGGACGCACCTTTTCCTGCACGAAAACGTCTGGGCGTTGCTGACCAGCACGGGCCTGCTCTTTTTTGCCGGGCGCAACTTGGAAGCCGTCATCGGCCGCCGACACTTCCTTTGCCTCTACCTGCTCACCGGCGCGTTGACCGGCGGGTTGCGCGCGCTCGGCACGTTGTTGCCCGGACTCGGTCCGGACAGCGCCGCGCTGCCCATCGTCGGCGACCTCGGCGCCACGCTCGCGGTGCTCCTCGCCTTCGCCACGATCATGCCGGAAATGGAGATCGGCGCGCTCATTTTCCTGCCCGCGCCCAGCGTGCGTTTGAAGGTGCGTTTCGTCGCCGTCTTCACGCTGCTGATCCCGGCGTTGCTCTTCCTGCTCTATTGCAGCCCGACCTTCGCAGACGCGCTCGGCCAGGCGCGGCTGGGCTGCCTCGGCGCGGTCGGCGGCGCGCTCGGCGGCTGGCTATACGTGCGGCGGCTTGGCTTTGGCCAACGCTGGCCGGCGGACGAGGGCGAACCGGCGTTGCGCGGCCGACGCTTGTCGCGAGGCGCGGAAAATCATTGGACGCGCGCCTCGGACGACTGGCCGCCGGTCGCCCGGCCGGGACAAACGGTGGCCAGCAGTAGCAGCAGCGTGGCGCGCACGGCCAGCAGCGGCAGCAGTCAACTCGCCTCGCCAGCCGCCTCCTCGCTCCACACCATCGTCGCCGCGCCTTTGCTCGGCACCACCGAGCGCGAACGCCGCATGAGCACGCGCCAATACATCCGCGAAGCCGTCGATCCGATCCTGGAAAAAATCTCGCGCGAAGGCATGCGCAGCCTGACTTCGGATGAACGTCGCGTGCTGGAAATCTGCCGCGACAAGATCGTCGCCAGCCAGTGTTGAGCGCCCAGCAAAAGCTGCGGACGCGCCTGGGAAAACGCGGCGGGGTGGCAAAGGAAATGCCGGTGCTTTGTGCGGCCCGGCCTTGTTTCCTTTTCCCCGGTAATTCTGTTGGAATTCCGCCGATTCCGGCTAAAAATCCTCCGCGTTTCATCCGCGTTCATCCGCGGTTATTTCAAGGAAATGAGTTGGTATTACCGCGACATCCGCAGCCAGCAGATTGGACCGGTTGATGACGCTGCGTTTGCCGGTTTGGTGCGCAGCGGCACGGTCGCAGGCGTCACGCCCGTGTGGCGTTCGGGCATGGCCGCGTGGCAGCCGTATCAGGAAATCTGGGCGGTGAGCGCCGCCGCCGAGAGCGCCCGCAGCGCGGAAGCCTGGCAGCTCGGCGGTGGTGACGCGTCGGCTGCGGCAACAACGACAACGACGCCCGTGGTCGCGCTCACCGCGGCCGACGTGCTCGCGCACCTCGCTTATTGCTCCGAATGCGGTCGCAGCGCCGCGCCCGAGGAGCTGGCTCCCATCTGGGGACGCCGCGTGTGCCCGAGCTGCAAGCCTTTCACGCTCCAGCGCCTGCGCGAAGGCTTGCTGCGCCAGCTCACGGCGTTTCGTTACGCCGGATTCTGGATTCGCGTCGGGGCGGCGACGCTCGATTACTTCATCAAGCTGCCCGTGCAATTCGTCGTCGGCCTCATCGCCGGCGTGCTCCTGCCGGTTTTGATGATGCGCGGCGGCGTGAACCTCGGGTCGCCCGACTACACTCGCGCGCAACTGCTTCTGAACGTCGGCTTGCAGCTTTTTTCGTTCGGCTTCGAGCTGGGTTACGCGACGTTTTTCACCGGCAAATTCGGCGGCACGCCGGGCAAGCTCATCTGCGGACTGCGCGTCATCCGCTCCGACGGCGCGAAGCTCACCTATCGCCGCGCGGCGTTGCGCGCCGTGGCCAAGCTGCTCAACTCTTTCACGCTCGGCCTGAGCTATCTCATCGTCGCCGTCGATCCCGAGCGGCGCGGGCTGCACGATTTTTTGTGCGACACGCGGGTGATTTATAAGTGACCGCTGCTGCCACCATGTCTCCCGCGCCCAGCTTGCTCCAGTGCGACGCGTGCCAAACCGTGCTCGGCGGCGAAGTCGTCAACACGCCCGCGCCCGTGGCTTGTCCGAGTTGCGGCACGTCGCTGCAAGTCGAAGTCTTCCCCGCCTTTTTCCGACCTGCCGCGCCTGCCGCGCCCGTCGCCGCGCCGCTGCTCACGGCGGAGGACGCCGGCTGCTTCTTTCATCCCGCGAAGAAAGCCGCCGTGCCGTGCGGACATTGCGGCCGCTTTCTGTGCGCCACCTGCGATTTGGAACTCGCGCCCGGCCGGCACCTTTGCCCGGATTGTGTGGACAAGACTCTCGCTCCGACTACCACGGGCGACCACGGCAATCCGTTGCGGCGCGAGCTGGAAACCGAGCGCGTTTTTTTCGATAAACTTTCGTTTTTCCTCGTCGCCGCGCCGCTGGCGATTTTTCCGCTGGCCGGGCTGACGATGTTCACCGCGCCCGCCGCGCTCGTGCTCGCCGCGGCGGCCTGGCGTCAACCCGCCCGCAGCCTCGTGCCACGCAGCCGCGCCTGGCTGCTCTGGGCCATCGTGCTCGCCGCGTTGTGCCTCGCCGGCTGGGTGGCGTTTTGGTATTATTTCGCCAGCACGCTCTGGCCGATCATCCTCCACGCGGGCGAAGCGCAATCGCGCCGCCGGTCGTTCTGATTTTTTTTCAATATGCCCAGTCCGCCGCTCTGGCAAAATCTCCAGCGCCTGCCCGGCCGTGCGCCGATGTTCCTGCAACTCGTCGGCCTCAACGCCAGTCTGTGGCTCGACGACGCCTGCCTGCTCCTGGCCGACTCCCAGCTTCTGCGCGACAGCTACCGCCGTTTCTATTACGCCGACATCCAGGCGCTCCAACTCCGCCGCACCAGCCGCGGCTTGGTTTACAATATTCTCGCGCTGCTCGGGATCGTGTTTTGCCTGCTGATTTTTTCCGCCGTCAACAGCCGCGGCGCGCACGTCTTCTGGCTGGGAGCGGCCGTCGTCAGCGCGATTTTGTTAACGATCAATCTGCTGCGCGGGCCGACCTGCCGTTGCCAGGTGCAGACCGCCGCGGGCCGCGTTGCGCTCGTCTCGCTCAGCCGCGCTCGCGCCGCGCGCCGCGCCTTCGCCCGCATCCGCGAACGCATCGCCGCCGCGCAAGGCGCGCTCCCCGCGCCCGAGAGTGTCGCGCAACGCCTGAACCTCCATCTCGCGCAGATGAACCAGCGCTCCACCTGACTGCAAACCGGCGGCTCTTTTCTTCCTCAGCTTAATCCTAATCGTAATCTTAATCCTAATCCCTCTGCGCTCGCGGCGCATGGCCCAAGCATTGCCTCCGGCGGCAGAGACCAAGATTAGGATTAGGATTAAGACCAAGGTTTAGTTTAGGGAGAAAAAAACACACTCAGCCAAACTCCATGTCCGCCGCTGCTGCTGCCGATGCCACACTCTCCCGCCAGCGTTGCGCGTTTCACCCCGTGCGCGAAGCCGTCGCGCGCTGTCCGGCGTGCAGCCGGTTTTTCTGCCGCGAATGCGTGACCGAGCACGAAGGCCGCTTTCTCTGCGCCGGCTGCTTGCGCGCGCTGATGATGGCCACCGCGCACGCGGCCGATTCGGCGTTGGCATCAGTCGCCGCAAAATGGCGCGCGCGACTGCTCGTTGCTGGCCGACGCGCACTCGCGCTGGCCATCAGCGTGGCGTGGCTCTGGTGGGCATTTCTCCTCTTCGCCCGCGCGCTCGCCAGCCTGCCCGCGAGCTTTCACGAAGGCACGCTTTGGACGCGTTGATTGAGGAAGGAAAAAAATTTTTCCCGTGCTTGCCGTCCCCGTTCCTCCTAATGACGACACCGTCACCGCCGGCGTCGTGAAAAAGCCGCGCCGCCCTTCCGCTGCCGCCACGGCCAGTCTCGCGCCGGGACCGCTTGATTTGCTGGAAGACGCCGTCCACCTCTTGCGCCGCGCGCCGGCCGCCACGCTCGCGTGTTATTACCTCGGCAGTCTGCCGTTCGTGCTCGGACTCCTGTTCGTCTGCGCTGATCTCAGCCGCGATCCGGCTGCGGCGGAAGCGCCCGGACTCGCCGCGGCGTGGTTGTCCGCGCTCTTCCTTTGCATGCTGACCGGCCAGGGCATTTTCGCCGCCCGCTTGCGCGCGCAACTCGGACCGCAAAGCGTCCGGCCCGCGCCCTGGACGCCGCGTCGCGTCGCCCGGCTCGCGCTCGTGCAAGCCGTCTGGCAGCCGAGCAAGCTCTTCGTGATCCCGTTTTCCCTCGTGCTCTTCGGCGCGCCGCTCGGCTGGGCGCTGGCCTTCTACGGCCACGTCAACGCCCTCGCCGATGCCGCCCACGGCTCGCCCGGCCGCGCCGCCGAACGCGCCACGCGCGGCGCGCTGCTCTGGCCGGCGCAAAATCACGCCGCGCTCGGCGTGCTCATGTTTCTCACCCTCTTCGTCTGGCTCAACGTTTTCATCGCCTGCCTGCTCCTGCCGCAACTGTTGAAAATGTTCTCCGGCGCCGACAATGTCTTCACCCGCGCCGGCTTTAGTCTGTTAAATTCCACCTTCTTCGCCGTCACGTTCGCGCTCGTCTATCTGCTCGTCGATCCGTTGTGGAAAACGTTCTGCGTCCTGCGCTGCTTCCACGCCGACGCGCGCCGCACCGGCGAGGATTTGCAAGCCGCGCTCGAAGCGCTGCCCGTCGTGCCCGTCGGCGGCGCGACCACGGCGGCAGATAAGGCGCGCCTTCCCTCCGCCACTCCGGCAGCGACGACAACTCTGGCGGCGGGCGTCATCTTGTTTTGCAGCGGGCTGTTTTTGTTAACCCATCCACCAGGCGTCTTCGCAGCGTCCTCCGCTTCGCCATCGCCGACGCGCGCCACAGCCAGCCCCGGCGTGCCGCCCGCTGATTTGGATCGTTCCATCGAAGACGTGCTCAACCGCCGCGAATTTGCCTGGAAACTCCCGCGCGAACGCGTCTCCCAGCCCGACAACGCCGCGTCGGAAACGTCCTACCTGCGCCGCTTCCTGCGCTGGCTCAACGATTCCCTCGGCCGCCTCGCCCGCTGGTTACGCAAGCTATTTGCAAGAAGCGAGAACTCCGATTCCGACCCGCCGTCCATCGGCTTTTCCCTGCTCGCCTTGAAGCCGCTCGCCTTGCTCGCCGGCGGTCTCCTGCTCCTGCTAACTCTTTTTTTAATCGCAAAAACGCTGCTCGCCCGTCAACGCGCCCGCGCCGGGCGTGCGGCCCAAGACGGCACGGACGGCGCGGCATCCGGCACGCCGGCCATCGAGACCTTGCTCGCCGATGAAGGTCTGCTCGCCAGCAGCTTGCCCGAGGATGACTGGCTGCGCCTGGCGCGCGAACTTCTGGCCAAAGGCGAGGCGCGGCTGGCGTTGCGCGCGTTCTACCTTTCCACGCTTGCGCTGCTCGCCGGCCGCGGACTCGTCGGCATTTCCCGGCTCAAGAGCAACGGCGATTATCTCCACGAAGTGCGTCGCCGCGCGCGCGACCGCGACCCCGCGTTGCCCACGGCATTTGCGCGCGCCGTGCGTGGCTTCGAGCGCGCGTGGTATGGCCGGCATCCCGCCGATGAAGCAGCCGTCGCCGCCCTGCTCGCTGACCGCCAGACCATCGCCGACACCGCTCCGCCGCCACCGGCGACGCTGGCGAGCGCGGCGGCAGGTCTCCCTCCCGCATGAGCAGCGCAGACCTTGCCCAAATTTCCCCACGCCGCCGCTGGCCGGGCCGGCTCGCGCTCGGCGTGCTCGTGACGCTTTTCCTGCTCGGGCTGCTGCGGTTGTTCGCGTTGCGTTTTGAAGCCGGCGACGTGTATCCGCCCTACTCCACGCTGCGCAGTGACGCGCTCGGCGCCAAGGCGTTTTTTGCCGCGCTCGACTCGCTGCCCTCCGCCGACCATCCGCGCAAAGTCACGCGCAGCTTCCGCGCGCTCAGCCGCCTGCTCCTTCCGCCCGCGCTGGCGCTCGGCGGCGGCGGTGGATCAACCCAAAAAGCCATCGGCGCCGGCGACACGCTTTTCCTGCTCGGCCTCGACCCGGCCGCCTGGCCTGGCAGCTTTAACAAAACGGAATCCGCCGAGCTTGAAGCCGCCGCCAAACGCGGCGCGCGCATCGTGCTCACTTTCCAACCCAGCGACCGCACGCCGACCACGGAGCTGCGAGGTTTTTCTTTCGGAAAATCCCCCTCTCCCTCGCCTTCGCCGTCGCCGAAAAAAGACGGCTCTCCCTCGCCCGCCGCAGCCGCCGACGAGGATGCCGACGCCGTGGACGCCAGCAAACAATGGGCGCTCGATTTCCGCCGCGTTCGCACCCGCGCCGAAGCCAGCTCGGATGCCGCGCGCCAGCGTCAGCGCGCCTTTCCCGCCGTGCCAGCTCAGGATGCGCCGGCCAGCTTGCTGTCGCCGTCGGCGAACCGCGGGCCGGCGATCTCGTGGCATTCGGCGGCGGATTTTTCGTTGTCCGATGCGCGGGAAAAAAATGCGTGGCGCGCCGTCCTCGTCCGCGATGATCGACCCGTCGCTGTCGTGCGAACTTACCCGGAGAACGGTGGCTCCATCGTGCTCGTCAGCGACTCGTATTTCGTCAGCAACGAAGCCTTGCGCGACGAGCGGCATCCGGCGCTGCTCGCCTGGCTGGCGGGCGCCGGCACGGACCGCTTGATCTTTGACGAATCGCACCTCGGCTTGCACGAAAATCCGGGCCTCATGACGCTCGCCCGCCGTTATCGCCTCGGCGGCGCGCTGGCGGCGCTGGCACTGCTGGCGGCGCTCTTTTTCTGGCGGAATGTCACCACGCTGACGCCGCGACGTGACGAGCTGGCGGACTCCGCGGATGAAGCCTCGGCCGCGGGCGTCGCGGGGCGAGGCGCGGCGGCCGGATTTTCGAGCCTGCTGCGGCGCAGCGTGCCGCCGGGCGCGTTGCTCGAAGTCTGCGTCGCACGCTGGGAAACCAGCGTCGCCGCGCGCCCGGGGACAACATCCGGCCAGCGCCGCCCAATGGTCAGTCCGGAAAAACTCGCGCGCCTGCGCGCCGTGCTCGACGCCGAACGCGCCCAGCCACCCCGCGCACGCCACGCGCCCGCCGCCGGCTACCGCGCGTTGCAAACGGCGCTGCGCCAAACGGAACGCGGTTCTTGAAGGAGTGCGCGTGAAAGAATAATCCGCTCGCACTCGCGGTCGGTTATTGATACCAAGGTAAGCACTTAGGCTTAATCCTAATCGTAATCTTAATCCTAGTCTCTGCCGCCGGAGGCATCTGGAGCGACGCGCCACGAGCGCAGAGGACTAAGATTAAGATTAGGATTAAGCCGTCGGAGAGAGAAGAACCCGCGCGTTCCGATTCGTTCATTCAACCACCGCACAAAACCACTATGTCCGCCGAAGCCAGCCTGCTCGCTGAAGTCCCGCTCTTTCACCTGCTCGACGACGAGGAACGCATCGCCCTCGCCGCGCACCTCGACGTGGTGAAATTCCCCGCCGGCCACGTCGTTTTCAACTACGGCGAGCCGGGCGACGCGATCTACGTCGTGCGCTCGGGCGCGGCGGAGTTGTCGTTCAAAAACGACACCGGCGAGAAGATCGTGCTGGAGACCGCGACGGTGGGCGATTTCTTCGGTGAGTTGTCCTTCCTCGACAGCGGCAGCCGCTCGGCCACGGTGCTCGTCACCGAAGACATGGAGGCGCTGCTGATGGATCGCAGCGATCTCGATCTCTTTTTGCGCAAGCACCCGGCCGCCGCCATCGACCTGCTCACCGCGCTCGGCAAACGCCTGCGCAAGACCAGCGAGCTGCTGCGTCACACCGCCACGCGCAACGTCAACGAAGAGACCGTGGACAAGCGCACCATCGTGCAAAAAACCGCCGACTGGATCGCGGAGTTCAGCGGCTCGATCTCGTTTCTCGTCATTCACATCGTGCTCTTCGCCGCCTGGATTTTGATTAACGTCAAAGCGCCCGAAAACCTGCGCTTCGATCCGTATCCGTTCAATTTTCTGACCATGTGCGTCTCGCTCGAAGCCATCTTCCTGAGCGTCTTCGTGCTGCTCAGCCAGAACCGCCAGGCCGCCAAGGACCGCGTGCGGGCAGACATCGAATACGAGGTGAATCTGCGCGCCGAATTGGAAGTCGCGCACTTGCACGAAAAGATCGACCGCCTCACGGCGGACGTGCTCACGCGGCTGGATCATCATTTGCCGGCCAGCGCCGCGACCGCGGCAGGATCGCCCGCCAACGCCACCTCGCGCGTGCCCGCGGTCATCGCCGCCGACATCGCGGAATCGTGAGTTGCGCGAGACCGCGTGGCGGCGCCATCGTCAACACGCATGGCTGCCTTTGATCCCTCCTCCGCGCACGCGCACGCGCTCGACACGAGCGATCCGCTGGCCGCTTTTCGCGCGCAGTTTTTTCAACCGGCCAACGGCGCGATCTATCTCGACGGCAACTCGCTCGGGCTGCTCTCGCGGCCAGCCGAGGCGGCGGTGATACGCGCGCTGGAGGATTGGAAAACGCGCGCCATCGGCGGCTGGCTCGGCGCCGGCTGGTTCGATCTCGCCGAGCGCCTCGCCGGCCGGCTTGCCCCGCTGGTCGGCGCGGAAGCGGACGAGGTCGCCGTGGCGAATTCCACGACGGTCAATCTGCACCAACTGCTCGCCACGCTTTACCGTCCAGACGGTTTACAAAATAAAATCCTCGCCTTCGCCGGCGAATTTCCCAGCGACCTCTACGCCATCCGCAGCCACCTCGCGCTGCGGCACCACGACGCGCGCTCGGTGGATGAACTGCTCACGCTGCTGCCCGCCGGGGATGCAAATGACTGGATCGACGAAGCCGCCGTCGAGCGCGCCTTCGACGATCCGCGCTTGCAACTCGCCGTGCTGCCCGCGGTCGTTTATACGACTGGCCAGTTGCTCGACGCGCGCCGGCTCGCCACCGCGGCGCAACGGGCGGGCGTGATCCTCGGCTTCGACCTGTCGCATTCCATCGGCATCGTGCCGCATTCGCTGACGGCGGACGGCGTCGATTTCGCCTTTTGGTGTCACTACAAATATCTCAACGCCGGCCCCGGCGCGGTCGGCGGATTGTTCCTGCACCGGCGACACTTCGACCGCGCGCCCGGCCTCGCCGGCTGGTGGGGTTCGCACAAGGAACGGCAGTTCGACATGGTGCGCGAGCAGACGCCGGCGCGGGGCGCGGGCGCGTTGCAAATCGGCACGCCGCCGGTGCTCGGCATGGCGGCGCTGGAAGGCGCGCTGGCGATCATCGCTGAGGCCGGCATCGCAGCGATCCGGGAAAAGTCGCTCGCGTTAACGAGCTATTTGATGGAGTGCGTCGAAACGTTGCTGCCAGACGATGCCGGTTTTCGTTTTGCCAATCCGCGCGAGGCACGGCGCCGCGGCGGCCACGTCGCGCTGCGGCATCCGGCGGCGGGCCAGTTCTGCCGAGCCTTGCGCGCGGCGGACGTCATCACCGACTTTCGTCCACCCGACATTCTGCGCCTCGCGCCGGTGCCGCTTTACAACACCTTTTCCGAATGCCACGCGGCCGTGGCGCGGCTGCGAGAGATTTGGGAGCACAGCGCGCACCTGCGGTTGGCGGCGGAGCGCGAATTGGTGCCGTGAATTTTTTCTCACCAGCGCACGGCATGTCACGCGACCGCGAGCGAAGAGCCTGCTCCTTGTTGCGCGTCAGCCATTGCGGGACGAAACCAAAGACCGCGATGCAAATGCACGACATCACGCGCCCATTGCGCAATGACCTCGCGCCGTGGCCGGGCGACACGGCATTCGCCTTTCGGCTGAACTGGCAGAAGGCCGCGGGTGCGACGGTCAACGTCGGCGCGGTGACGATGGGCGTTCACAACGGCACGCACGCCGACGCGCCTTTCCACTTCCAGCCCGCCGGCGCGACGATCGACACGCTCGCGCTCGCGCCCTTCGTCGGACCAGCCGTGGTGATGGATTTAACCCAACGCTGGTCTGCCAATCCCGCTGCGCCGCTCGACGTGTCCGACCTCGCGCCGGCGGCTGCCGATTTGGCGCGCGCGCCGCGTTTGCTTTTGAAAACGAACGCCTGGCTCGATGACGCGCATTTTCCCGCGCGCATCCCCGTGCTCACGCCCGCAGCCATCGCGTGGCTCGGCGCGCAAGGCGTGCTCTTGCTCGGCGTCGATGTCCCCAGCGTCGATGCCATCGACAGCCAGACTTTGCCGAACCATCACGCTCTCGCCGCCGCTGGCATCGCGATCCTGGAATCGCTCGACTTGCGCGCCGTGCCGGCGGGCGTTTACGAACTCCTCGCGCTGCCGCTGAAGATCGTCGGCGGCGACGCCGCGCCCGTGCGCGCCGTGCTGCGCGAGATAGGATAAATCAATAGTCGCCGGTAAATTTTTCACCGCCGCCGCTACCGTCGCCGCGGCAGGCGCGACAGAGCAACCAAATGGCATCGAGCACCTCGTCCTCCACCACGGATTCCGGTTGGAGAACGAACCGTCGTTCACAATGTTCGCAATGCACGAGCGGCACGGGAATCGCCATGAGAGAGATTGTCGGTTTTTGAGCAGGCTGCTAAATTTTTTGACGGTCGCGGCGCAGCCAGGCGGAATGTTTCCACCGAGCACACTGCCAGCGGCAGCCACGCACCTTCTTGGCCGAGCAACGCCCGTGCCGCAGAGATTCAGCGCCGCGTGTCATTCGGCTAGGTGCCGACGCTCTTCGCACAATTCATAGATGGCGTGCTCAACAAGCCGACGTGCGCCTCGCGCTCGTCAAACACGTCGCGCGCAAGCAAGTCGGCGACGAGCTGGCCGCCGCGCCGCCGGTCAAAGTGCTCTCGCGCTTCATCAAGGCCGAACTGCCAGGACTCGAATCGCTCAACGAGCCGGACGACGCCGCTGACGAAGTGGAGGAGCTGAACGGCTTCTTCCGCCGCTATGCGCTCGCGGCTTGAGCGAGGGGAACAGCCCTGCCGGTGTCTGCAATCCGGCGGCACCGGCGGGACAAGCGCGAATCAGCGCCATCACAGCGAGATAAACAACCGGCCGAATTACGTTGATGAGGCCAATCGCTGATAGCCCTCCTCGCGATTCAAATTGCCGAGGATAGCTTGCTTGATCTCGTTCCGATTCGCTGCGTGAACTGAAATGGCGCGTTGCGCCGCGATGGCCTGAAGTTCCCTCGAGGATAATTCTTGTTGCAGCAGTTCACGAATCTGCTCGTTCGAGAGTTCGGCTGGTATTTCAATTGGTTTCCGCTTCGGCGGTTTCTCACCGCTTTTGATACTCACGAGCAAGGCAGTCAATCGTTCGTCGTGTTTGGCCGATTCGAGGAATTCAACCACTTGGGCAATCGCCGGCCTGACAGCCGCGGCTTTGTTGATGAGGTCTTCGGCAATCAACGCTTGGCGAAGTTTGCTCAAACCTTCGATGACAGCATCAACCTTCCTCACCGCATCGGCACGAGATGCCTCGTCAGCAGTCAAGCCCAAGCTGTCCGCAAAGCGTTCCAGCTTCGCGACAAGATCGTTTTTTGAGTCGTTCTTTTTCTTCATGCGAATTTTGTCCCGAACTCTTCGGCCATCCTGCGATAATTGTTGTCGTTCTGTGAGCCGGGATCATTGAGGAAAACGGGGCATTGCTCCGTCGTCGCCTCCCTGATGTCCTTAAAATCCTCGGTAATGGCCTTGAAACACTTATCGGCGAAGCGTGGCATTCTTCGCACTAGTGCCATTTGTTCTTGGGCTACGAGTTGGGTTCGTCCCGCCGTGACGTTCACTTTCACAAAGCAAAGATGAAACGGCAAAGTCTTCGTGTCGCCTGCCGTGGGGTTCACTATTTGTTCCGCAAGACTTCTCTCACGAAGAAGCTGCTGAATTTTTCGATCCAGAAAATTCACGCCAACTGTTGAGAAATGGTCTGGCATCAAGGTCACAAGAAAGCCGTCGCTAGCGTAGAGAGCGTTCTGAGTCGCCAAGTAGAGATTCGGCGGGCAATCAATCAGGATGTATTCGTAGTCGTTCGCGACTTCCGCGATTGCTTTCTGGAGGATTGAACGCTGCTCAAGATGTGTCTCCGCAATTTCCTGAATAGTCGTTGCGGCTCTAGTCTTGGATTGGAGGCGAAGATCAATGTCGAGCAGTTCGATGTCCGAAGGCACTAAGTCCACGCCGCTGAGCTCTGGTCGGTTCATCGGTTTTTGCCAGATGATGTCACGAATCGAGATTTTCCGATTTTCGATATACGCCGCATAAAGCGTTTCTAGCGAACCGTGCGTCTTCAATCGGCTTTCCCAAGCGACAAAATCGCTGCATAGGAATGTCAAGTTGGTCTGAGGGTCGGCATCAATGAGCAGAACGCGCTTTCGAGGAGCGAACATCGCAAGAGCGCATCCGATGTGATAGGTGGTGGTCGTTTTCCCGACACCGCCCTTGTAGTTGATGAAGGAGATCACTTTCGCCATAGGCCGCCACACTTCGTCGCACGAGAGCCAAAACTCAACGAGACTTTCTCGCGCTCAGGGTGTCTTACCGCTCGTCCCCCGGCACAGGCGGCGTGTTCAGAGCCGCGGGCAAGAATTTCGTCCACTTTCTCCTAGTTCACACGCGCGGCACGCTCGGCGATGGTGGGGTGTTAAGGAGCGCGATCGAGTTGCGCGATGAGGGCGTCCACGGAGATGTGCTTGCGGGTGGCGAGTTCGCGCGCTTGCGCGGCGAGGCTGCCGGGAAGCATGACTTGGATCGTCATGGCATTGGAATTATGAGCGCGAACTAGCGGGGCAGCAAGACTTCGATGCGGAGTGCGCGGGCTAGCCTGAGATGGCGGACGTTATGCGTGATGATGCGGCGGGCATTCACGCGGTCTGCTCGACGGCTGGAGAAAATGGTTGAGCGTGGCGGCAGCCCAAACTGCGTGCGCCGATTGGAGGAAGGAGTCCTTGTTTCTGCGCCGTATCTTCCACTGATTTTTTATGCACTTTGTCCCGCCGCTTGCGCTTTGGTTTCTGGCGTCTGCTGCGCCGGCGGGTGGCGGCAGTGCCGCGGGCGCGCTGGCCACTGACCACACGGTGCGCGTTTTCCTGCTGCAACTCGTCGCCTTGCTGCTGGTCGGGAGATTGGCGGGGGAAGTGATGCAGCGGTTGCGGCAGCCGGCGGTGATGGGGCAGCTCATCGCGGGCATCCTGCTGGGGCCGACGGTGCTGGGGACGTTGTGGCCGGCGGGGCAGCACGCGCTTTTCCCCGACGTGGCGGCGCAGAAGAAGATGCTCGACGCCATCTCGCAGTTGGGCGTGCTGTTGCTGCTGCTGCTCACGGGCATGGAGACGGACTTGAAGCTGGTCAAGCGCGTCCGCAGCACGGCGGTCACGGCGTCGCTCGCAGGCATCGTTCTGCCTTTCATCTGCGGTTTCGCGTTGGGAGAATTCCTGCCCGACGCGATGCTGCCGGACCCGAACCGCCGGCTGCTGACGGCGCTGTTTCTGGCGACGGCGCTGTCGATTTCCTCGGTCAAGATCGTGGCCGCGATCATCCGCGAGGTGGACTTCATGCGGCGCAACATCGGCCAGGTCATCCTCGCGGCGGCGATCCTGGACGACACGGCGGCGTGGATCATCATCGCGCTGGTCGGCGGCGTGGCGGCCAACGGGCGGGTGGACATTGCCGGCCTGGGCGCGAGCGTCGCGGGCACGGCGCTTTTTCTGGCGCTTTCCTTCACGCTGGGCCGGCGCGTGGTGCCGCGATTGATTCGCTGGACCAATGACCACATCACCGTCGAGGTGCCGGTCATCACGCTCATCCTGGTGTTCATGGGATTGATGGCGCTGGCGACGGACCTCATCGGCGTGCACACGGTGCTGGGCGCGTTTGTCGCCGGCATTCTCGTCGGGCAATCGCCCATCCTGACGAAGCACATCGAGCAACAGCTCCGGGGCTTGATCGTCGCCCTTTTCATGCCTGTCTTCTTCGGCGTCGCCGGGTTGTCCATTAACCTGACCATCCTCGGCAACCCACGCACGCTGGGGCTGGCGGCCGGGCTGGTGGCGATCGCTTCCTTTGGCAAATTGGCCGGCTGCTACGTCGGCGGGCGGCTCGGGCGCATCGCGCACCGGGAGGCGCTGGCGCTGGCCATCGCGATGAATGCGCGCGGCTCCACGGAGATCATCGTGGCCTCCATCGGTTTGGGCATGGGCGTGCTCACGCGCGACCTTTTCACGCTCATTGTGCTCATGGCGATTTTGACGACGCTGTTCACGCCGCCACTGCTGCGCTGGGCGCTGGCCCGCATCCCGCCGACGGGCGAGGAGAAGGAGCGATTGGAACGCGAGGCGAAGGAGGAGGATGAATTCGTGCCGGGCGTGGAGCGGCTGCTCATCGGCGTGGACGCCTCTCCCGACGGCCGGCTCGCGGCGCGGCTCGCGGGCTACTTTGTCGGCGCGCGGCAAATCACGGCCACCGTGCTCGAACTGGGCCAGCCCCGTCGCGCGGCGCGCAGCGCCAGCAGCGCGGAAGGCCCAGCCGCCCTCGTCCAAAGCGCCGCCGACCGCGGCGGGCAACAGGCTCAGCAGACGGATGCCACGCGCGCTGACACCGCGGCGGCCATCGCGGCGGCTGCTGCCACCACTGCCGCCGCAACCTCCGCGCTGTCCACGCCGGCCGCCGTTGCCGAGCCGGCGCCAGCGGCTGAGTTGCTCTTGAAAGTCAGCAACCCCAGCCTCTCGGAGACGGCTGCCACGGCGGGCGGCGATAGTTCCAAAAAGCCTGACCATGCCGTCACCGTGCTGGCCGAGGCGGGAAAGGGTTATGACATGATCTTCCTCGGCCTTGCCTGGCCGGTGGAAACCTCGGAAACGCCGGTGGACGCGGACGAGGAAGACGAGGTTTATCACGGCACCTTGCGCCGGGCGTTGGAGAAAGTGATCCGGGGTTTTGCAGGCTCCACGGCCGTCGCCGTTGCCCGCGGCGAACAACTGTTGCCGCCCGACCCGCTGGCTGCCGGCGCGCTCAACATCCTGGTGCCGACGACGGGCACCGATTATTCCCGCCGCGCCGCCGAGGTGGCCGTCGCCATCGCCAAAGCCGCCGGCGGCCAGGTCACTGCGCTGCACGTCGCCCGCCCGCCCGATGAGAACGACCTGTTGCGCCACTCGCCGGAGCGCCGGCTGCGCACCGGGCGCGCCCTCGTGGCGCTCGTCGGCGAGGTGGAGGCGCTCGGCCAGCGCGAGGGTGTGCCCGTCACCGCGCGCGTCATCATCCGGCGCGGGCAGGACGACGCCATCATGGATCAGGTGGCACGCGGCCGGCACAACCTCGTCGTCCTGGGCGTCAAAGCCCGACCGAGCGGCGAACGCCTTTTTTTCGGTCATGCCGCCACGGCATTGATCGAGCAAATCCCCTGCGCGCTCCTGCTCGTCACGTCGTGAACCCAGCCAGGCGCGGCATTCCCATTTGCTGTCACCGACTTTTCCAGGGAAAGCCACGCGCTTCTTCCCGGCGCGGCTCGTGCCGTGTCCCCGCACAAGCCGTCAAATGTCCGGCGACCGCCGATTCTGTTTTTGAACTTATGAAAAAACTCCCCCTCCTCCTGCTGCCGGCCGCGTCGGTTGTGCTCGCACTGCTGCCAGCGCGTTTGCAGGCCGAAACCAAAGAGGTGCGCGCCGCGCAGCAATATGGCCTGAGCTACCTCGCGCTCATGCTCATGGAAAACGATCACCTCGTCGAAGCGAAAGCCAAGGAGATGGGTTTGGGCGACATCAAATGCACCTGGGCAAAACTCGGTGGTCCGGGCGCCATGAACGATGCCCTGCTCTCCGGCGGCCTGGACTTCGGCACCGGTGGCGTGCCTTCGCTCATCACGCTCTGGTCCAAGACGCACAAGACGCCGCTGAACGTGAAGAGCATCGGCGCGCTCAACTCCATGCCGAACATTCTTTGCACGAACAACGCTGCCGTGAAAACGGTGCAGGACTTCACCGACAAGGACAAGATCGCGGTCACCACAGTGAAAGTTTCCACGCAAGCTCTGCTGCTGCAGATGGCGGCGGCGCAAGCCTTCGGACAGGATAAATATCAGCAGCTCGACAGCTTCACCGTCTCGATGTCGCACCCGGACTCGATGGCGGCCTTGCTCGGCGGGAAATCCGAGATCACCGCGCACTTTGCCTCGCCGCCGTATCAAAGCCGCGAGCTGGCCACGCCGGGCATCCATGCCGTCATCGACTCCTACGACATCCTCGGCGGACCGGCGACGTTCAACGTGGTCTGGTGCACCAGCAAGTTCCGCGATGAAAATCCGAAGACCTACGCCGCGTTTCTCGCCGCCTACAAGGAAGCGACCGAGCGCATCAACAAGGACAAGCGCGCCGCGGCAGAGCTTTACCTCAAAATGTCGAATTCCAAAGAATCCCTGGACGAGATCATCCAGATCATTTCGGACCCGCGGACGGAATTCACCCTGACTCCGCTGCAAACCATGAAGACGGCGACCTTCATGCAAAAAGTAGGCCGCATCCCGGAGGCGCCCGCCTCGTGGAAAGACCTCTTTTTCCCAGAGCTGCACGCCTTGCCCGGCAGCTGACTCTCCTCGCTCAATACGGGCCGCGAATGTGCGGGGCGACCTCCGCCAGATAAAACTCGCGGAGCCGCGTGTGCAGTTCACCCGGCAACGGCGGCAAATCGGAAACGGCGGCGTTCGCCCTGGCCTGCTCCGGACGCGAAGCACCGGGAATCACCACCGAAACCGCGTCGTGATCGAGAATCCAGCGCTGGGCCATTTGGCTCATGGTCCAGCCGGCCGGCACCGACGGCTTGAGGGCGTCCGCCAAGGCGACTCCCTGCTCGAACGGCAGGCCGGCGAAGGTTTCTCCCACGTTGAAAAATTGCCCGTCGCGATTGAAATGCCGGTGATCGCTCTCGGCAAACTCACTCTGCGTCGTCCACTTCCCCGTCAACAAACCACTCGCCAACGGCAGGCGCACGATGAGGGCGACGCCACGCTCCCGCGCCTGCGCAAACAAGGTCGAGACCGGCTTTTGCCGGAAGATGTTGCAGATGATTTGCAGCGAGGTCAGGCCGTCCTGTTCGAGACAGAGCAAGGCTTCCTCCATCGACTCCACGCTCGCGCCGAAGTGCTTGATCTTGCCCTCGTCCCGCAGCTTCCGCAGCCAGCCGAACACCTCGCCGCGCCGCAGCACTTCCGTGGGCACGCAGTGCAGTTGCGTCAGGTCGAGCGCCTCCACTCCCAGCCGCGCGAGCGATGCCTCGGTCGCGGCGCGGATCGCCTCTTCAGTATAATAATCCGGATACAGCTCGGCGGTGCGGCCGAGTTTGGTGGCGACGAAGACTTCCTCGGCACGGCTTTTCAAGAAACGGCCGATCAGCGTCTCACTGCGGCCGTCGCCATACACATCGGCTGTATCCAGAAAATTGACGCCGGCAGCGAGCGCCGCGGCGAGAATTTCAAAAGCCGATTTCTCGTCGAGGCTGCCCCAATCGTTGCCGCCGAGCTGCCAGCAGCCCAAGCCGATTTCCGCAGCCATGAACCGGGTGGTGCCGAAGGGTCGCTTCCTCATGTTCCCCGGCACTATGTCAGGATCATCGCCAGCGTCCATCCTTGGGAGTCGCGCAACGTCGTCAGTTCGAGCGGCTGCAACGCGCCAATGTAGCCGTCGCCGTAACGTTGCTGGCACTCGGCCATTTCATTGACGAGATAGTCGATGCGCTGGCGGAAACGCGCGTCGCCCGACGCGGCAAATTGCTGCGACAGCGCCGTCAAATAATGCCCCAGCGAATGCCCGGCGATGCCCCGCGCCTCCAACCGCCGTAGAGCGCGCCCTTGGGTTCCAGGCCGCAGGAGAGGTGGGTATTGTGCAAAAAGCGGTCAACCTCCAGCGAGAGCAAGTAGTTGGCTCCAATGATAAACATTTTTGGCTCCAAAGCCTCACCTTTTATCTCCAATCCCTCGTTCATCCACTCCAATGCTCTGAACTTTGTCTCCAATCTCTCAAACATCGCCTCCAACCCCTCGCCCACCGGCCGATTTTCTCATTCGTTTCACACATTTCTAAGTTGCACACGGAGATTAGATGTAAAACCGTTGAAATTGCATATCTTTTGACCATGGCTCAGTGCTCCGGTGCTTAGAAAGGGTGTCTGGCGACAATAGCCCAGCGCTTCAGCGCTGGGAAAGGCGTTGTCGGTCAGGCGCAAAGTCCCGTCAGGGACGAAAGAACCGTTCTGCCGTCCCGGCCGGGACTATTCCTCATGCCGCACCCGTTTCCCCAGCGCTGAAGCGCTGGGCTATTTTCAGCAGAAACGAAGCATTCGAGCCGGAAGCGAGGACTCCGGGCCGCGAGCGCTGGGCTATTGTCAACCAAACGACGCCTCGCGCGTGGAAACGCCGCGCCAAGCTCGCTTTCACAACAACTGCCCCTGCTTGCCGCTGCTCTCGACCTTCGCCTTCTTGAAATTGGTGTTCGGCATGGCGTCGGGATGTTCCGCGCGCTCGCTGCCGGCCAGCAAATTCTCGATAGTGAGCAACTGGACGCGCGGATATTTCTTCCCTGTCGGGCTTTCGTAAAGCCCGGCCGTGGCCGCGTCGGCCTGCATCGGCTTGGTGGGCGGCTCCAGCGTGAGCAGAAAGCCGAAGTCCGCCCCCTCACGCTCGCGGACGTGGTTGAGCGCGCGCACATCGTCGGCCTTGAGCTTGCCGCTCTTGACGCTGACGACCGCTTTGTGCGCTCCCTTGCCGTCCACGTCGTAGAAAAACTTGAGGCCGTCGATCCCTTTGTCCGCGCCTTTCTTGCCGCCCTGCGCCGGTTGGGCTTCGACGAGCGAGACGGCCCAATACTGGAACTGATACCGCCCGTCGTGTTCGCTGAGGGTGGCGAGGTGCCGCGCGCCGGCGATGTCCTGCGGCGTGCCGTGGATGTGGAATTGGAGTTTTTGTTCCTGCCGATGCTTAAAGGCGTCTTTTAGGCGCTTCTCAATGAGCGAGATTGCAAGGTGAGTAACGTCGATGCCAATCCATTGCCTGTTCAGATTCTCCGCAGCGTGGACAGCGGTGCCGCAGCCACAAAAAGGATCGAGGACTAAGTCGCCTTCGTCGCTACTGGCTTCAATAATACGCTCAAGGAGTGCTAGAGGTTTTTGGGTGGGGTATCCAAGACGCTCCTCCGCCTGCGAGTTAATCTCTGGAATATCCGCCCATAGATTTTGCACCGGCCTACCTCGCAATTCGTCCGCGTAGCTTTTACGGCGAATACGCCCCTCTTTGTTTTCAGGAAAGTAAAGTCGATTTTCTTTGTCCCATTGTTCCATCTTTTCCTTTGTGATCATCCAACCGTTCTTCGGCGGCTTGTAACCTTTGTATTCGTAAATGAGGTTTGGACGGTAAGCTGGATTAACGAGGCTTGTTGCTTGATAGCGTCGCCCGTCTTTATCAACCATCGTGAATCGTTCACGGATATATTCCTGATAGTCCGACGAATCTCTGTTGTATTGCGGATGAAAAAGCGCTTCGTCTGACTTTGCGTAGAATAAAATTGTGTCCGTGATGATTCCAAAGCGGTTTGATTCGTGAACGGCGCTGCTCATTCCGACCCGCCTTTTCCACGTAATCTCATTGCGGAAGTTTTCTTTCCCGAAGACTCCGTCGAGGACGATCTTGAGATAATGCGAGGCGGTGGGATCGCAGTGCAGATAGAGCGACCCGGTGGGTTTGAGCACGCGGTGCAGCTCGACGAGGCGGTTGGCCATCATGGTCAGGTAGGCCATCATGTCGTTCTGCCCGAGGAACGAGCGCAACGCGTGCATCAACTGCGCAAGGTCGGTGTTGTGCCCCTTGATGATCTCGTCGAACTCGCGCTCGGCCTGCTCGCCCCAATGCCAGGAGTCCTCGAAGGCGGTGATCTGCGCCTCGCTCTGCTGGCCGCTGGGGGCTTTGAAGAGGAGGTTGTAGTCGCGCTTCGAGTTGAAGGGCGGGTCGAGGTAGATGAGGTCCACGGATTCCGTGGCGAGGTGCTCGCGCAGGACGTGGAGGTTGTCGCCGTAGTAGAGATGGTTCATCGGATGGGCGGGCAATGTTGCAAGACGGGGACGAATCGTTTTTTCCCACCTCTTTGCGGGCAGATGCGCCGCGCCGGGGAGTCGGGCAAAACTTCGCGCTTTTCCAGAGCGCCTGCCTGGCGCTTGAGCCGGCCGACCGGCGAGCGTTGCGCGTCAAGCGAACGGCTCCGCGCCGGCGAGGTGCGATACCCACGCGGGCGGCGCGTGGCAGCGCCTACGGGAGTCGAACCCGTGCACCAGCCTTGAGAGGGCTGTGTCCTAACCACTAGACGAAGGCGCCGTGTGACCCAGGGGAAAAAACCGACCCCTGCGGGGAGCCGGGATTATAGCCAGGGAACGGGCGGCGCACAAGCCGGTTTCTGCGGCCGGGGCGGCGCGCGGCGGGTGGAGGCTCAGCGCTGGCTGCGGCGGCTGGTGGCGGTGCTGGTGGTCTGGGTGTTGGCCAATTGAGACTCCGTGCCAAGCTTGCGTTGCGGGGCGTAGCGCTGCTGGGCGGCGCGGGCGAGGAGCTCGACGTGGGCGTTCATGCCCGGCGTGCCGTGGTCGAGCCGGCGGATGCGGGCGAAGAGTTCCTCGTAATAAACCCGCAGGATGGCGCGTTTCTCCTCGTCCGAACGAGCGGCATTGGCTTGCTGCTGGAGGTCGGCAAAGCGCGGGTCGCGCAAGGCCGCGGTGCGTGCGCGGCGGTAGGCGAGGCGCAATTCGAGCGGGTCTTGGGCCGCTTCGTTCAAGGTCGGCTCGTTGAAGCGGTCGCGCCGGGCTGCTCGGCTGGTGCCGCCGCTGCGATTGCCGCGGGAGGCGGCATTGGCCGTGGAGGAAGACGTTCCGGTCTGCTGTCGCCGGCTCGGGCCGCCGCTGGGAAACAATTCGCTCGGCCCGATATCGGGCGGCGGCACCGGTTCCTGGCGTCCTGCCGCGGGCGTCTCGGCCGGAGGAGGAGGCGGAGGCGGTGGCGGCACCGGCTCCTGCGCCCGGGTCGCCGCGGTGGCGAGGAGGAGGAGAATGCCCGCGAGCAGCGGCACACAGCGCAGGAGAGAGTGGCGACAAGGCATGCGGTGGGAGATTGGCGGCAAACGTGGGGAGGGAAAAGCGTGTCCTTCTTTTTTCAACGCGAAGCCGGCCCTTGGCGAGCAGATTTTCCGGGCTGGAAAAAAAGCGAAACTTCCCCTTCCCCTCGCCGCCGTTCGTGTGTTTCGTGCCGTGCCGTGCCGACGCTTTCACCGCCGCCGCCGTTGCCACCCGCCGCCATCATGCCGCCCGCCGAGGACTCTTTGCTCCAAGCCACGCGGTCGCACTTCGACGCCGTGGAAGACGTGCGCATCGAGCCGATTGCCAAAGGCGGCAGCGACCGGAAGTTTTACCGCGTCGGCCTGACGCGGCGCCGGGCCAGCGGCGGCGGCGCGATGTCGCTCATCCTCGTCGCCTACACGGCGCAGAAGGAGGAAAACCGGCACTACGTGCGCATCGCGCAATTTCTGGAAACCATCGGCGTGCGCGCGCCGAAGATTTTTTTCCACGACGAAGCCGCCGGCTTGATCTGGGTCGAAGACCTCGGCGCCCGCGATCTCTGGACGTTCCGTCCGCCCGCGGCGGGCGGCCATGCGGCGTGGCCGGCGCGCCGGGCTTATTATCAATCCGCGCTGGAGGAAATCTGGCGGCTGCACACGCGCGGCTGGGAGGGATTGGCGCGGTTCAAGTTCACGTTGCAGATCGAGTTCAACGCGGCGCTGTATCGCTGGGAGCAGGGTTATTTTTTTGACCATTGCCTCGGCCGCGTTTTTGCCGGACGGGTCGATCCCGCGGCGGTGGCGCGCGTGGCAGCCGAGCCGGTCTGGGGGCGCATCGCTGAGCGGCTCGCCGCCTGGCCACGCGTGCTGGTGCACCGCGATTTCCAGAGTCAAAACGTGATCCTGCACGGCGAGCACGCGCACCTCATCGACTTCCAGGGAATGCGCCCCGGGCTGGCGCATTATGACCTCGCCAGTTTGCTCCACGATCCCTACGCGCGGCTGCCGGCCGAGGAGCGCGGCGCGCTGCTCGATTATTATCTCGCGCTCGGCGTGCGCAAGGACCTCGGGCCGAACCGCGCGCGGTTCGACGAAATCTACGCGCTCTGCGCCGTGCAACGGCTCATGCAAGCGCTCGGCGCGTATGGTTTTCTCGGGCTGGTGAAGGAAAAGCCGGAGTTTTTGCCGCACGTCCCCGTGGCGCTCGGCAGCTTGCGCGAGGTGGCCGCGACGGTGCCGGGCTTGGAAGCGTTCAGCGAATTGCTCGCCGCGCTGCCGACGGCGTGAGCGATGATGCTCCAATCATCAAACCGTCGCTGGGAAATCAGGGCAGAGCGCCGACGCCGCGAGCTGGCCGGCGGGCGCGTGAAAGGTCATGTTGCCGAAAGCGTCGCAAATCCAGACTTCCTGCGCGCCGGCGGCGAAGTAGAGCGCGGCTTTTTCTTCCAATTCCTCCGCCGTGTTGCTGTCCGAGACGACCTCGACGCAAATCGCCGGAGCCGTCGAGCAAGCCAGTTCGTGCCGGGCGATTTCCCAATGTTCCGGCGTCAGCCAGGCGACATCGGGAACCTTGACGTTTTCCCGCGTCCGCACGCCGCCTTCGGTCACCACTTTGCCGTGAGGCAATTCTTCGTGCAGCAAGCGGGCAATGGTGGCTTGGTGTTCGCCGTGGGAAATGCGCGCGGTACTCATCAGAATTTGGCCGCGCGCGTTCAACTCGATCTTGAACGGCAAATCGCGCAGGCTCGGATGTTCGATCACTTCTTGCCAGGTCATCGTGCGAGATTGTAGCCTCCGGATTTTCTGCGGGCAAGCCGCACGCCCGGGCGACCCGCACCAGCCGTTTCTTTTTCACCAAAACATTTGTCCCTGCTCTCACCATGAACACCCAGCGCCTGCCCACCGTGGTCATCGAAAACGTCGTGCCGACCGTCAACGGCGGCCGGCAGGCGCTCAAGCGCGTCGTCGGCGACGAGCTGCTCGTGGAAGCGGATATTTTCAAGGACGGCCACGACGTGATGGCGGCCGTGCTGAAGTGGCGTCAGGTCAGCGATAAGACGTGGCGCGAGGCGCCGATGGAGTTGTTAATCAACGACCGTTGGCGCGGCTCGTGCCGGCTGTTGGAAAATGGTCCGCACGAATTTACGATCGAAGCATGGCAGGAGACTTGGGAGAGCTGGCGGCACGAGTGGCACAAGAAGTTTGAGGCCGGCCAGCGCGACCTCGGGACCGAGATCATCGAAGGCGCGCTCCTGCTCGAAGGCGCGGCGGCTCGCGCGAAGAAAAACAAAGCCGACACGGCTGACAGCGGGCGGCTGCTCGAGCTGGCGGCGAAGTTCCGCGCGGGCGACGCGGACGCGGTCAACGCGCTCGCCGACGACCCGGAGGTGCGCGTGTGGATGGAAGTCTATGCCGACCGCGGCGCGGCGACGCAGCTGGAGCCGGCGGTCCCAGTGTGGGTGGACCGGCCGGCGGCGCGGTTTGCGGCGTGGTATGAATTTTTCCCCCGCTCGGCCGAGGGCAAGCCGGAGCACGAGGGCACCTCGACGTTTCGCACCTGCCTCGGGCGCGTGGACGACGCGAAGGCGATGGGCTTTGACGTGATTTATTTCCCGCCGATCCATCCCATCGGCGCGACGAAGCGCAAAGGCAAAAACAACAGCGTGACCAGCCAGCCGGGCGAGCCGGGTTCGCCCTATGCCATCGGCTCAGCCGCGGGCGGGCACAAGGCGGTCGAGCCGAGCCTGGGCACGTTGAAGGATTTCGACTGGCTGGTGAAGCAAATCCGCGAGCGCGGCATGGAGGTCGCGCTGGATTTCGCCATCAACTGCTCGCCCGACCATCCGTATGTGAAAGAGCATCCCGAGTGGTTTTTCCACCGGCCGGACGGGACGATCAAGTTCGCGGAAAATCCGCCGAAACGCTACGAAGACATTTATCCGCTGAATTTCCACAACGAGAACTGGAAGGCGCTGTGGGAGGAGATGAAGTCGATCATCCTCTTCTGGTGCGAGCACGGCGTGCGCATTTTCCGGGTGGACAATCCGCACACGAAGCCGGTGTCGTTCTGGGAATGGCTCATCTCCGGCGTGCAGGCAAAGTTTCCCGACGCGATCTTCCTGAGCGAAGCCTTCACGAAGCCGAAGATGATGAAGGCGCTGGCGAAGGCCGGCTTCACGCAGAGCTACTCGTATTTCACCTGGCGCACGGCGAAGTGGGAAATCGAGGAATACTTCACCGAGCTGACGCAGACCGAGGTGGCCGACTACATGCGGGCGAACCTGTTTCCAAACACGCCCGACATCCTGCCCTTTCACCTGCAAACGGGCGGCCGGCCGATGTTCATGATCCGCGCCGTGCTGGCGACGACGCTCTCGTCGGTCTATGGCATTTATGCGGGATTCGAGTTGTGTGAAAACGCCGCGCTGCCTGGTCGCGAGGAGTATTTCGACAGCGAGAAATATCAATTCAAATCGCGCGATTGGAACGCGCCGGGCAACATCAAAGAACTGCTCACCAAGCTGAACCGCGCCCGCCAGGAAAACCGCGCGTTGCAACTCTACGACAACCTGCGCTTTCACCCGACGACGAACGAGGCGATCATTTTTTATTCCAAAATGACGCCGGCCCGCGACAGCGTGATCCTCGTCGTCGTCAACCTCGATCCGCACAACGTGCAGAGCGGTTTTGTCGAGGCGCCGGTGGACGAGTTTGCCCTGCCGCCCGGCGTGGCGGACAGCGGCTATTTTGTCGAAGATTTGCTCACCGGTGAGCGCTACCGCTGGCAGGGCCGGCGCAACTACGTCTCACTTGATCCGCACGCGCGGCCGGCGCACGTCCTGCGGCTGGAGCGCTGAACGAGCGGCCAGCCACGGGTGGTCGAGGTGGGCGGCATCTGGCGCTTTGCCGTGCGCGGACTCAAGGTTAGCTTTTCCGTTCTCTCTCCCGCATGAAACTTCGCTTCCGGGCGCTTGCACGGTCGCTGCCCAGGTTGTCGATCCGGGTGACGATTTGCTTTGTCCTCGCGCTGGCGCTGCTGGGAGCGCTCGGCGCCCTGCACTCGCGCAACGTCGCCAGCCGCGCGGCGTCGTTGAACGCGGCCTTCGCGCACTACGATCTCGGCGATGCGTTCACCGAACTTTCCAGCGCGCTGACGGATGCCGAAAACGCCGCGCGCGGCTTTTTGCTGACGCAAAATCCGGACTACCGCGCCGCTTACGGCACCGCGTTGCCGCGCGTGCCGCGCGCCCTCGCGAAGTTGCGTTCGCTCATCATCAGCGACGACCCCGCGCAAAGGCAGCATCTCGACGCTTTGCAAAAACTCGCGCACGACAAGCTCGCCGAGTTGCAAGCCATCATCGACCTCGCCGACGCCGGCCAGACCGACGCCGCCCTGCAACGCGCGAAGGACGACCGCGCCCAGCGCACGACCGACGTGATCCGCCAGACCATCGCTGCCACCGTTGCCGACGAGGAGCGGCAGGCCACCCGGCGCCGCCTGGTGCTCGAACGCAGGCGGGTCGTCGGCGCGTTGCTGGAAAACATTCTCTCCATCCTGACGCCGCTGCTGCTCTTGCTGGCGTTCATCGGCCTCCTGCGCCAGATCGCCCGCACCCAGCGCGCCGAGTCCACCGCGCGCGCCATGAGCGCCAAGCTCGAGATCGCCAACGCCGAGTTGCAAGCCTTTGCCTACTCCGTCGCGCACGATCTGCGCCGGCCGCTGCGCGTCATCAACGAACGCGTCGCCGCGCTCCGCGAAAAACCTGCCGCTGCGCCCGACGCGGACATGCGCGCCACACTCGAGCACGTCGCGCAAAACGGCACGCGCATGGCACACCTCATCGAAGATTTGCTGGCGCTTTCCAAAGTCAGCTTCGCCCCGGTCGAGCCGCGCCGCATCGACATGGCCGCGCTGGTGCAAGACGTTTGCAACGACCTGCTGCCCGCCGCGCAAAACGCCGGCCGGCGGATCGAACTGCACGTCGATAAGTCGCTGCCGCCCGCCGCGGGCGATCCTTCCTTGGTCCGGCAAATTTGGGTGAACCTGGTGGACAACGCGCTGAAGTTCACCCGTGGCCGGACGCCCGCGCACATCGAGATCGGCGGCACGGTGGCGGGCGGCGATTTCGCGACGTATTTCGTCCGCGACAACGGCGCCGGCTTCAACATGACCGGCGCGGGCAAGCTCTTCGGCGCGTTCCAGCGGCTGCACCCGGCGGACGAGTTCGAGGGCAACGGCATCGGCCTCGCGCTGGTCTCCCGCATCGTCCAGCGGCACGGCGGCGCGGTCTGGGGCGAGGCGACCGAAGGCGGCGGCGCGCAGTTTGCGTTCACGCTGCCGGAGTGGGTCGGCGGGTGAGTGCCGCGCGGCCGACTTTGGATTACCCAATCAAAGACAAGGCACGCGCTCTGCTTTGAAAGGCGGTGCGCCATGCCCGCCCTCCCCACCGCCCGTCCCCTCGCCCGCTCCGTCGCCGATGTGCTCGAAAAACCGCGCTGGTCGCGCGGACGGCGGATTTTCTGGAGCTTGGTGCTGCTCGCGCTGCTCGGAGCCGGCCTCTGGCTGCCGTTGGGCGGATGGAAAACGTATCGCCGCTGGCAGGCGCAACGCCTCTGCCGGCAGGCGCGCGCGCTCTTTGCCGCCGGGGACAGCCGCACGGCGGCGCTCGCGGTGCGGCGCGCGCTGGCGCTCGACCACGCCGCCGTCGATGCCTACCGCATCATCGCCGAGCAAACTGCTGATGCCGGCGCGCCGGCCGCGGTCACTTGGTGGCGGCAGGTCGTGCAGTTGCAGCCGGCGCCCGGCGCTGCGGTCGCCGATCGGTTCGCGCTCGCGGGCGCGGCGTTGCGCTTTGGCAACCTCGCTCTCGCCCAGGAGACGCTCGACGGCATGGACGCCGGCGCCAAAACCACCGCGGCCTGGCATTCCGCCTACGGCAAATGGCTCGCCGCCCGCTGGCAGCTCGCCGACGCCGCGGCGCACTTCGCCACCGCCCGCGAGCTAGCGCCGGGCAACCTCGCCTACGCGTTCGACGACACCAGCATTCGCTTGCTCTCGACCGATCCGGCGACGCGCACGGCGGCGCGCGACGCTTTGCAAAAATTCGCCGCCGCGCATCCCGCCTGGCAGCCCGCCGCGCGCCGCGCGCTCCTGCTCGACAGCGTTTCGCGCCAGGACTGGCCGGCGGCGCTCGCCGATGGACGCGGTTTGACCGAAGATG
Organism: Verrucomicrobiota bacterium; assembly: GCA_019241085.1. Classification (GTDB taxonomy): domain Bacteria; phylum Verrucomicrobiota; class Verrucomicrobiia; order Chthoniobacterales; family SZAS-18; genus JAFAXH01. Next base: position 28,758 of record JAFAXH010000040.1, on the reverse strand, counting down.
GGCCTTTCTCCGACCGCCTCGCTTATCTCGATGTGCTCCGGCACGCCGATCCCGGCGCCTTCCCCATCCTGCTCGGCCGGTTGCAAGCGCAGGCGGAACACGATCATCCCGCGCAGGTTGCCGCATTGATTGCCTGGTTTGCCGGACACGATTTGCCCGAGCGTGGCGCTGCCTGGGCAAGCGCGCTCAACAGGGAAATCCTCGCCGATCCCGGCGTAAGCCAAAGTCTGGCGACTTGCCACGTCGCCACGCGCGACTGGACCGGGCTGCAAACGCTTTTGCGCGCCGCCGCCCAGTGGGGGCCGCGCGAGTTTTTGCGCCACGCCCTGCTCGCCCGCGCCTGCGTCGAGAAGCACCTGGACGACAGTGCGCGCGCCGAATGGACCCTGGCCGCGGATCAGGCGGTGGCTGCCGGCAGCGCGCGGGAATTGGCTGCGCTGGCAGCCGACTGGGGTTGGCCTGAAAAACGTTCGGCTCTGCTCTGGGTTGCCGCGGAACATGGCAAAGCGTCGGACGCCGCGGCCTTCAATCCGACCGGCGCCGGCGGCAACGATGCCGATTGGGCGCTGGGCCAGCTTTACGCCGATGCCACCGCGGCGGGCGACACGCGCGCGGCATATCGCGCCGCCGGTCGCTTGCTGGCGCTGCACCCGGCCGACCCGGCGGTGCGCAACATCCACACCTTGCTCGCGTTGTTGTTGAATGAAGACCTCCCGCGCGCTGCCGCCGCTGCCGCCGCATTGCACGCGCAAGACCCCGCGCGCGCCGATTGGGCGACGACCGCCGCCCTCGCGCTCTACCTCACCAGCCGGCCGGCCGACGCTTTGCGCACGCTGACCGACCTGGCGCCCGCGACGTTGCGCGAGCCGGGCCGCGCCGCGTATTTCGGGCTGCTGCTGGCGGTCAACGCTGAGAAAACGCGCGCCGCAGAGTTTCTCGACCTCGCGGCTGCCGCGCCGTTGTTGCCCGAGGAAAAAGCCCTGATCTCAGAAGGGCGCGCCCGTTTGCGCTAATTCTCTGCCTGAGCTTTCGCGACGGAAATAGATCGAGGCATGTGAGTTGCTAAGTTCTCTGCCAGTTCGTCTCGACTGAGAGTAAAATTTTCCAATTATTTTTCATCCAATGTTCGCTCGTCTTCTGAATCGACTTTCCAACCGCCCTGCGCTGCTGTCCTGGCGCGTTGGCGCGTTTTGGTGCGCCTGGCTGCTGCTCGCCGTCGGCGGGCTGGCCGGCCGCGCGCCGGCGCAGACGACGACCTTTGCGCAGTTCCTTGAGAGCAACGGCACGAACGATTTTCAATACACGAACAACGGCGGCACCAGCGCGAGTTTCAACACTTCCAACACCACGCCGCCCGCCGGCAGCGCGGTCGATTTCAAATTTCAAAACATCGCCGGCCTGCCCGCCGACCTCTCCGGTTTCCAGAGCGCGCACCTCGTGCTCTCGGCTTCCACCACGGCTGCGGCCACGCAGAGCGGCAGCACGGATACACAAAATTTTAATCAAACCTGCACGCTGACGATCACGCGCGACACCGCGGCCGCCGAAGGCAACGGCTCGCGCACCATGCTCTTGCAAGTCACCTTCACGATCTCGAGTTTCTCCGGCACCGATGGCGGCAACAGCGCCACGCTCAGCGGCTCCGGCTCCGGCTCGAACACGGGCGTTACGAACGTGAAATTCTCCTCGGACTTTCTGGCGTTCGACGTCACGACCCAGCGCGCGCTCGCGCTGAGCTTTTCCTCGTTGAACCAAGTCGCCAATCCGGCGGCTGGCCTGGCGCTCGGACCGGGCAATTTTTTCACCGACTTCACCGCGGCGGCTTCCGGCACGTTCTCGTCCAATCCCGTGCCGACCGTCGTTCCCGAAGCAGCCACGCTGTTGCCGGTGGGACTCTTCCTGGCGGCGTTCGCCACGGCCGGGAGATGGCAGCAACAACGCCGGCGCCGGCGTCGCCAGCGTCAGCGCTGCACGGCGCAGTTGCCGCTGGCGCTCTAAGTTAAGTGGATCGCGGCGCTCGCTCAAAAGAGCGCGTTCCACAGCCGCCCGGCCAGCCAGATGCCGGTGCCGACAAACAAGCCGACGACGACCAGCAGCCCGACGATCAGCGCGAGCACGAACAGCCAGTCGCTCGTTGTGCCTTTTTTGCGGCGCGCGACGCCCGTGTCCGGATCGACGACTTTTTCCTGCTGCGCGGCGCTGTGTTTTTTTAGCAGATCGTAGTTGATCCGGTTCGATTTGAAGAAGGCGGAAAAAATGTCGCCGGCCACCGGCACCGAGTCGGCCACGGTGTTGACGAGGATGTTGGCTGCCATGCGCGCGATGACGATCTTGGGCAAGCCGCGACGGGCGGCTTCGAGCAAAGTCAGGCACGAGAGAAAGCCCGACGCGCCGCCACCGATGCCGGGGATCAAGCCGATGAGCGGGTCCAGCCCGAAGCGGAATTTCGTGCCGGGCACCTTGATGAGATCGTCGAGCAGAAACGCCAGGATGCGCACGACGGCCTCCAAGCCGGGCGGCGTGTTTGGCGGCAGTGGCGAGGAAGTGCCGCCACCGCCCGCGGGCGGGACTTCCGACGATGACGAACGTTCGCCCCGCGCAGCTTTCCCCCAGCGTCCGCGTTCCGGCGGCAAAACTTCCACGTCGGCTTCCACCGCGCCTCTCGAAGTTGCACTCATGTCACCTGCGAATTCGCGCCCGCGCCGGCTGCCGCGTGCGTGCGCGCCATCTGCGCGGCGACGCTCGCGATGCGCCGCCGCAAGGCCACGGGCGCGAGGACTTCGACGTGTTCGCCCCAGCCGAGCACCCAGCTTTCCACCTCCGGCGAGAGCGCGACTTGCAGGCGCAAGTCCACGCCGCCATCGCCGTCGCGCGGCGTGATCCGCTGGCTGGCGTGCCAGGCGCGCTCGCGGATGAGCCGGCCGGCAAACGCGTCGAACCGCAGCCGCACGCGCGCCGGCGGTCCGCTCGGCGCAAAGACGCCGAAGGAATGCGCCAGATGCCGGTCGAGCGAAAAACCATCTGCCGGCCGCTCGAAGCGAACGTCTGTGGCGCGGAGCTGCGTCATGCGCGTCAGCGCGAAGGTGCGCACCGGCAGGCCGGCGCGCGAGAGGTCTTGCGCAAAGAGATACCAGCCGTTGTCCACACATGCGAGGTGCAGCGGGCGCACGCGGCGGCGCGCGGCTTCGGCTGCGCCGAGTTTTTGATAGGAAAACTCCAGTTCCACCGCGTCGAGCACCGCCTGGCTGGCGGTTTCAAATGCCTCCAAATCCCCGATGACTCCCCTGCCCGCCGACGCGCGGAAGGAAATCGCGTCGTCGAGTTCGCCGCGCCAGGCAAAGTGGATTTCGTCGCGCAAGCCTGCCGTCAGTTTCCCGAACGCCGCCGCCAGCGGTGCCTCGAACGGCGTGCCGCGGTATTGCGTCAACGCCTGCCGCGCCACCGCCAGCGCGACCAGTTCGCCCTCGGAAATGCGCAACGTGGGAAATTGCACGACGCGCTCGGTGTAATGAAAGGCGCGCCGGGCAAAGTCGTAACCGATCGGCAGGCTGAGCTGGTCGCGCATGAATTCGAGATCGCGCCGCACCGTTTTGTAAGAAACCTCCAGCTCCTCCGCCAACACGGTGCAATTGACCGCCTTGCTGCCAGCGGCGGAGCCGGTTCCCGCGACTTGCAGGCGTTCGTGGATGCGCAACATCCGGGCCAGCGGAGGACGCGTGGCGAGATCGCGCACAGATAGTGTTCGCATGAACAATTTTTGCGATTATTTTTTAACCGGGACAGCGGATGTCCCACTCTCCGCGGCAGAGTGTCAGGCAAACCCAGTTCACACAAGCCAACACAGTCCATTCCATTCCATGAAAATCGCCTTTTTTTCCCGCCGGTCCGCTTCTTCCACCGCCTCCGAGCCGTTGCGCCGCGCCGAGCCGCCGCGCTCGGTGAGGGCGACGCCATTGACGGCCGCCTTCGCCCCGTATGTGCCGCTCACGGCGGCAACGCCGGCGGCGCGCGGCCGGCTGGCGTTTTACCTGTTGCGCCCGGCGTCGGCGACCGACGCGCTGATCGCGGAAACGTGCGCGCGTCCGATGGCGTCGCTGGTCGAGGCGTTACGCGACGGGCGCGCGCGCCTGCACGAGATGGCGGGCCTGCACGAGACCGAGGTGGAAAATTTGACCGACACCGATCTGTTTGCCCAAGCCGGCGACACGATTCGCGGCGGCTGGATGGATCGCACATTGGCGGTCGATGTCGTGGTGCCGCCGAGCCGGCGCGCGCGTCCACGCCGGCTGGGGCTGCGGGCGTTTTGCCTGGAGCCGGGCGGCGGCTGGCGGTTGATGCGCGACGAGCGCGAGGTGTCGCGCGCGTTCGGTGTGCTGGCGATGGCGGATCAAGCAGGGCAGGAGACTGCGGCAGCAACGGCCCAGTGGCCGGCGCAGGCAATGGCGCGGCGGTTTGCGGATTTGATCGAGCGTGACGCCCAAGCGCTCGGCGTGGCGTGCGCCATCGACGGCGTGTTACGCGAAGCGCACGTTTATGCGACGCCGACGATGTTTCGCCAGCTCTGGCCGCAATTGTTGAATGAACACCTCGCGGCATTGCTGGAAGAATGCGCGGCGGTGCGCGGCGGCGACATCGGCACGGCGTTGCCGCCCGCGCCGGAGGCCGTGGCCGCGTGGCTGGAGAAAACGCGGCGCGGTCGGCACGTCGCGCAAGCGCTGACGGCGCGGGTGACGCTCACGGCTTGCGAGGGGAACGACGGCACGGTGTCGTTGGAAACGCTCGATACGGCGCAGGGCAATATGTGCATCCACCGCTGGGTCGTTGCGGGCGGCGAGCGGCGTTGATTTGCAAGACACCATCGCCGGCCCCAAAGTCGCCGCCGTGGCAACGATGACGGCAGCAACGGCGGCGCACGTGGATTTGGACGGCGCCTGGACGGAGCCGGGGCAGGCGGCGACGGAGAGTTGGTGGAAAAATCTGCCGACGCTCGATGCGCGCGGCTGGGCGGCACGGCTGCGGTTCGCGGCGTTGCGCGGCGAGGTCGAGGAGTTTTTTTCCTTCATCGATCCGCGCCTGGGCGACGCGCGGTTCATCGTCTATGGGTCGGGCGATTTTCACCATCTTTCCGCGCTTTGGCTGCGGCGGGCCATCGCGCGCAACATCGGCGGCGGGGCGGGGGGCTGGACGCTCGTGGCGTTCGACAATCATCCCGACTGGGACATCCGGCCGCCGGCGTGGTGCTGCGGGAGCTGGATCAATCGCGCGCTCGACCTGCCGGCGCTCGTGCGCGCGAGCCTCTGGGGCATGGGCAATTTCGAGTGCTGGGGCTGGCATCGGCTCACGGGCAACCGGCACGACGTGCGCCGCGGCCGGCTCGCCGTGCAGCCGTGGGCGGACGGAAGAAGCGCGGCGGATCAAGCGCGGGTTGGTTCGATTTTAAGAGAAAATTGGCGGGAAAAATTCACCCGTTTCGCGGCGACGCTGGCCGGCAGGCGGGTCTATGTGACCATCGACATCGACGGCCTGTGCGCGGCGGAGGCGGTGACGAATTGGGAGAACGGAAAGTTCACCCGCGCCGACGTGCGCTGGGCCTTGGACGAGTTGCGCGCGGCCGGCGCGGAGATCGCGGCGGGCGACCTGTGCGGCGCGTGGTCGCCGCAGGGCTACGCGCGGTGGAAACAGTGCTTCGCCGCCAACATGGATCATCCGCGCCTGCCCGAGCCGGACCCGGCGCAAGCGCGCGCCATCAACTTCGCCACCTTGCGCGCGCTCTGGCCGGCGCTAACTGGCGGAGACGAGCATGACGCCGGCGGCGATGAGTAGCGCGCCGAGCGCCAGCGGCAGGGTGAGTTTTTCTTTTAATACCATCGTGGCAAAGGCCGTGATGAGCAGCACGCTCAAGCCTTGAAAGGGAAACAGGTAGGAAAGCTCCAGTTTTTGCAGAAGACCGACGCCGAGGAAAAACGAGATGGTCATGCTCGCGATGGCCAGGGCGAAGAGCAGCCCGCGGTGGCTGCGGGCTGCGGTGCGCTCGGCGTCCAGCGCCGGCTTGAGCAGGAGCTGGCCCAGGACAAACGTGAGCAGCCAGACGGCGATGAGGACGTTGGTCAGCATGCAAATCCTCAGAGCCGGCCTTCCACGCGGGCATACGGCCGGGCGATGACGAACAGGCCGGCGAGCACGAGCGCGATGCCCAGCCAGCGCCGCCCGCTGATGCTTTCGCCCAAAAATCCCCACGCGCCGAGCGGGATGAGGACGTGGACAAAATTTGACAAGGCGAAGACGACGCCGAGCGGCACGAAGCGGACGGCGCGCAGGTAGGTCAAAAACGCGAGCAGGGTGAAGACGATGCCGCCCCAGACCCAGCCGGAGGCCAGCCCACCGAGGCCGAGCCACGCGGGCAGCCAGTCCGGGCCGGCGCCGGTGGCGCGCACGGCGCCGACTTTGAGGCAAAGCTCCGAGCCGGCGCCGAAGAGGGCGGTCAGCCCGATGAGCAGCAGCGCGCCGAGCGCGGACGGTCGCCGCGGCGGGGCGGGGGCTTGGGGCAACGCTGGCGGCGGCGGCGCGGCGGTGGTCGTCATCGTCCCGGCGGGGCGGCGTGGAGTTGGTCGAAATTGGGGAACTGGCGCAGGAGCGGCTCCTGGCGGGTGGGGGCGAGCAGCGGCGCGAAGCGGCGGATGGCGCTTTGGACGAGGCGGGAGCGATGGCAGGCGTAGAGGTCGAGCGGGACGAGGTCCATGCGCAGACGCAGCTTGGGTTCGTAATTGAACGGCGACGATTGATACCAGCGCAGATCGTTGGCGAGCGCCCAATTGACGAGGTCGCGGAAGGTGACGTGATACAGGTGCAGCTCGTGCGCGACGGCGTAGTCGAGGCCGATGTCGTTGTCATGCAGCGTGTCGCCGTGGACGGTGCAAAAGGCGAAGGCGACGATCCGGCCGCGCTGCCGCCAGATGAAAAAGCGCGTCTGCTCGGTCATGCGCTGGCCGAGCAGCAGGAAGTAATCGCGCGGGAAAATTTCAAAATGGATGTCGCCGCGCCGGGCGACGCGTTCGTAGAGCGCGTGCAGCTCGGTGGCTTCGGCGGCGGTGACGCGGTTTTTCACCTCGCAGGTCACCGGCGCATCGGCGGCATCGACTTCGCGGAATTTGCGGCGCAGACTCTTGCGGGTTGACTTGCCGAGTTTGTTTTCCAAAAAGGCGTCGAAGCTGGAAAAATCCAGCGGCAGGCGCACCGCGGGCAGGCTCGGCAGGCGCGCGTGGCCACGGCGGGCGCAGAGCGCCGGGAGCAGGTCGCGGCGGGCCGCGGCGGGGAAATCTTTCCACAGGCGGATGCCGATGCGTTCGCGCCGGGCGTAGCGGGCGAGGGCGGCGTCGATTTCGGTGAAAATTTCCACCCGTTCCGCCGCGTCGAGGTCCGGCGCGAGGCCGGTCTGGCCGTCGCCGACGACGCAGCCGACCATCAAGAGCCGGAGCTTGAGAAAACGAGGAAACAGCCGGCGCATGGCAAGCAGCGGCCGACGCAACGCGGGCGGCAGGCTGACGGTGAGGTCTTGGGTGACAAAGAACAGCGGCTGGAGCGCGCGAATCTCGCCGGCGCGGTCTTTCAGCACCAGATAACGTGGCGGAAAATCGTCGGCGAGCGTCTCGGCAAGCGTGGCGTAGTAGCGGCGATCCTTCCAGTGCGGCGGGAAGAGCGCCTGCCACACATCGGGATCAATGGCGTCGAGGCGGTCGAAAATTTCCGCCGTGCAGCCATCTGCCGTCGGGCACGAGAAATCTGGCGGCGCTGGCGCCAAGAGGTCGCCGGCTTCCAAAACTTCATCAAGGAGGAAGTCGGCGGCGGGCGGCGTGGCGGTCGCGGTGGAGGACATCGTGGCGGTGGAACCGTTTAAGTTTTACCAAGGCGCATCCCGGCTGCGCCAGCTTTTGCGCGAACCGGCGGAAAGCGCGGGCGCTTGGGTGCTCGCGCGATTGAACTTGTTATATTTAAGACGACGTCGCCGTGGCGGCTTCTTCCTGCATGGGCAGGGGACGGCTTTTTTCCGGCAAATTGGGATCGAGGAAGCCGAACATGTGCGGCGGCGCGATGACGCGGGTGCCGGCGGCGCGCTGGGCGTCGGCGATCTTGGCCTGGAGGGCGCTCATCTTCGTCCAATGCACGCTCGGGCGGAAGTGGTGCTCGGCGTGGTAGCCGTTGTTGAAAAAGAGCGCGTTGTAAATCTTGCCGTAGGTCGAGACGCCCCAGGCGATCGGCTCGTCGGGGTTGCCACCGAAGTGGCGGTAGTAGCCGTTGAGGTAGCTGAAGCAGTGGCCCAGATACATGAAGGGCAGGAAAAAGACGATGAAGCGCCAGTTCAAAAACGCCAGCGTGGCGAGCAGGGTGATGAAGCAGGCCAGCTCGAGATTGCCCCAGCGCACCTCGGCCTCGCCGCGCTTGGCCAGCTCGCGTTTGATGGCGACCGGGTTGTCGCGGAAAAAGCTCAGGAAGACGTAGCTCCAGACGTTTTCCGCTTCGTCGTCGTGGCCGTGCCGGTAGATGGAAATCCAGTCCACCGTGTCGCCGGTCTCGGCGTCTTTTTTATCGCTGTTGCCTTTGTGGTGCTGGGTGTGAACCACGTCGTAATAGGTCTGCGAAAAGCAGCAGGCGAGGCTTTCCACCACGCTGAAAAGACGGTTCAGCAGCGGCGCGCGGAAATACGGCGAATGGATGAAATTGTGCGAGATGCCGTTGATGTTGGCGTTGATTGCGACGGCGTAGATCAAGCCAAGGATGAGCATCGCCCAGAGCGGCAGGTGCGGAAACAGGAAGAAAAGCGAGAGGAAAAACGCGAGGTGCGCGAAGCCGGCGAGCACCGGCACGGCGTCCCAACGGGTGTAGGCGAAGAGTTTCGAGTTGGTCTTCGGATTTTCGATGCGGGCGTCAACTTTCATAGGCTGGCTCTGTGAGATAAGCCGGACTCTGGCAGAATTCGCGGAATTTACAAAGCTCGAAATGAGCCGTGCATTAAAATTATTAATTCCGTCGTTGATTTCGTTCAGCCGTTCAAGTCGGCGAAATTCGGGAAGCGCGGGAGCAATTTGTCGTAGCGCGTCGGTTCCAGCAGCGGAGCGATGCGTTTGAAGAAGAGGTTAAAGAAGCCGTTGACGTGGCGCACGTAGAGGTCGAGCGGCGCGAGGTCGAAGCGCAGGTGCAGCTTGGCGTCGTAATTCAGCGGCGTGGAATAATACGTGCGCAGCCCGTGCTCGATGCCCCAACTGATGAGGTCGCGCATGGTGACAAAATACAAATGCAGGTCGAGCGCGTGCGCGTAGTCGAGGCCGAGGTAGTTGTCGTAGAGCGTGCCGCCGTGGACCAGGCACAGCGACACGGCGACGGCCTGGCCGGAGCCGGCGAGGCGCCAGATGAAAAATTTCGCCCGGTCGGGCAGGCGTTCGCCGAGGCCGAGGAAGTATTCCTTCGTCAATTCCTCGAAACAGAATTTGCTGCGGGCGAGCACCTGCTGGTAAAGCGGGAGCAACTCGTCCACGCAATCGCGCACGTCGTTTCGGACTTCGAGCACGAGGCGTTTCTCCTTGCCCGCGTTGGAATCGTCGGAGCGGAATTTGCGGCGCAGGTTCTTGCGCATCGCCTTGCCCAAGCGTCGGGCGAGATAGTCGTCGAACGATTTGTATTCGCGCAGCGGGATGGTCGTCGCCGGAAAGCTCGGCATCCGCACGTAGCCGCGCGCGGCGGCGGGCGCGGTGAGCGTGGCGCGCCATTCATTTTTGAAATCCTTGAACGTGATGATCGCCACGCCCACCGTTTGGGCGTAGCGGTGCAGCACTTCGAGCAAGGCGTCGATGGCCGCGCGCGCGGCCGGGTCGGTTTTTGGCAGCGTCAAGCCGAGCGAGCCTTCGCCGCCGGTGCAGCCGACCATGAGCATCCGCGTTTTCAACCAGCGCGGCCACCAGCGCCGCAAGGCGACCAGCGGCCGGCGCAGGCTCGCGCCAAGACCCTCGGTAATGTCCTGGTCGTTGAGAAAAAACGGTTGCACCGCGACCGTCTTCCCGGCCGGGTCGTCGATGACGAGGTAGCGGTAGTCGAACCCTTTTTGCAACGACGCCTCGCAGACTTCGTGGTAACGCCAATCCTTTGCGTCGTCCGCCAGCGCCGCGTGCCAGGCGGCGGGGTCGAGTTCCGCCGCGCGGGCGACGATGCGCCCGGCGTAGCCGCGGCTCGTGACGTAGCGGCGGGCATGGACTTCAGCAGCGGCGTCGGCGGCAGGCATGGCAGAAATCGAAAAAGGAAAAACGCGGGCAAAGCGTGCAGAACAAGGCGAGGCGAGGCGCTGAGGGCGCGGAAAGTCCGCTGGACCTCTGGTGTTTGCAAGCGGGCTGGCCGCGGCGATTTCCCGACGCGTCGCCGGCCCGCATCCTTCCTCTTGACGCGCCGTGGGCGCTCTAGTCTAGTCGGTGGACAAAAATAAGCCGGCTCCAGCCCGCCCTTGATTTTATAAGGCAGGCCCGCGATTCGCTCGCGCCGGTTCCATTTTTCCCAAGGCCGGCTGCGGCGCTGCACGACATTCGTGCGACCGCGACTTGCCGGCTGACTCTACCCAATCTCCGCGGATTTTTTTAATGTTAAACGGTCTTTTCTCCAACGACATCGGCATCGACCTCGGCACGGCCAACACGCTGGTTTATGTGCGCGACCAAGGCATCGTGCTGCGCGAGCCGAGCGTGGTCGCCGTCAAAGCCGGCACGAACATGGTGCTGGCCGTCGGCAACGAAGCCAAGCGGATGCTCGGCCGCACGCCGGCCAACATCGTCGCCGTCCGGCCCTTGAAAGACGGCGTCATCGCCGACTTCGAGATCACCGAGGCGATGCTGCGTTACTTCATTTCCAAGGTCCACGGCAACCGCCGGCAATGGTATCGGGGCAAGCCGCGCGTCGTCGTCGCCGTGCCCAGCGGCATCACCGAGGTCGAGAAACGCGCCGTGAAAGAGTCGGCCATCCACGCCGGCGCGCGCGAGGTCCATCTCATCGAGGAACCAATGGCCGCGGCCATCGGCGTCGGCTTGCCCGTGCAGGATGCCGCGGGCAACATGATCATCGACATCGGCGGCGGCACGACGGAGGTCGCGCTCATTTCGCTCAGCGGCATCGTTTTCTCACGTTCCGTGCGCGTGGCGGGCGACGAGTTGGACGAGGCCATCGTCAATTACATCAAGCGCGCTTATAACTTGATGATCGGCGAGCGCACGGCGGAGGAGATCAAAATCAAGATCGGCTCGGCTTATCCGACCGACAAGGAATCGACGATGGAAGTCAAAGGCCGCGACCTCGTGGCCGGCTTGCCCAAGACGCTGACCATCACCAGCCAGGAAGTGCGCGAGGCGTTGGCGGAGCCGATCAACACCATCGTCGATAGCGTGCGCACGACCCTGGAGCGTTGCCCGCCCGAGCTGGCGGCGGACCTCGTGGACCGGGGCCTCGTGCTCGCCGGCGGCGGCGCGCTCCTGCGCGGATTGGATAAATTGCTCAGCGAGGAAACGAAGCTGCCGGTGCACGTGGCCGAAGACCCGCTCAGCGCGGTCGCCGAAGGGACGGGCAAGGTGCTCAGCGAGATCAAATTCCTGCGCCAAGTGGCCAGCGCCGAGCGGTCGTGGAGATAAGGCCCGGCGGAGCCGGGAAATCCGAAATCCTAAGTTCTAAGCTCGAAACAAGCTCAAAGCGCGAAACTAAAACTCCGTGGCGCGACTCTCCTTTTCGAGCTTGAAACTTTGAGCTTGTTTCGAGCTTAGAACTTAGAGCTTAGAACTTTCCGTCTCGATGAGCCGCAACAGCATCATTGCGCTGATCGTGTTTTTCGTCGCGGTGATCGCGTTTTTCGTCCTGACCCGTCACACCGAGACGCAGCAGCGCGTGCAGCAAAACGTGCTGTCATTCGTCCGTCCCTTGTTTGGCTTGACCTCGAACCTGTCGGCCAAGGCCGAAGCCGTGGCCAAGGGGATGAAGACGCTGCCGCAGCTCGAAGAAGAGAACCGCCAGCTCAAGCTCACCAACGAACAGCTCACCTTGCGCAACCAGTTGCTCAACGACATGGAGCGCGAGAACACCGGTCTGCGCAACGCGCTCGGCTTCAAGCAGCGTTCGCAGTTCAAGCTCGTGCCGGCGCGCATCATCGCGCGCTCCTCGGCGACTTGGTGGACGAGTGTGCAGATCGACCGCGGCGAGCGCGACGGCTTGGACAGCGACATGCCGGTGGTCGTGGACGAAGGGCTGGTCGGCAAGACCACGACGGTGGCCGAAAACACGGCCTACGTGCTGCTCATCACCGACGAAGGCTGCAAAGTCGCCGCGACGGTCGAGAGCACGCGCGAGAACGGCATCCTTTCCGGTGAACGCACCAGCAGCGGCAACGCGCCCGAGCTTTCGCTGAATTTCCTGGCCAAAACGGCGGTGCCTCAGCTCAAGCCGGGGTTGAAGGTTTTTTCCTCCGGCGTGGGCGGCGTCTTTCCCAGCGGGCTGGTGCTCGGCGAGATCCGCAGCGTGGAAATGCGCGCGCTCGACGCGCGGGCCAGGGTGTCGCCGGCGGTGAACCTGGCGCGGTTGGAAAATGTCTTCGTCGTCGTCGGCCAGCGCGAGACTCCGCCCGCGCCCACGCCGGCCCCGCGGACCCGGTGAGGACTTTGCGATGAACACGCTGGCATTCTTCGGCATCGTGCTGGTGGCGCAGTGCGTGGCCATTTTGGCGCAGCATTTGGTGCCGACCATCGGGCCGCTGTTCGACGCGCGCCCGCTGCTCTATCCGGTGCTGCTGGCCTACGGCGCGCTGGCGCTGCCATTCGGCGGCATGCTGGCGCTGGCGTTTTGCAGCGGCCTGCTGTGGGACGCGCTGACGGCGCAGTTTCTCGTGCAACGCGCGGCGGGCGGCGGCCCACCGCAACTGGTGGTTGAAAACTCGCTGGGATGGTCGATCCTCCTCTACGCCTTGCTGGGCGCGCTGATTCACGGGTTGCGACCGCTGTTTCTGCGCGGACGGTGGGACATCCACTGCCTCGCCAGCGGCTTCTGCACGGTGGCCATCTTGTTGACGGAATACCTGCTCATGACGTTTCGGCGCGGCGGACTGGTGTTTCCCAGCACGCTTTGGCCGCGGATTTTTCTACCTGGGTTTTTTGCGATGCTGGCGGCGCCGCCGGTCTATTTTCTATTTAATTATCTGGCAAATCTGCTCGACTACCGAGTGCGCAACGAAGCGCCGTCCTGACCCTGCCAAGGCGGCCGGCCGCTGCGCGGCGCGCTCGCAAATTTTTCGATCCTTTCCTTTTCTCCGGCGATGGCATTTTTCCGCACCGAGATTCGCATTCAAATCATCGGGCTGATCTTCCTGATCGCGGTGAGCGCCGTGATCGGCAAGCTCTGGATCGTGCAGGTGCTCCAAGGCAAGGCTTACGCGGACAAGATCAAGGGCAACAGCCAGGTGACCGTGCGCATCCCGAGTGTGCGTGGCGAGATTCGCGACCGCGACGGCGTGCCGCTGGTGACGAACCGCGCCAGCTACGAGGTCGATTTCTATCTCCAGGAAATGGTCAACGGCTACAAGCAAGCCTTTGGCGCCAAGCAGCTCCCGACCCGCGCGTATCGCTACACTTACAAAGGCGTCGCCAAGGAGACGCGCGAGACCGACATCAACAAGGTCGTGCAGGACACGGTGATGCCGCGCTTGCAGGAACTCGGTTTTGACGAGGAATACAACGCCGCGTCGCTCCAGCTCCATTATCGCAACGACACGCTGGTGCCCTTCACCTTCATGGAGGACCTCGACTTCGAGGACATGGCGAAGCTGAGCGAGCGCGACCTCGGGCTGCCGGGCGTCGAGGTCGCCGTGCGGCCCGTGCGGCAATACCTCTTCGGCTCGCTCGCGGCGCACCTGCTCGGCTACGTCGGGCCGGTGAGCACGGACAAAAAGGAGATCAAAGAGGACGCGAAAAATTACACGTTTTACCAAGCCGACGTGGAGGGGAAGAACAACGTCGAGGCGAGCATGGACAAATGGCTGCGCGGCCAGCCCGGCGTGCGCTACGTCAAGCGCAATCCGAAAGGCGTGCTCGAAGGCGACACCGGCGTAACTCCGCCGACGCCGGGCGCGAACGTCTATCTGACCATCGACGCCCGCATTCAAACCATCGCCGAGGAAGCCTTGCGCGTGGCGGGCCGCGGCGCGGCGGTCGTCGTCGATCCGAGCAACGGCAACGTGCTGGCGATGGCGTCGGTGCCGTCGTTTGACCCGAACTCGTTCATCCCGAGCATCTCGGGCAAGGATTGGTCGAAGCTCATCAAGGACGAGACGAATCCGCTGACCAACCGCGCCATTCTTTCCTACGCGCCGGGTTCGACGTTCAAGACGATCACCGCGCTCGCCGGTCTGCGCGCCGGCATCGGCAAGAACCGCTACACCTGCACCGGCGGCGTCACCTACGGCAACAAATACATGAAGTGCTGGATCGCCGAGAAAGGCGGCAGCCACGGCACGCTCGAACTCACCGACGCGCTGAAGTATTCCTGCAACGCTTTCTTTTTCCAATACGGCAACGCCGCCAAGATTGACCAGATCGACAACGTCGGCCACATGCTCGGCATCGGCGAGAAAAGCGGCATTGAATTAACCAACGAAGCCGACGGCATCCTGCCCGGCCCGGAATGGCTGGCGCAACACAGCCCGAAAGATCGTTGGAGCCAAGGCTACACCGCGAACGTCGCCATCGGCCAAGGCTACGTGCAATGCAGCCCGCTGCAAATGTCGCTCGTCGCCGCGACGCTGGCGAACGGCGGCGTCTGTTACTATCCGCGTTTAATTGAAAAAGTGCTCGATAAAGACGGCAAGGACCTGCTCGACGAGGAGGGCAAGCCGGTCGCGCGCGGCCCGCGGGTGCGCACGAACCTGCTCGACGAAGGGTTGAAGCCCGACGACATCGAAAAAGTGCGCAAAGGCATGTGGAAAGTCGTCAACGATCCCGGCGGCACCGCAGGCAAGGCGAAGCTGAAAAACATCGAAGTCGCCGGCAAGACGGGCACCGCGCAGTTCTGGCGCAACGGGCAGAAGGACAACCACACGTGGTTCATTTGCTTCGCGCCCTACGACAAGCCGAAATACGCCGTCTGCGTCTTCCTGCAAGGCGCCAAGGGCGGCGGTATCACCGCGGCGCCGATCGCGGCGCGCATCCTCGACGAAAGTCTCGCGATGGAGCGCGGCGCGTTCAAACCCGACGTGCGTCCGCTGCCGCCGGCGGTGGGGAATTTCAACTTCATCGCCAACGTCGATTTCACCAGCCGCGTCGGGCAGGCGCCGCCGCCGACGCCGACTGCCGCAAGCGGCGATGACGAGACCGACAACAACAGCGACGACAGCGCCGCCGCGGAAAATAAGAACACCGACCGCGACCGGCAGGAAGTCGCCAAGCCGAAGGTGCGCGACGAACCCGACGCCGCCGGCCGCGCCGCCGCGCGCCGCAACCGCGCCGCCGCAGCAGCGGCGACACCACCGGCGGACAGCAACAATAATAATAACGCCGGCAGCGGCGACCAGCCGCAGGCGAGCACCGGCGGCAGCGGTTTTACGCGCTCCTTGCGCAGATTTTTCGGTCGTGGCAACGACACGACCGAGGAAAACGGTGGCCAATCCACCGACGACCCCGACCTCCGCAGACAGCAACAAAATTTGCGCAGACAAAGAGATCAACAACGTCAACAACAATCCCCCACTTCCGCCCAAGGCAACCGCCAACAGCAGCCGCCGCAGCAACAGCAACAACAGCCGCCGAAGAGGAGAAAGCTTTTCGGCATCTTCTAAGTCGGCGTCGGCTGCTCCGTCAGTCCGCCGCGTGTGCGCTGCTGTGGCAGCCGGGCTGTTTCATGGCTAGGCGACCGTCCTTTTCCGGGCTGCTTCTTGTCGGCCGCTCGCCGACGAGTGATCCCGCCAAGGCTTGGCGCTGATGGGGACCAACCTTTCACCTCCACCATGGAGTCATTTGAAAATGATCGAGAAAGTTAAACGAATTTTAGGCATCGGCAGAAAGAAACCCTCCAACCTCCTGGTCATCAACGTCGAAAAGCTGGAGCGTCGCGTGGCGCTGCTGGAAAACGGCGTGCTCGAAGAATACAGCGTCGAGCGCGTGAGCGACCGCAACATCGTCGGCGGCATCTTCAAGGGCCGGGTGCGCAACATCGAGCCGGGTTTGAAGGCGATGTTCGTCGATATCGGCTACGAGAAAAACGCGTTCCTCCATTTCTGGGACGCGCTGCCGGCGGCGCTCGACAGCGGCGTCGAGCAGATTGACCGCGGCAACGGCAACGGTAACAGGCCGCCGCAGTTGCCGCCCGTCGCCGATCGCACGGACGAAGACATCGACGCCGAGTTTGGCGAAGGTGACGAGGAAGGCGGCGAGCCGCGCCCCGCGGAGCAGCAACAGCAACAGCGCCGCCGGCCACCGCCCGGCCCGCCGAAAAAGAAGCTCACGAGCAAGGACATCCCGAGCATTTATCCCGTCGGCAGCGAGGTGCTCGTGCAAGTGACCAAAGGCCCCATCGGCACAAAAGGGCCGCGCGTGACGACGAACATCTCGCTCGCCGGCCGTTACCTCGTGCTGATGCCGTATTCCGACCAGAGCGGCATCTCGCGCAAGATCGAAGATCCGAAGGAGCGCGACCGGCTGCGCAAGATTTTGCGCAAGCTCGACGTGCCGCCTGGCATGGGCGTCATCATGCGCACGGTGGGCGAGGAACAGCGGGCGCGGTTTTTCGTCCGCGACCTGAGTTTGTTGCTGGAGCAATGGCGCGCCATCGAAGCCGGGATGCGCGAGAAGCCGGCGCCGGCGGCGTTGTTCCAAGAACCCGATTTGATCGACCGCACGGTCCGCGATTTTCTCACGGACGAAGTGGACCGCGTGGTGTGCGACGACCTCCATGCCGTCGAGCACATGAAGGAACTCGTCGGCCAGATTTCGAGCCGCTCGCGCAGCCGGATCGAGTTTCACAACGAGCCGATCGATGTTTTTGAAAAACACGGCGTGCAGCGTCAGATCGACGATGCGTTTCACCGGCAGGTCTGGCTGAGGTGCGGCGGCTACATCGTCATCGACGAGACCGAGGCGCTCATCGCCATCGACGTGAACACCGGCCGCAACAAAGGCTCGAAGGACATGGATAAAACCATTTTCCAAACGAACCTCGAAGCCGCCGACGAGATCGCGCGCCAGTTGCGCCTGCGCAACATCGGCGGCCTCATCATCGCCGACTTCATCGACATGAAGCCGCACAAGGATCGCGCGCAGGTCTTCGAGCGGATGAAGGACCGCCTCAAGCGCGACAAGTCGAAGACGCACGTGCTGCCGATTTCACAGTTGGGCTTGATGGAAATGACCCGCCAGCGCGCGGCGGAAAGTTTGAGCAGCTCGGTCTTCACGCCTTGCCCGTATTGCCACGGCCGCGGGCACGTGAAGAGCGCGATGAGCATGAGCGTGGAGCTCCAGCGCGCCTTGAATGCGACGATGCGCCGGTATCGCGACAGCGTGCACGAGATGCGCGTCATCGTGCATCCCGAGGTGCTCAACCGCCTGCGCACCGAGGACGAGGAATTGCTCATCGACCTCGAACGCAAATACGAAGGCCGGCTGACGTTCCGCGCCGACCCGACGTATCACCAGGAAAAATTCATCATCACCGACGCCAACACTGGCGCCGAACTGAAGGCGTAGGTTTTTCCAACCAACCCGGCCGCACGCTTGTCACGCGCACCGAGCTTTCGCGTGACAAGCCCGCGCCTTCCAGCTTTAGTGCTCTCGCCTATGCCGACCGCCTCTTTTTCGCCGTTGCCGACCGCTGTGGAAGCCGCGCCCAACGTTGCCGCGGATCACCCGCTCACCAACGGCGCGGACGTGGCGGCGCCGCAGTATCAGCGCATTATTTTGAAGCTCAGCGGCGAGGCGCTGCGGGCGCACGACAGCCAGGATAATATCTCGCCCGAGATCGTCTCAGCCATCGCCCGCGAGATCGCCGAGATTCACGCGCTCGGCGTGCAGGTCGCTGTTGTTGGCGGCGGCGGCAAGATCTGGCGCGGCGCCAGCGCGAGCCGGCGCGGGATGGATCGCACGATGGCCGATTACATGGGCATGCTGGCGACGGTGATGAACGGCATCGCGCTGCAAGATCACCTCGAAGACATCGGCGTGGAAGTGCGGGTGCAAACGGCCATTGAAATCAAAAACATCGCCGAGCCATACATCGTGCGCCGCGCCGTGCGGCACCTCGAAAAAGGCCGCGTCGTCATCTTCGTCGCCGGCACGGGCAACCCGTTTTTTTCCACCGACACCACGGCCGCGCTGCGCGCCAGCGAGATCGGCGCGAACGTCATTTTGAAAGCCACCAAGGTCGATGGCATCTACACCGCCGATCCGAAGAAAGACCCGACGGCGACCCGCTTCGAGCACATCACGTATGTCGATGCGCTCACCCGGCGCTTGCAGGTGATGGACTCGACGGCGTTCAGCCTGTGCATGGACAACCGCGTGCCGATCATCGTGCTCGACATGAACCAGCCGCGCAACATCCTGCGCGCCGTGCGCGGCGAGAAAGTCGGCACTTTGGTTTCGGAGAGTTGAGAGTTGAGAGTCCAGAACTTCCAAAAAACACTCACGACTCCTCCGTTCTTTCCTTCCGAAGCTCTCAACTCTCAACTAACAACTCTCAACTTTCTTCTCCCCCAAATGGCCGCCGACGATCTCCTGCTCGAAGCCGAGGAAGGCATGGATAAAAGCGTCAATTACATGACGCACGAATTCAGCGCCGTGCGCACCGGCAAGGCATCGCCGGCGTTGGTCGAAAACATCGACATCGAAGCCTACGGCGGCACGCACATGAAGCTCAAGCAGCTCGCGCTCATCACCACGCCCGAGCCGCGGCTGCTCGTCGTGCAGCCCTTCGACGCGAGCACGGTGAAGGACATCGAGCGCGGCTTGAAAGAGAGCAAGCTCGGCATCAATCCGGCGGTGGACGGCAAGATCATCCGGCTACCCATTCCCGAGTTGGCGGAAGAGCGGCGGCGCGATTTGGTGAAGACGATCAAGGCGATGGCTGAAGAGGCGCGGGTGCGCGTGCGCAGCGCGCGACGCGACGCGCTCGACGCGGCGAAGAAGGAAAAAAAAGAAGGCGTGATGACCGAAGACCAGCTTTCGACGTTCGAGGAGCAGGTGCAGAAATTGACCGACGAATACGGCAAGAAAATCGACGACCAGGTTTCTTCAAAAGAAGCCGAGATCATGCGCGTGTGAGCGAGCGCAGGCTAGGCGCGAAAAATTTTTGTGATTGTGACCATGAAGAAGACGCGGCCCGTTGTGCTTACCTCGATCAGCGTGCTGACCATTGCCGCCGCCTGCTGGCTCGGCGTGACACCAGCCGGTTTGGCCAAACCGAAAAAGACCGAATCGCCGCAGCAGCAACAAAATGCCGTCGTGCGGCCGGCGCCGGACATCGCGTGGCTCGGCGCGGGAGGCGCGCGGCAGTCGATCAAGAAATTTCGCGGCCAGCCCGTCGTCGTTCTCGTCGCACCGGGACCGGACAACGGCGAATTTCAAAAACAAGCGCGGCTGATTGAGAAACGCTACCTCGACATTTCCGCGCGCAAGATCGTGTTTATCGCGGCCTTCAGCGGCACGGCGGAGCATCCGCAACCAGCGTCGAGCATTCCCTTCGCGCTGGCCGCAGACGGCGCGGGCGCGGCGGCGACGTTCGGCGTGGCGAATGGCAAGTTCGCCTGCATCGTCATTGGCCCGGATGGCAACGTCGATTTACAAAGCGAGCGCGTCGAGCCAGCGCAACGCATCCTCGACGTGGTGAATAATTCCCACGCCCCGCAAGCCGCCGAGCGCAAGGGGCAGGGGAGCTAGTTTCAGACAGGATTGACAGGATTTTACAGGATTAAGAAAACCACGCCGATCCCCATCGCAATGTTTGCGTGCTTCTTCGGACCATCCTGTTTAATCCTGTAAATCCTGTCCAAAAAACCTCGGCTTCAACGCAAGGCGCGGATCGCTGCGGCCATGTCAGGGGCGTGGAAAACGCTGGTGCCGGCGACGAAAACATTGGCGCCATGCTCTCGCGCGAGCGGCGCGGTTTCGGCATTGATGCCGCCATCGACCTGGATGTGAAATTGCAGCCCGCGCGCAGTGCGTTGCGCACGCGCGGCGGCGACCTTTTCCATCGTCTCGGGCAGGAACGCCTGGCCGCCAAAACCAGGGTTGACGGTCATGACGAGCAGGGTGTCGAATTGTCCCCAATACGGCTCCAGCGCGGCGAAGGGCGTCGGCGGGTTGATGACCAATCCGGCGAGGCAGCCAGCGGCGCGGATGGCGGCGAGCGTCTGGCGCACGTCGTGTTGCGCGGCCGGCTCGACGTGGACGAGGACGTGGCGCGCGCCGGCGGCGAGGAAGCGCGGCAGAAAATGGTCCGGCCGCTGGATCATGAGATGCACGTCGAGCGGCAATGTCGTGTGTTTGGCGATGGCGGCGACGGCGGCGGGGCCGAAGGAAATGTTGTCCACGAAATGGCCGTCCATCACGTCGAGATGGATCCAATCGGCGCCGTCGTCCTGCGCGCGGCGGGCCTCCGCGCCGAACGCGGCGAAATCACTGGCGAGGATGGAGGGAGCGATGAGGATTTGCTCGTGGTTCACGGGAGAATTTTTAGACAGAATTCACAGAATTAAACAGAATTACCTGAGACCGTTGGAAACGAGCGCCTGTTGTGGTGTTCTGCCTCTGTCCAATTCCGTTTAATTTTGTAAATTCTGTCTAAAAAATCCGTTCGCATGGATGAGCCAGCGCCGATCATCGACTTGCACAGCGACGCGCATTTCATGGGCGAAGCGTTGCGCCAGGCCATGCGCGCGCGCGATGCGGACGAAGTGCCCATCGGCGCGGTGATCATGCGCGCGGGACGCGTGATCGCGCGGGCGCACAATCAAGTCGAGACGTTGCGCGACGCCACGGCGCACGCGGAGATGCTGGCGATCACGGCGGCGGAGAGCGTGGTCGAGGATTGGCGGCTGAATGATTGCACGCTCTATGTGACAAAAGAGCCGTGCCCGATGTGCGCCGGCGCGCTGGTTCACGCGCGCATGGGCCGCGTGGTGTTTGGCTGCGCCGATCCGCGCGGCGGCGCGGCGGGCGGGTTGATGAACCTGCTGCAACATCCGGCGCTGAACCATCGCTGCGAGATCGCAGGTGGCGTGCGCGGCGCGGAATGCGGCGAGTTGTTGCGGGAGTTTTTCCGCGCGCGGCGAATTAAAGAATGAGCATGCAGTCGCCGTAGCTGAAGAAACGATACTCGGCGCGCACGGCTTCGGCGTAGGCGGCGAGGACGAATGCGCGGTCGCCGGCAAAGGCGCTGACGAGCATGAGCAGCGTCGATTTCGGCAGGTGAAAATTCGTCAGCAATGCGTCGAGATGGCAGACGGTTTTCGGCAGATGGATGAAGATGTCGGTCGCGCCGCGTTGCGGCACAATGCAAGCAGTTTGCGGATCGCGCACGCATCCTTCCAGCACGCGCACGGTCGTGGTGCCGACGGCGAAGAGGCGTCCGCCGCGGGCGCGCGCGGCGTTGATCCGCTCCGCGGTGGCGGCGGAGATTTCGTATTTCTCGGCGTGCATTTTGTGCGCGCTGAGGTCGTCGGTTTTCACCGTGCGAAACGTGCCGATGCCGACTTCCAGCGTGACAAACGCGTGCGGCACGGCTTGCAAAATCTCCGGCGTGAAGTGCAAGCCCGCCGTCGGCGCGGCCACGGCGCGCGCGCGTGTGTCGCGGCGCGCAAAAACGGTCTGATAACGCTCGGTGTCGAGCGGCTCGGCGACGCGGTCGAGATACGGCGGCAGCGGCAGTTCACCGCCGGCAAGCTCGGGATCGAGCGGCGCGTCGAAACGGATCACGCGCGCGCCGCCTTCGGCTTGGATGGATTCAACAACGCCGTGGTTGTCGCCGACCTGGACGTGTGCGCCAATGCGCGCGCGGCGTCCGGGTTTCACCAGACAAACGACCCGGCGCAAGTCGTCGTCAGCATCGTCGGCGGGGCCGAGCACGAGCAATTCCAAAGCGCCGTTGTTCGCGCGCAGCCGGGCGGGGAGCACGCGCGTGTCGTTGAGCACGGCAAGGTCGCCGCGAGCGGCGTGCAGATAATCGGGAAAATCGCGGAACGCGCCGTGCGTCCAGGTGCGCGTCGCGCGGTCGAGCACGAGCATTCGGGCGTCGGCGCGACCCGGCAGCGGATAGCGCGCGATGAGCCGCGCGGGCAGCTCGAAATCGTAGTCAGCCGTGCGCGTGCTCAAAAAAAATGACGAATGACAAATGGCGTAGGCGGGAGCGGAATTTTTTAATTCCCGCTGATCGGTGCGAGCGCCTCGCTGGCGGGGACTTTTTCCGGCGCCTTCTCGTATTCCTGCAACGCCTGCGGCATCCAGCCTTTCAATTGTTCGATGCGATGGCCGTGGCTCGGATGGTCGCTGGCAAATTCCGCGGGCTGCCGGCCGCTGCCCGCCTGCGCTTCCATGCGTTGCCAGAATTTGATCGCTTCCTGCGGATCATACCCGGCGCGGGCCATGTAAAGCAGGCCGACGTGATCGGCCTCGCTCTCGTGCTCGCGGCTGAAGGGCAAAATCGCGCCGTATTGCGTGGCGGCGCCGAGCGCGCCCATGACGGCGCGCTGCTGGTTCCAATCCAGGTTCGTGAGCGAAAATTGCGCGCCGGTCATGAGCGTTTGCGCGATGGATTGTTGAAACATCCGCTGCGCCCCGTGGCGGCTGGTGGCGTGCGCCATTTCGTGCCCCATGACGACGGCCAGCCCGGCGCTGTGCTGCGTCACGGGCAGGATCGCGGTATAGACGACGATCTCGCCGCCGGGCAGACAAAAGGCGTTGACCTGATCGGAGCGCACGACGCTGAGCCGCCAGTTGTATTGCTGCTGCCCGTGTGCCGCCGCGGCACCGGCGAGACGCCGGGCGACGCGCGTGACCTGGTCCACGACCGGACCGCTGCGCACGACGTTCGACCCGGCTTCCTGCAACACCTGGTTGTAGCTCTGCAAGCCGAGCGCCTGTTCCTGCTGGGGATTGAGGCCGACGCGCGCCTTGCGGCCGGTCTCGGGGTTCACAAAACTCGGCGTGCTCAGAAATTTGTAAGCCACCGCGATGAGCGCGATGACGATGGGCAGCAGGCGAACGTAGGAGCGTTGTTCCATGGTGAATTTGGAAATGGGAAAACTCGCAGTGAAATCGTGAGCGAAGGCGCGCGTGCGTTTAGATTTGCGCTGGTTGGGGCGGCTCGGCGAACATTCTACCAAATGCGGTAGGGATGGCTCGCCGAGCCGTCCCTGATTTAATTCGGGGACGTTTTGGCGAAACATCCCTGCCTGCATTGAGCCAGCGGCAGCTTGCCTTTATCCTCGCGCAGTTCCATGCCGATTTTCCCTCCGCAAAAAAACGGCCGCTTTTTTCCGCGGCGTTTTTTTCTCCTCGTGGCCGCTGCGTGGTGGCTCGCGTGGCCGCTCCGCGCGCAGCAAGTCGTCGCGCCACTGCCCGAGCCGCCGATGCCGATCCGGGGCATGACGATTTCCAACCCAGCCGGCGGCGATCAGGAATGGACGTCCGCCGCGCTGGCGCAGACGTTCGACGAATTGAAGGTGCTCGGCGTGAACACGGTCGCGCTCGATACGTTTGCGCAGGTGCGCGAGGATGGTCACATCGACTTTTCCGATCCGCGCGAACCGGAACGCATCAGCCGTCCGCTCGACGGCGCGCGCGAACGCGGCCTGGCCGTCATGCTCATCGCGCGGCTGGGCTTCAGCGGCACGCGTTTCTCCTGGCGCGGCGAAATTTCCTTTAACACCAACGAGGAATGGAACCGCTTTTTCGCCGACTATTTGCGCTGGATCGTGGCGACGGCGCGTCTCGCCCAAGCGCACGGCGCGGGCCTGCTCTGCATCGGGTTGGAATACACGCACGCCCAGGTGATCGAGGAACGCTGGCGCGAGATCATCACCGCCGTGCGCGCCGTCTATGGCGGCAAGCTAACCTACGGCGGCAGTTGGGATTCCTACGGCCAGGTCGGCTTTTACGACGCGCTCGATTACCTCGGCGTGCTCGCTTATTTCCCATTGACGAGCAAGCCCGATCCGAGCTTGAAACAGATCGCCCAAGGCTGGGAAAAACACCTGCGCAACCTGCGCGCGCTATCGCAAAAGCTCCACGACAAGCCGGTGCTCTTCGTGCAGATCGGCTACAACGAAAGTGCCCGCGCCGCGAGCGATCCCTGGAGCGCGCCCCGCGGCGGTCCGCACGCCGCGGAAATCCAGAGCCGCTGCGTGGACGCGGCGCTGCACGTGATGCAACGCGAAGCGGCGCGCGGCGGCTGGCTCGCCGGATTGTTTTGGTGGCAATGGCCGCTGACCAACGCGCCGCCGGCAACGATGGCAGCGCCCGGCGGCGAGGATTTCGACCTGCGCCAGCCGCATTTGCAAAAGCTCGTGGCAAATTTCTGGCGCCGTCCCGCGGATGCGCCTGCCCCGGCGGAAATCCCAGCGAGCGATGCGGCCGCGTCGCCGTGACGACGATTTTTTGTTCCTGGTGAAAACTTCCCTCGCTCCGCGCAACCGCCTGCCCGCGCTCGTCGGCATCGTGCTCGTGCCGCTGGCGGTCATCGGCGGGTTGGCGCCCGGCTGGGAGACCGCGGCGTTCGGTTTTGCCGCGCTGCTTTTCACGCTGGCGTTATTCGACGCCGTGCTCGCGCTCAACCGCGCGCCGGAGTTGCGCGTGGAATTTCCCGAAGTCGTCCGGCTGGGCAAAGACCGGGCCGGCGCGCTCGCGTTTTTTCTGCGCAACGACCGCGCCGGCGCGCCCGCCCGACGCTTGCGGCTCGCGCTCGCGTGGCCGTCGGACTTGGAACCGCAAACGGACGACGACGCGGCGCGCGGCCTCGACGCGGGCGGCGAGCTGCGCGTGGCGTTGCCCGCCGGCGTGCCGCGCGTGGCCCTGGCGTGGATGGTCACGCCGCGCCGGCGCGGACGTTTTTTCTTTGACCGCCTTTATCTGGAAGAGCCGTCGGCGCTCGGATTTTGGGACGCGCGGCGCGCGCTGGTCATCGGCTGCGAGACGCGCGTTTATCCGGACCTCGTGTCCGAACGCCGCCAAGCCGCGGCCGTTTTTTTGCACCGCTGGGGCGTGGGCGCGCACGCGCGGCGGCAGGTCGGGCGCGGGCGGGAATTTGAAAAATTGCGTGACTACATCGTCGGCGACGCGCTCGAAGATGTGAGCTGGAAAGCGACCGCGCGCCGGCAGCGGTTGGTGAGCAAAGTCTATCGCGTCGAGCGCACGCAGGAGGTGTATGTCGTCATCGACTCCTCGCGCCTGAGCGCCCGACCCGCGCCGCGTCCGCACGATCCGCCCGGCGCGGTGGTTTCGGCTTTGGAACGCTACGTGACGAGCACGCTCCTGCTCGCGCTGGCGGCGCAAAGGCAGGGGGATAATTTCGGCTTGGCGACGTTTGCCGACCGCGTTGGCGGCTTCGTGCGGGCCAAGGGTGGGGCGGGGCATTTTGATACGTGCCGCGAGGCGCTCTACGCGTTGCAGCCGACGGTGGTGTCGCCCGATTTCGAGGAAGCCTGCGCGTTTCTGCGCGTGCGGTTGCGCCGGCGCGCGTTGCTCGTTTTTCTCACGGCGCTTGATGATCCGCTGCTGGCGGAAAGTTTCATCCAACACATCGGCCTGCTCTCGCGGCAGCATCTCGTGCTGGTGAACACGCTGCGTCCGCCCGGCGTGCGTCCGCTCTTCGATGATCTCGGCGCGTTGCCCGAAACGGCGGCGGTGAACACGACGGACGACGTGTATCGCCGGCTCGGCGGTCATCTGGAATGGCAAAAATTGCGCGAGGTCGAGACGACGCTGCGCGCGCAAGGCGTGCGCTTTTCCCTGCTCGACCGCGAAGCGCTGACGGCACAGCTCATCACGCAATATCTGAACGTGAAGCAGCGGCAGATTTTGTAATCTTCCGAGTCTTATCAGCGTGCCAGTTCCCGATTACAAATTCACGCCTTACTTCGAGAACGAAGTGCTGCGAAAACGGCCCTATCTGACCAAGGCAATGTGCGTTGCTGTCGTGGCCGCGCCAGTGCGTGTTGAATCCCAAGAGGGAAACCGCTTTCGCTTCTGGGCGTTCGTGCCGGCGCTGGGCGGCCGCTTCTTGCGGGTCATCACGTTGGCCGATAAACTCACCATTCACAACGCTTTTCCCGACCGTCGCTTCCATCCATGAAACTCAGCTACCATCCCGACACGGATTCGCTTTACATTGACCTCTCCGCTCGGAGCAGTTGTGAGAGCACCGAGGTTTCTGATGGCGTGGTGCTCGACTACGATGCGGACGGCAATCTCGTGGGCATCGACATCGACAACGCCAGTCAAAAGCTCGATCTGCGGGAGTTGGTCACCGAGCGTTTGCCGCTGCGTGCCGCATGATCATCGACCTCGAACGTTTTGCCGCCACGGAGCGCGTTTATTGGACGGAGCTGGAGGAAACGCTCGACCGCTTGGAACGCGACGGCGGCGCGCGGCTCGAACTCGCGCAGGCGGAGCGGTTTTATTATTTGTATCAACGCGCTTGCGCGGACCTTTCGCGGCTGGCGACGTTTTCGGCGGAGCCGGAATTGCGCCGGCATTTGGAATCGCTCGTCGCGCGGGCTTACGGCGAATTGCACGATCCCAGCCGCGAGCCGACGACGAATGACTCAGTCGCGGGCTGGCGGCGGCCGTGGCGCTGGCTGACGCACACGTTTCCGCAAACCTTCCGCCGGCACGCACGCGCGTTTTTGCTGGCGGTGCTCGTCACGCTCGCGGGCGTCGGCTTTGGCAGTCTCGGCTTGCTCATCGACGAGGAGGCGAAGGACGTTTTTTTGCCCTCGCAATTCAGCCATCTCAGCGGCCGGCCGAGCGACCGGGTGCGGCGCGAGGAAGCCGAGCGCGGCGGGCACATGCGCGACGGCAAGGCGACTTTTTCTTCCTCGCTCATGGCCAACAACATCCGCGTCTCCATCCTCACGATGTCGCTCGGGCTGACTTGGGGCGTGGGCACAGTGGTCGAGTTATTTTATAATGGCGTCATCCTCGGCGCGGTCGGCACTGATTACATCCGCGACGGCCAGGGCATCTTTCTGCTCGGCTGGCTGCTGCCGCACGGTTCAGTGGAAATTCCGAGCATCCTCCTCGCGGGTCAGGCCGGCTTTGTCCTCGCCGCGGCCTTGATCGGCTGGGGCCGGCGGGAACGGTTGCGCGAGCGTTTCCGCGCCGTGGCGCCCGATTTGACCACGCTCCTCGGCGGCGTCGCGCTGCTCCTCGTTTGGGCCGGTTTAATCGAGGCGTTTTTCTCGCAATACCACGAGCCGGTGCTGCCTTACTCGCTGAAGATCGCCTTTGGCGTGCTGCAACTCGCCGGCCTGGCGGCGTTCCTCGGATTTTCTGGCCGCACGGACGCGCTGCGACCGGCGCGGACTTGAGAGCCGTCTCGACGCTCGCCCATCGGGGAAATCCCTGATGCGCGGCACCGGGCTTGCCCTGATTTTTTCGGTGAATAAATACCAAATCCCGTGGCCGTTCCCTCTGAAAAATCTCGCGCGCTGCTCTTCCGTTTGCCGGAAGGCGTCACCTTCGCCCTGCAACTGGCGGGGCCGGTCACGCGATTTCTGGCTTGGGTCGTGGACCTGTTGGCGACGATGGTCGCGCTCCAACTCATCGGTTATTTCGTGTTGCCCTTGCTCGTGCTGGGCGAAGATTTCGCGACGGCAGTGCGCGTCTTTCTCTTTTTCGCTGTGCCAATCGTGTATGGGATCGCCTTCGAGTGGCTTTGGCGCGGGCAGACGCCTGGCAAGCGAGCGTTGCGCTTGCGGGTCGTGGATGCAGGCGGGCTGCGCTTGCGATTTCACCAGGTTTTCCTGCGGAATATCCTGCGCGCCGTGGATTTGCTGCCCGGATTCTATCTGCTCGGCGGCGCGTGCTGCGCGCTCAACCGCCGCGCGCAACGCCTCGGCGACCTTGCCGCCGACACCGTCGTCGTGCGCACCGCGCGACCTGCCGTGCCCGACCTCGCGCAACTCATGGCTGGGAAATACAACTCGCTGCGCGCGCATCCCGCCCTGGCCGCGCGGCTGCGCAACCGCATCCCGCCGACCGAGGCCAGTCTGGCGCTCCAGGCGCTCTTGCGGCGCGAGACGCTGGACGCCCAAGCGCGAGTGCATCTCTTTGCCACGCTGGCGGCGCGTTTCCGCAGCGCCGCGGCGCCGTGGCCGGAGGAATTCGCCGACGGCGCCCTAGCCGACGAGCAGCTCGTGCGCAACTGCGTCGATGTGCTCTTCCGCGCCCGCGCCGCGGCAGCGGGCGGATGAGCGGTTTGCGCCGTCCGCTTTTCCAAGGCGCAAGACCCGGCCTGTCCTCCCGCGCTTTCCTTCGCGGGCAGATTGGTTATTTTCCCTTTTCCCCTACGCCGACCCATGCACGATCCGCGTTACTTCCAGCTTGCCCGTTTGCTCACCAGTTTCTCTACCCGGCTCCAGCCCGATGAGCGCGTCTTGCTCGATGTTTTCGACATTCCCGAGTCGATGACCGTCGCGCTCATCCGCGCCGCCCGCGAGCGCGGTGCGCTGCCGTTCGTGAACATCAACCAAAACCGCGTCACCCGCGAGCT
>JAFAXH010000025.1 GCA_019241085.1 Verrucomicrobiota bacterium | reverse complement strand
GAGGTCGGCCGGGTCCAGCCCGCGCGTGACAAAGCCGGTGACGCCTTCTTCCACGAGTTCCTGCGGACCTTTTTGATCGGACACGACCACCGGCAATCCGCTCGCCTGCGCTTCGATCACCACGTTGCCAAACGTGTCCGACACGCTCGGAAAAACGAACACGTCCGCCGACGCATACGCCCGCGCCAGTTCCTTGCCCGCCAAGGTTCCAGTGAAGATCGCGTCGGGCAGCAGCCGGCGCATCTCCGGCAGGTGAACGCCGTCGCCCACGAGCGCGGCGCGCACCCGCAGCCCTTCGGCGCGCAGGAGATCGTGCGCGGCAGCAAAAACTTCGAGATTTTTTTCCTTGGAAATCCGCCCGACGTAGAGCAGCACGACCTCGCCCGCCCGCGCGCCGCGCTCGCGCCAAAAGCCCGCCGCCCGGCGCGTCGGATGAAACAATTCCGTGTCCAGCCCGCGCGGCAGGATCGCGATTTTGCCCGCGTCGATGCCGCGGTCGATCCAGATGCGCCGGTATTCCTCGGAGTTGACGAACATCCCGTCGAGCTGGTGATAAAACCAATACATGAATCGCCACGCCAGCGACTCCATGAAATGATCGTCGGTGAGCAACTGCACGTATTGCGGAAAGTCGGTGTGATAAATGCCGACCGCGCGCAAATGCAAGGCCTTTGCAGCAAGCAGCGCCGTGATGCCGACCGGGCCAGGCGTGGAAATAATCAGCTCGGTGAATTTTTCCCGCTGGATGTAATCGATCATCTCCAGCATCGGAGGGAAGGTCAGCTTTTGCAGTTCGTATTCGGGGATCTCGAACTCGCCGATGGGCGGAAAATTTTTCAGCGGAATCTCCTCGCCGAGCTGCCGTTCGACGTGGCTGCGCGAAGTCACCACCGTGAGATCGTGCCCGAGCGATTTCGCCGTCGCCGCCATGCGCCGGATCGTCGTGGCCACGCCGTTCACATCTTCGAGCGTGTCGGTGAACCACGCGCGGCGCACGTTGCGCAGCGGCGGCGCGACCGCGCCGGAAATCTCCACGCTCAACGCCCGCAGCCACGGCCGGTCCGGCGACTGGCTGCGGAAGGAATAAATATACGGGCTGAGCAGCAGCCCGAGCGGCGCGACGGCGCTGATGGCCTGCAAGCCTTCGATCATGTTGCCGCCACTGACCTGCCGCACGAACTTCACAAAAAACCGGTAGGCGAGCTGGTTTGTGAACAGGTTTGCGATGAGAAACGCGCGCCGCTCCGGCTCGGCCACGCCGGCCGTTTGCCGCTCGATGGCTTTCTTCACTTCGGGCTGCGAAAAATACGCCGCCAGCTCTTTCCAAAGCGACGCGTTGCCCGGCTTCATCAGCTCGAAAATGCGTCCGCTCAAAACGCCGTCGGCGAGGAAATTGAGTTTTTCCGCGAAGGAAAATTGCGTCGGATTTTCGCCTTCCATGAAGCGCGAAAACATCTTCTCCAACAACGGCGGCGTCCCCTTGCGCAACACGCCCGCGCCTGGCTTGAGCAGCTTGTCTTTCGCGAAGGCGTAAGCTGTGTTGTAAAGCCCGTGCGACAGCGCCAGCGGCGTGCCGCCCTGGCCGTGCGGCGTCGCGCGCCCGGCGCGGATGCCGGCGAGAAATTCCGCCGCTGATTTGGCCGCCGGCGTCTCCGTCCAGGCGTGCGCGGGGAACATCCCGCCGTGGTCGTCGCTGCCCGCGGTGAAGCATTTTTTCCAAGGCTCTGCGTGCGTCGGCGCGAGGTCGTGGCGATTGGCGAAGGCGGCGATTTTTTCCGGCGTCAGCCCGGCGAGCAAATCGCGCGCGACAGCGTTGAACAGATCGTCGCGCAAGCCGTTGATTCCTTCAAAAGTTCGGAACAATAGAACTAATTTCTCGACGTGCGCCGCGCCGAGTTTTTGGTTCACGCTGAAGAGCGGATGCGCGACGGCGTGCGCGAGTTCCTGCGCGGCGAGGTAGGCTTGCAGCTCGAAAATATTTTCGCGCAACACGCGGATTTCGCGGTGCTGCGTTTCGTTCAAACCCCAGACGAGCAGGTGGACCTTGCAGCGGTCGTCGGGAAAATAGGCGGTGACTTCCTCGCTGAGAAAAATCCGCGCCGCCGCGTCGTCGCCGTCCGCCGTCGCAGCCGTGTCGCGCATTTCCAGGCAGCCGTCGATGCGGTTGTGATCGGTGAGGGTGAAAAAATCCATCCCGCGCTCGCGCAACGCCAGCAGCAACGCGCGCGGGTCCGAGTAGCTGTCGGGAAAATCGAAGCGGCGAAACAGCCATTCCGCCGAGCGGTCGCTGTAACGCGAATGAAGATGGAGGTCGGCGCGCATGGCAGGCAGCAAGCTAGTCGAGTCGCCGACGCAAGAAAAGGGCACGACGCGCGACTGCAAAAATGGAAGGGGAGCGCAGGCTTCCAGCCTGCTCTTTCCGGCATCCTGCCGGAAAGTTTCTGAAAAATTAATGGCTGCCGCAGGCAGCGAAGATTCTTGTTTAAACGCAGCCGGCAGGATGCCGGCCGCAGCAGGCTGGAAGCCCGCGCTCCCTTTTCCTGTGACTAGGCGGAAGACGTGTCGATAAACTCCGCGTAAGTCCGGACCGCGCGCCCCTCGCGCAAGGCGTCGCCGATCAGCGCGCGCGCCTGCCGCCAGATCGCGGGAAAGCGAAAATCGGGCGGGTGCAGGCCGACGCGCAGGAGCGCGTTCGCGCGCAGCCGGCGCGCGAGCGAGGCATTCCACCAGAGCGACACTTGCCGGCGCCAGGCGTTGCGCGGACTCCAGACGAGAGACTGCGAATGGGTCACCTTCAAACCATCGTTGGGCAAGTAAGTTTCCACGCTGCCCAGCCGGGTGGTGTAGCGGAAACCTGCGGCGCGCACCGCGCGACCCGCCGCTTCACCGAGCAGCCACGCTGGCGCGATGAAACCCACCGGCGGCGCGGGCAAATCGAGCTGCGCAAAATCTTCTTTCGCCCGCTTCAACACCGCGGCGGCGGCGGCTTCTTCCAGATCAAAAAACTCGCCTTCGTCCGCCGTGTAGATTTGCGTGATCCAGCGGGTGCGCGCTGACTCGTCCGCGCGGCGCGCGCGGCGATGTTCATAGCCGTGGACGACGATCTCGTGACCGTTGGCGGCGAGTTTTTCCAGCTCCCGGCAGAACATCGGATCGGCGAGAAAATGTCCGCGCCCGTGGTGATTCGGCACGACGAGCAGTGACGTGCGCGCGACGCCGATTTTTGCCAGGTCCGCCAGCATCGCCGCGCACGCCGGCCAGGTGTGCGGACTGACATCGTGGAGGGAAACCACCAGCGCTTTTTCACTCATGTTTGCGGCGCAGAAAAAACGTGGCGCACAGTGCGGCGACCGCGATGCCCGCGCAGCTTTGCGCAAACACTTCGCCGTGCCGCGCGAAGAACGGCAGCGGCGCATCGACCCGCGGCACTTCGATCTCGGCGAACATCACGCCGCGGCCAAACGTCCCGTCTGAGTCGGTGCGCAAAATCTGCCGCACGCGCCCGAAACGGTCGATCACGCAGGTGACGCCTGTGTTCGCGCAGCGCACCATCGGCCGGCGCGTTTCCACGCAGCGAAACACGGCTTCGGCGACGTGCTGCCGGCTGGCGGCGGTGCGCTCGAACCAGGCGTCGTTCGTCAAATCAACGAGCACTTGCGCGCCCGCGCCGCCGTCGGGTTGACGCACGACAAAGCGGCGCACGAGCGTCGCCACGGTGTCTTCAAAACAAATGAGCGGCGCGACGCGCAACGCCGGCGCGCGCAGCTCGAAAACCTGCGGCTCCGCGCCCGGCTCGAAATCGCTCGGCACCTGGTCGCCGACGACCCATGCGAAGAGCGGGAAACTTTTCCGGAACGGCACGAATTCGCCGAAGGGCACGAGGTGCAATTTGCGATAGACCTGCGGCGGGTCCGCCGCGCCGGGCGTGAGCAGCACCGCGGCGTTGAAATCGTGCGCGCTGGTTTGCGACGGCGGCGTGCCCGCAGTGTCCGCGTCGAAGTCCTGGTCGATGGTGCCGAGCAGAAAATTGAAGCCGCCGCGCCCGGCGAAGTTCATGACGAAATCGAAGTTCGCGCGCTCGTTCAAAAATGGCTGCGGCGTCGCCGCCTCGGGCCAGACGAGCAGTTGCGGCCGATACGCGAGGGCGACCTCGGTGAGTTCTTTGTAAGTGTCGAAAATGCGTTGCTGAAACTCGGGGTCCCACTTTTGATTTTGCGGGATCGCCGCCTGCACGCAGGCCACCCGCAGCGTCGTCTCGCCCTCGGCTGCCGCGGGTCCGAACGGCCGGAGTTGCGCGAAGCCGGCGGCAAAAATCGTGAGCAGCGCGGCGAGCGTCAGCGTGAAATCGAAGTGCGGTCGCACGCGGCGATGTCGCAGCTCGAGCGCGAAGCGTCGCACGGTGACGGCGGCGATGACGTTCACGAAAGCCACGAGGAATGACAGCCCGCCGACGCCGGTCCATTGGGCGAGTTGGATGAGCGGCGTGTTGTCGTGCAATGCCGCGCCGAGCGAGTTCCAGCCCCAGCCGCTGAAAAGCCACGAGCGCACCCATTCCTGCGCGACCCAGGCGGACGCGCCGAGCGCAGCGAGCGCGAGATTCCAGCGCGAGCGCAAGACCCAATGCCGCGTCGCCGGCCCGCCGCCGAGACCGCGAAAAGAAAACAGGCTGCCGAGGAGCATCCCGCGCGGTGGCTCGGGCGGCGCGTAGTTCTTCGGACGACGCGCCGCTGTCGCGCTCGGAATTGTCGGCGGGCGCAGCTCGGTTTCCTGGCCGAAACGTTGACCGAACAAGCGCAGCAGCCGCGCGAGCAGCCAAGTCCAGAAGGCGAAGTAAAACGCCATGTATGGCCCGAGCGCGATGAGGCCCGGCGCGGTCACGGTCGTCAGCCAGGAAAAGACCGACCAGAAAAAAACCAAGCCAGCGACATAGCCGAGCGCCGCCGCACGCAAGTCCGGCGAACGCAGAAAAACGCGCCGACGATTTTTTTCCAAAACCAGCGCGTCTTTTTGCGCTGGCACGCCCGACCAAACGGCGGCGATCAAAGGCACGAGCGCGATCCATGCGAGCCACGCCTGATTCCAGGCGGGAAACGCCAGCACGAGCAACGCGCCGCTCGCCGCCGCCGCCAGCCACGGCCAGAGCGCGCGCAGCCAGCGCGGCAGGCGTTGCTCCAAAAATGAAGCCTCCGCCGTGGCCGTGGACAGCGGCGGCGCGGGAGCAGTTGGCAAATCGGCGGGCATGAGGGAAGTTGGCGGCGGCGGCCAAAATAGCGCAGCCGGCTTGCCGGGCAAACCAGCGGCCGGTGCGAAGCGCGCGCCCGAATTTTTTTCAGCGGAGCCGAATTTTCTTTTCCCGGCGCACGTCAAAATTTCTTCCATCGTGAACGAACCCGCCGCTCCTTCCGCCCCGCCCGCGCCCGCCGCTGCCGCCGTTGCCGCCGAGCCGGTGCCGTTGCGACCGCGCACGCTCGGGCGCCGGCTCGTGCGGTTTGCGCTCATTGCCACCGCGCTGGGGACGCTCATTTTCGCCATCGCCGCGGGCACGGCGCTGACGGTTTATTATCAGATGGCCGGCAGCTACGATTTGTCGAAGGTCGGCCAGGTTCCGTCGCGCTCGGAGGTGTTCGACGCCGACGGCGCGTTGCACGGGCGCATTGACAACGTGAACCGCGAGGTGGTGCCGCTGTCCGCCGTGTCGCCGTGGTTTTTGAAAGCCGTCGTCGCCCGCGAGGACGAGCGTTTTTATCAACATCACGGCGTCGATTACCCGGCCATCGCGCGGGCGATGGTGCGCGACGTTTCGCGCAGCCGGCGGCGCGAGGGCGCCTCGACGATCACGCAGCAGCTCGCGCGCAACGCGCTGCCGCTCGGGCGCGAGCGCACGCTGCACCGCAAATTGCTCGAAGCGATGGTCGCCGCGCGGATCGAGAAGCGTTATTCCAAAGACCAGATTCTCGAAGCCTACGTGAACCGCATTTATCTCGGCGCGGGCGTGTATGGCGTCGAGACAGCGGCGCGGCGTTACTTCGGCAAAGCGGCACGGGAACTGGATCTCAGCGAGAGTGCCCTGCTCGCCGGCATCGTGCGCAGTCCAAATACGAACTCGCCGTTGCGCAACGCCGCCGGCGCGCGGACGGAGCGCGACAGCGTGCTCGACCGGCTCCAGCTTTTGGGACAAGCGCCGCCCGCCGAGGTCGCTGCCGCAAAATCGCAGGAAGTGCGCGTGCAACCGAAAGCTGGTCAGGCGACCGTGCTCGCCGGCCGCGACTACGGCATGGACGCCGTGCGCGCGCAGCTCGACGAATTGCTCGGCTCCGACGATCTCGAACTCGGCGGGCTGCGCATTTACACCACGCTCGATCCGCGGTTGCAACGCGCCGCCGAACGCGCCGTCAACACACGCCTGGAAAAAGTCGAAGAAACGAGCGGCTACAATCACGAAACGCGCGCGGCATGGCTCGCGGCGCATCCGGCGTCCAATCGCAACGAGGAAACGGCGACCGATTATTTGCAAGGCGCGCTGGTCGCCGTGGACAACAAGACCGGCGCGATTCGCGCGCTGGTCGGCGGACGTTCCTACGAGGAAAGTTCCTACAACCGCGCGCTGGCGCGGCCGGGGCGGCAGGTCGGCTCGACGTTCAAGCCGTTCGTTTATGCGGCGGCGTTCGAGCGCGGGATGCTGCCGACGACGCCGGTGGAGGATTCCCCCATCCGGCCGGGTGAGCTGGTGCCGGCGAGCAACCGTTGGTCGCCGGGCAATTCCGACGGACGCTTCCTCGGCACGGTGTCGGCTGATGTTGGCTTGATCCAGTCGCGCAACATCATGGCCATCCGGGTGGGCGAATGGGCAGGCCGCGATAACGTGCATCGCCTGGCACAACGCGCGGGATTGCTCGATGAAAAAACGCCCGCGCAACCGTCGCTGCACCTCGGCGCGTTTGAAGCGACGCCGCGCGCGCTGGCGGGCGCCTACACGGCGTTTCCGAACAAGGGCGTGGCGCGCACACCGTTTCTCATCGAGCGCATCGACAACGCCGACGGCGAGACGCTCTACCGCACGCCCGGCGCGGTCAGCGGCAGCGGCAACGAAGGCGCCGCGACGGTGATGAGCGCGGAGTCGGCGCAGTTGACCAGCGACCTGATGGAACGCGTGCTCACCGAAGGCACGGGCAAGTCGGCGGCGAGCCTTGGCTTGCGCGTTCCGGCGGCGGGAAAAACGGGGACGACGAATGATTTCAAAGACGCCTGGTTCGCCGGTTACACGACGAGTCTGACGTGCGCCGTCTGGGTCGGCTTCGACCGGCCGCAGACCATCTCGGCGCGCGGTTACGGCGCGGCGCTGGCGTTGCCGATCTGGGTGGATTTCATGCAAGCCGCGGCGTCGCTCAGCGGTCCTGGCGCGGCCACGAAACGTTACCCCGCCCTCGCGCTGCACGGCGCTGCCGGGCCGGGCCGGGCTTTTGCCCCGACGCCAACGCCGCCGGCTGTTGCGGCGAACGACAACAGCGCGTCCGCTGCTTCCGTCGCGCCTTTGGCGAACGCCACGCCGACGGCGCCGCCGCCGTTGGAGCCGAACTCGGAGCAGCAGCAAACGCCGCCGTCCTCCGACGAGCCGGGCGCGCGCTACATCGTCGATGCGCGCACGGGCAGGATCATCGGCCTCGACGGCACCGAGGCCGCGGCGCGGGAAGCGCAGTTGCGCCAGCAGGAAGCCGCGCGTCAACAGGCGCTCGCGCAACAACAGCGTCAGCAACAGCTCGCTTTGCAACAGCAGCAACAGCAGCAGCAACAACAAGCCGCCGCTGCCACCAATAATAACAACAACGGCAGCGTGCCGCCGGAGCCGACGGTGGTGCCTGATGCAAATAACTTGCCGGTGCGCCGCGCCGGCCCGGTGTCGCATGTGACAATGACCAATGGCCAGAGCGTGCCGGTCGATCAATTGCCGACCCGCCGCGCGTCGCCGGTGGTGTCGCACGTGACGATTGTCAACGGCGTCGTGACGCGGGTGGAAGAACCCGCGCCGAGCCAGCAACCGGGTCAGCCGCCGCCCGCCGCCGTCCCGGTCGGCCCGCCGCCAACCGCCGGCGCGCCATCACCGTCGCCGACGCCGCGGCGGCGCGTGGTGCACACGCAGATCGTCACGCTGCCCGACGGCTCGCAACTCATCAAGCGCACGATAGAAAATCCGCTCGAACATTGAGCGATTCTTTTCCTCCTCAATGGACGACCCGGCCGCCGAGCGTTACGCCGCGTTGCTGGAGCCGACGCCGGCGATTGGGGAAAACGATGCGGCGACTGGCGCAACGACGGCGCAACTCGTCGCGGCGAAGTCGGAATTGCAATGGCAGGCGCACTGGTTCGCGGGCGATTTCGGCGCGAGCTTTTCCACCACATCGGGCGAGCGAGTCGAGATCGTGCAACCGGGCGTGTGGAACCACGAGAGCGGCCCGGATTTTCGCGAAGCCGCCGTCCGTTTTCCTGATCGACCGGGCGCGCCGACGTTGCGCGGCGCGGTCGAGCTGGACCTGCGGGCCGAGGATTGGGAACGGCACGGGCACGCGGTGAACCCGGCGTTCGACGCCGTCGTGCTGCACCTGTTTTTCGACCTGCCGTCGCGCGATGCGCCCGCGTTTTTCACCCGCAATTCGCAGCACGCGCTCATCGCGCAAATCGCGCTCGATCCGCGCGGACTGGACCTGGCGGCACCTGCGTCCACGCCGCTCGCCCGTCCCGGCCGCTGCGTCGGGCCGTTGCGTGAATTGCCCGATGACCGGGTCGCCGCGCTGCTCGCGGCCGCGGCGCGGCATCGGCTCGCGCGCAAGCACGCGCGCTGGGCGCGGCTGGCCGCGGCGCGCGGCGCGGACGAAGCGCTGTTTCTGAGCCTCGCCGCGGCGCTGGGTTACAAGGAAAATCAGCTCCCCTTCACATTGCTTGCGCAATGTCTGCCGCTGGCGACTTTGCGCGCCGAGGAAGCGCGCGCACCGGGTGCCGCCGTGTCGCTCCTGCTCGGTCTCGGCGGATTTTTGGAACAACCCGAACCGAGCGCGCTCGCGGACCCGGCGCACGCGCGCGAGACCCGCGCGTATCTGTGCGCCCGCTGGGAGCAATGGTGGACGCGCCGCGACGAATTTCAGCGTCTGACGTTGCCACGGTCGGCGTGGACTTTGCACGGCCTGCGGCCCGACAATCATCCGCAGCGCCGGCTCGCCGCGCTGGCCGCGATGGTGCGCGCGTGGCCGATGGTGCGCGCGTTGCTCGATGCGCCGGACCCGCTGCGCGACGTGCCGCGCGTGCTCGGCGCATTGCGCGATCCATTCTGGAATTTTCACGCGACGCTGCGGGCTGCGCGCGGAGCACACGCGCGGGCGCTCGTGGGCGAGACGCGCGCGGTCGAAATGCTCGCCAACATTTTCTTCCCGCTCGCCGTTCACGCCCGCGGTGAGCCGGCCTGGACGCAATACGCGCGGTTGCCGGCGCGGCTGACCAATCGCCGGGTGGAAACGGCAGCCGTGCGGCTTTTTAGTGATGACAAAAAGCGCAACGCGACGTTTTTGAAAACGGTCGTTGGTCAGCAGGGACTCTTGCAAATTTACGAGGATTTTTGCCAGCGCGACGCCTCGGACTGCGCCCGCTGCCGCTTCCCGGAACGCGTCGGACGTTTTTGAAAAATTATTTCGGCTTTTTGAAAAAACGCCGGCCGGGCGTTAGACAAAATCGAACCGCGGCGGCGTTAATAACGTCGAAGTAAATCCGCACGCACGACGCATGGAACCCGCCGCCGTTTCCGCCGCCACCTCACTGGTTCCTTGGTTTGCCCACGACGGCGATGCTTCCGCCGCAGCAGAGACCGTTTCTCCGCGCGACCTGCACGCGTGGCGCGAGTGTTTGCGAGAGATCGGTCCGCGGCTGCTCCTGTTCGCCCGGCAATGGGCGCCGCTGCCGGCGGACGCCGAGGACATCGTGCAGGATGCGTTTGTGCGCTGCTGGCGGCGGCACCGCGAACGGGCAATCGCCAACCCGGCGCTGTTTTTCGCGGCGGTGCGTTCCAGCGCGCTCGATTTTTTGCGGCGCGAACGTCGCCGCCGGCACCGTGAACAAACGGCGGGCGCCGAAGCCACAACCACTGCTTTTTTTGAAAATCAAACCGCCGGGGACGCCGGGCGCATCGCAGCGCTGGAAGCTGCCATGCAAACGTTGCCCGCGGCGCAACGCGAGGTGCTCGTGTTGAAAGTCTGGGGCGAGCTGACCTTTGCCCAAATCGCCGAGGTGCTCGGCATCCCGCCCGACACCGCCGCCTCGCGCGCCCGCTACGCCCTGGCTGCCTTGCGTAAACAACTGGTCACACCTGCCATTCTATGAAGAACGAAGACGACGAGCTTTTGGAAATTTTTGCCGCCGATTTGCGCCGGGAATTTTCTCCCGCCGCTCTCCCGCCGCGCCTGCCCGCCGCGATCCAGCAATCGCTCGCGTCGGCGGAGCATGCGGCGCGTCCGTCCTGGTTCGCTGCCTGGTGGGGGTCGCTGCTCGCCCCGGCTGCCGCGGCGCTGCTCGTCGTGCTGCTCGCAGGTTTCGTCTGGACCGTGCAGCCCACGCTGACGGCTGCCGCCGCGCGGCAGCACCGGAACTCGTCCACGGTTTCCGTGACGCGCACTCCGCTCCCCGCCGGCCTCGCTGCGACAAACGCTGCGGTCGCTCCCAACCAGATGGACTTCGCGCCGTCCTCCTCCCTGCCGCGCCAGCAAACCATCGGTGATCTTGACGACATCGCCCCGGCTTTTTCCACCGACGCCGTGGTGTGTCGCGAGCGCCGCGACTACGTCGATACCCTCCGCTGGCGCGACCGCCGCACCGGCGCGCGGCTCGAAGTTTCCTACCCGCGCGCGGAAGTCAGGACCGCCGCCTACCACCCGCTTTGATTACCCACCGTCCCTCTCGCTACAACGACTCAGTTCATCCATCCATTCCATGAAAACAAACACCCGCAGTCTCACTTCCGTCTTCGCCGCATTCGCACTCACGGCGCTGCCGACCGCCGCCGTTTTTGCGCAAAGCCCGCCGCCGCCTCCGCCACCACCGCCGCAGCAAGGCGCGCAGCCGCCCGCGCCTCCACACCCGCCCCAGCCGCCGCACATGATGATGATGATGCATCCCGGCAGCCATGAGCCGGTGACGTTCCTCGGCGTCGTCACCGTCCCGCCGCCGCGCGTGCTCACCGAGCAACTCAACGTGCCGCCCGGCTACGGCTTGGTCGTCGAGTCTGTGGTGCCCGACAGTCCGGCAGCCGCGGCGGGCATCCAGCGCTACGATTTGCTCCAGATGTTCAACGATCAAAAACTCGTCGCCGTTGAACAACTCGCCACCCTTGTTCACGGCACGCCCGACAACACGTCGGTGAGCCTCACGCTGCTGCGCAAAGGCCAGCCGCAGACGGTCAACGCCAAGCTCGTCCGCCGTCCCCCGCCCTCACAAGGTGACGAGAACGGTCCGCGCCGTGGCCGCGGCGGTGGCCCCGGCGGCATGTCCGGCGGTCCCGAGCAGGATTGGTTTCACCTCGGGCCACACGATTTCTTCCACGGCTTTGGCGGTGGCGGCGACAATGAAAGCAGCGGTCCCGGCCGGCGGCAGATCATCATCCGCCACGGCGACCGCGGCCGCTCGACGACCATCGACGGGGAAAATTCCCGGATGATTATCAGCGACGAGAGCGGCACGGTCGAGTTGACTTACCAAGACGGCAAACCCGTCGTCACCGTGCGGCGTGCGAACGGCGAGGAGGTTTTCTCCGGCCCGGTCGTGACCGAGGAAGATCGCAAAAAGCTGCCGCCTGAGGCGCTGGCCAAGCTCGACCAACTCAGCCGCGCGCATCGCGATGCCATGTCACGGTGGCGTGAGAACAACAACAACGCCGCTCGCGGCAACGACGATGAAGACAGCGACTTCATTTTTGAAGACCGCTCCAGCCGGCCCGAGAACGCGCCGTCGAGCTAACGGATAGTGGGCGCACAAATTCTTGTGCGTTGCCGTCATCTTGGGCGCAAACGAAGGATGACAACAGCAAAAGCCACGAGGGCGGTTTGGCAACAAAAGCTTAATCGTAATCCTAGTCTCTGCCGCCGGAGGCAATGTTCACGCGCCGCGAGCGCCGAAGGATCAGGACTACGATTAAGCCTGCGGAGATTGGGATTCGAAAAGTCACGGACGCCTCGGCGAGGCGCCGCAAAGGGCACGCGGGGGCACGTGCGCTCCCCGGAAGCACGCCAATGGAGACGCTACCCTCCTCCGCTGTCATCCTGCGCGGAGAGAGAGCATGGTGCGCGGTTTAGCAATCCGCTTTTCTTGCAACGCGCTCTCAGGCCATCTGCCGATTGCGGCGGTGCCGCCGCCGCAGCAGAGGCAGGAGGGCGACGCCGCCAGCGGTCAGCATTGCCCAGGTGCCCGGCTCTGGGACGGGCGCTCCGGTGATGGTCAACGACCAACTGCCGATGGTGCTGACGCTGCCATCACCTTCCCGCAAATCGTCCGCGGCATACAAGGTCCAGGTGCCGCTGGCGTTGACGCCGGTGAACACGCTGGCAAAGGTGGCCGTGCCAGTCGATTGCGCGTGGTTGATCGTAAGCCCGGTGGCGCCACCGCCCCAGGAAGCACCCGTTTCGGGTGAGAAAGGAGTGTAGTCGCCGGGTTGAAAGGTGCCCGACGTGAGCGGGCCATTGTCCGACAAAGCGCTCGCTCCGGCGTCGCTGATTACAATGGTCAGACCAGTGACCGAATTCGCCGCATTCTGACTCACAGTGCCGCCGGCATCGGACATGAATTCAAAATTGGTCGTGCCATTGGGAGCCACCAGCAGGAAGTCGAGGTCATCCGGATTCGGTGTGGTAAAATTAGTGAACGTGAACGTGATGTTGGTGATGCTCCCGATGCCTGAGACATTGAGGGTCTGCGAAACCGCGTTTGTCGCCTCGCCGTTGGCGGCTTCATCTTGAATCGTCAGGCCGCTGGAGTTGGTGAAGGTCTGGGTCGTCGTGGGCGCAGCGACCAGGATCGTGGCTGGCGCGACGCCGAGGAGGGCCAGCGCGGTGCACAGGCCAGCGGCGGCGGCTTTCGATGAAAGAGTTTTCATAATGATTTGCGGAAGAGGTGAAATGTGGTGTTCCAGAAAAGTGACGTTTTTCGAAAGAAGACGCTGGCGTCGAAGCACTTGACTGCCAGCAGTTCTCACCGATGCTTCCTCAGCCGGGTCGAGGATGAATGGTCGGGTTCGTTTCGTCAAAGAAAATCTTTGTCAAGAAAAGCGCTTCTCCCAAGGAGGTTAAGTCGCGGGTTGATGGGCATCCTTTTGCCTGTTATCCCGAGCTTGTCGAGGGATCGCTTACTGATTGTCTGGCTCGCAGCGCGCCGTGAAAGCGATTTGTGTATTCACCGAGCCAGACTTCAAATGAGTGATCCTTCGACAAGCTCAGGATGACAAGAGAAGGAGGCGGCGGCGTCTTTTCGCTCCGCCCTGGTGTGTTCCTCTAAAGAGGCGGAACACGGCGGCAGACGGGACGCCCGACCGTCGGGACATCGTTAAAAAATCTGCCGGTTTTTGCGAATTGACATCTCCCACGCGCTGAAATTAAATCCAAATTCCACCCTGCAAATTAATCTCTCAGCAGCAACCACTTACTTTTTCCATGTCCACTCCCTTCATCGGCGAAATCCGTCTTTTTCCCTACCCCTTCGCGCCGCGCGGCTGGGCATTTTGCCAGGGCCAGTTGCTGGCCATCGCGCAAAACACCGCCTTGTTTTCCCTGCTCGGCACGACCTATGGCGGCAACGGCCAGGCGACCTTCGGGTTGCCGGACTTGCGCGGCCGCGCGGCCAACAGCGCCGGGCAGGGGCCGGGCTTGTCCAACTACACCCTCGGCCAGGTGGGCGGCCACGAAAGCACCACGCTGACCGTCAACCAGATGCCCGCGCACAGCCATCGGGCCATGGCCGTGAATGCCGACCCAAACGTCGGCACTGTCGCCAACAGCTCGCTGGCCAACGCCAGCCCGTCGGTCTATTCCAACGCGGCGCCGACCAGCCCGATGAATGCAGCCTTGATCGCGCCCACCGGCGGCAGCCAGCCCTTTTCCAACCTGGGGCCGTATCTGACGCTCAATTATTGCATCGCGCTGGAGGGCGTCTTTCCGTCGAGGAGCTAAGCTTGTCTCTTCGTTTACGAATGAGGAGCCTGGCGGCAAAGCAGGCGCGTGGTTTTGCCGCAAGCTTTTCAAAATGAGCGCCTCGCTCACGCTACGGCCGATCTGTCCCGAGGATGAGCCGTTTCTTTGCGCGCTGTATGCCAGCACGCGCGCGGACGAGCTGGCCGCGACCGGCTGGAGCGCGGAGCAACGGGCTGATTTCCTGCGGCGGCAATTCCACGCGCAGCACGCCTATTACCAGACGCACTTCCCGGCGGCGGATTTTTTCGTCATCCAGGCGGACGGGCAGCCGGTCGGCCGGCTCTACGTGGACCGGAGCGTGGCGGAGGAAATTCACTTGATCGACATCGCGCTACTGCCCGCGCAACGCCGCGCCGGCATCGGCAGCGCCTTGGTGATGCAACTCCTGGCGGAAGGCGAAAAAACGGGCCGGCCCGTGCGCGGTTACGTGGAATGGGCCAATCCCGCGCTGGGTTTCTACCAACGGCTCGGCTTCCGCGCGACCCAGGAGGTCGGCCTGCACCACCGGATCGAGTGGACGCCGCCGGACGCACCCGCGGCGGCGGAGGACGATGGCTTCGAGCGATTCCGGCGGCTCGTCCTGCGCGATCCCGAGCTGCAAGCGACGTTGCAACAAGCCACGGACCGCGAGGAATTCACGGCTCTGACCCTGCGACTGGGCGAGCAACACGACTGCCGGTTCGCTGCGGGCGACGTGGACGCCGCCTGGCAGGCCGCGCAGCGCGCTT
Source organism: Verrucomicrobiota bacterium (assembly GCA_019241085.1). Taxonomy (GTDB): domain Bacteria; phylum Verrucomicrobiota; class Verrucomicrobiia; order Chthoniobacterales; family SZAS-18; genus JAFAXH01. The sequence continues at coordinate 21,215 of JAFAXH010000025.1, read as the reverse complement.
GGATCGAGCGCTGGCTGCCGTGACGATGACCGCCGCTGCCAGCGTAGACTTGCCGCCGCTGGATGGCTGGGTGCCGGTGCGCGTCGCGCGGCAAACGCCCGAGGTCGCTTGGTGCCACGTCGGGCGGCGGCGTTTCACCGAGCCGTTCTTCGAGCAAACCATCGCGCGCTGCCTGGGCGAGGCGCCGTTCAGTTTGCTCTTTCAACACTACACGCCGCTCGCTGCCTTGACGGCGTGGGCAGCGGTCCGGCCGGGTTTGACGCCGAGTGGGTTCATTTTTCACCTGTCGCGCTGCGGCTCGACGCTCGTGGCGCAAATGCTGGCCGCGCTCCCGCAACACATCGTCATCTCCGAAGCGCCGCCGATCGACGCGATTTTGCGCGCGCCGTTCGCCGCGGGCGCGAGCGACGCGCAACGCGGCACGTGGCTGCGCGGAATGCTCAGCGCGTTTGGCCAACGGCGCACCGGCGCGGAGCGGCATTTTTTCGTGAAATTCGACAGCTCGCACACGCTCGCTCTGCCGCTGATCCGGCGCGCGTTTCCCGAAACGCCGTGGATTTTTCTTTGCCGCGAACCGCTGGCAGTGCTCGTCTCACAACTGCGCCGGCCGGCGGCGCACTGCGTGCCGGGAATGCTCGATTGGCGCTTGCCCGGAACTGATCTCGCCGCCGTCGACGCGCTGATGTCGACGGAGGAATACGCCGCCCGCGTGCTCGGCGGCATCTGCGCCGCTGCGCTCGCAGCCTTGCGCTGTTCCGCCGACGGCGGCAGCCGCGGGCGCGTGGTGCATTACCGCGAATTGCCGGAGGCGGTCGACACGACGTTGCGCGAGCATTTCCGGCTCGCGGATTTCACCGCCGCCGAGCTTGACCGGATGCGGAGCGTGGCGGCGTTTGACGCGAAGGAACCGTCGCGGCCGTTCTCGGCGGATGCCGCGGAAAAGCAGCGGGCCGCCACGCCTTTGCTGCGCGAGATGTGCGCCCGCTGGGTCGAGCCGGTTTACGCGCAGCTTGCGGCCTGGCGCCGCGCGGACGCAGCCGCGGCAACGCTCAGTTGAAAACGGCTTCGTAATAACAGCCGTCCGCGTCGGCCCGGAAAGGGCTGATGAACAGGTCCAGCGCGCCCAGCGTCTCTTCTTCCAGCCGATACATCCGCGGAGCCAGCACCGGCTGAGCGGGCGCGGCTTTGAACGTCAGGGAAAACGGCGCGCGTTGTTCCGGCGTTTGCGCCGGACGTTTGTTTTCCCGCACTTCCAGCAGTTCGAGCGAGAGCGAAAGTTCGCCCATCGGCAGGCGAAAGGCGCGGTGCAACAGCGGCGTGAAATCCGCGGCTCGGAGGCGGTCGAGTGCGAGCATGGCGCGACAGTTTTACTTTCTCGCATCAAACGGGATTTGCCTCCGCCGGCGCCAGCAAATTCTCGGCGTCGCCCGCAAGAACTGCTCGCCAACCCGTCGCTGATTTCCGAAACTCCCTGCCTGTTCTCCCGGCCATGAAACCCATCCCCTCCGCCGCCGACTCCAGCCACGACTACGCCCTGGCCACCTTGCGCCCGCTGTCGCGCGAAGTGCCCAACATCGACGCCGCCGTGGCCGAGATCGCGCGGCTCTCCGCCGAGCTGACTTTGCCCAAGGGCACCATCCACGTCATCAGCGACATTCACGGCGAGGACAAAAAATTGCGGCACGTCATCAACAACGCCTCGGGCACGTTGCGCCCGCTGGTCGAGGGCTTGTTCAAAAACCGCCTTGAGCCAGCGCAGTTTCAGGAATTCCTCACCCTCATCTTTTATCCCGCCGAAGTCGTCGCGCGCCTGGAGCGGACGCTCACGACATCGGAGGAGCGGAAAAATTACGCGCTGAGCACGCTGCTGCGTTTGTTTGAAATCGTGCGCGTGCTCGCGGCCCGCCGCAGCCTGCGCCAGGCCACGGCGGTGTTCCCGCCGGAATATCACGATCTCTTTGCGGAAATGCTGCACGCGCCCTCCACCGAACGCGAGACTGGCTACATCGAGGCCATCGTGGACGAACTCGTGCGGCGCCGGCGCGCGCTGCACCTCATCCATCTGACCTGTCGCGTGATCCGCAACCTCGCCATCGACGAACTCATCATCGCCGGCGATTGCTGGGACCGCGGGCCGCGCGGCGACCTCGTCGTCGATTACCTCATGCAGCAGCCGAAAGTCACGTTCGTATGGGGTAATCACGACGCCGCCTGGCTCGGCGCGTGCCTCGGCCACGAGGCGCTCATCTGCCACGTCCTGCGCGTCTCGCTGCGCTACCGTCGCCTCACCCAACTGGAGGAAGGCTACGGCATTCCCGTGCAGCCGCTCGAAGTGCTCACGCGCAAGGTTTATCCCGACGATCCGGCGGACTGTTTTCCTGGCAAGGGCACGGGCATGCGCGAGGAACTCACCATCGCGCGGATGCAAAAAGCGGCGGCCGTCATGCAATTCAAACTCGAAGGCCAGGCCATCGCGCGGCATCCGGAATGGGGCATGGGCAAACGCCTTTTGCTGCACCGCATGGACCTCGCCAACGGCACCATCGAAGTGGACGGCGTGCGTTATCCCCTGAAGGACACGCACTTTCCCACCATTGATCCGGCGAACCCTTACGCGCTCTCGCCCGACGAGCAGGCGTGTCTGGATCGCATCCGCGGCTCATTTCTGGCGAGCCAAAAATTATGGGAACAAATGCGCTGGATGGTGTCGCGCGGCAGCATGGCGCTGCGGCGCGAGGAGTATCTGATTTTCCACGGCTGCATGCCGGTGGACGCGCAGGGCGAGTTCATCCCGATGACGGTGAACGGCGAGCCTTACCGCGGTCGCGCCTTGTTTCAGGCGATCGAGCGCACGGTATTTCAACTGCTCGACGGCAACCCCCGCACCGAGGCGCTCGATCTGCTCTGGTATCTCTGGTGCGGACCGGCGTCGCCGCTCTTTGGCAAGGACCGCATCACCACGCTGGAAAGCGCGCTCATCGCCGACGCGGCCACGCATCACGAGACGAAAAATCCGTATTTTACGCTGATCCACGAGCCTTGGTTTTGCGACAAGATTCTTGCGGAATTCGGAGTCGATCCCGCCAAGGGACTCATCATCAACGGCCATGTGCCCGTGAAGGTGGAAAAGGGCGAGTCACCGCTCAAGCGCAGCGGCAAGGCCATCACCATCGACGGCGCGTTTTCCGAAGCCTACGGCGACCACGGTTTCACCCTCGTGCTGGAGCCGAACCGGACGTTTCTCGCCCGCCACTCGCACTTCGAGTCGGTTGAGTCCGCGGTGCAGCACGGAGCGGACATCATCCCGACCGTCACCGTCGTGCGCGAGTGGGCGCGCGCGCAACGCACCGCCGAGAGCCAGCGCGGCGAAGACCTGCGCTTCGCCATCGCGCAGCTCGAACAACTCGTCGCGGCATATCACGAAAACGACCTGCCGCAACGCGCGTCGCGGGCCGAATCGCCGCCGATTTTCGGCGTGTGAAAAAGCAGCGGGCGCCTTACGCGGTCGCTTCGATCATGCGCAGGCACTTCAAGTGCGCCAGCGCGATCTTCAGCTCCTCGCGCAATTCAGTCAGCTTTTCGCGGGAATTTTCGAGCGTCTGCTCCGTGCGCTTGGCGTAGTCGCGCCGGATTTCCACCCAGCGATGGTTGAGATCAATGAGATAATCCGACGCCGCTTGCAGCATCGCCTGGGCGGACTCGGAAAGCGTGACCGAGTGCTGTTCCGCGCTGGCAAGCCGGGCTTCGAGCTGGCGTTGCGTTTCGGCGAGTTGCGCCATCAGGATTTTTTCGTGCGGCACGCGGCGCAGGCTGCGCACGAGGCCGACTTTCGACAGCAGCCAGATCGTCCATTTCGTCGGGTCCCACTGCCATGGTTTCACGCCGTTGCGATAGTCGTGCTGAAACTCGTGGTGATAGTTGTGATACCCCTCGCCAAAGGTGAAGAGCGCCATGAACCACGAGTCGCGCGCGCTGCACTTCACCGAATACGGGCGGTTGCCGAAGTAGTGGCAGGCGGAGTTGATGAAGAAGGTGGAATGCTGCACGGCCACGACGCGGGCCACGCCACCGATGAGGAATGCACCGAGCGCGCCGGCCCAGCCGTTCCAGAGATAGCCGAGCGCCGCCGGGAAGATGAAACTCACGACGACGGCGATCCATTGCACGTATTTGTCCTGCCAACGCACGAGCGGGTCTTTTTCCAAATCCGCGACGTTGTCGAAAGGCTCGTCGGAATCGAGCTTGAAAATCAGCCAGCCGATGTGCGCCCAAAAGAAACCCTTGGAAATCGCGTAAGGATCAAGCTCGTCGTGATCGACGTGCTTGTGATGGTGCCGGTGCTCGCTGCACCACATGAGCACGGAATTTTCAAACGCCGCCGCGCCGAAGACCAGCGTAAACAATTTGACCGGCCAGCCTGCCTGAAACGTGATGTGCGAAAACAGCCGGTGATAACCGAGCGTGATGCTCATCCCGGTGGCCAAAAACATGAAAAAGAAAAGCGCGACCTGAAACCAGTCCAGCCCGAAATGCCACAGGTAAGGCGGCACCGCCGTGAGCGTCAGCACGAGGGTGCCGATGAGGAAGGAACTGGTCACCCAGTTGATGCGGTTGAGAGGAAAGCGGCGGAAGAGCATGTTGGAAATGAAGAGTCTGGTCTGGAGCGGGGCGTGGAGATGGATGGGCAAAAACCGGCGGCAATAGACTGCATCCGGCTGGGCATGGCAACGGAAATCGGTGGCGCGGCAGGCTTGGCCAACCGTGGTTTGCCGAGGCGATGCCCAACCGCTACGTTCGCCGTCCGCGTTTGCGCACCCGATGTCCCCGGCCACCTCGCCTGCTCCGACCAATTCCCGCGTCATCGTTTCACCACCGGCAGGAGCAAGGATGGTGCCGTCCGGCGCCCGCCACCGCCGCGCCGCGCTGCTGCTCCTGGGCGCGACGGCGCTCTGGGGCGTGAGTTTTCCACTCACCAAGGCGCTCGCCCTCGCGCAGTCGGCGGCGCTGGCGGCGGGCGCGAGCACTTGGTTTCTGACGGCGGCGACGCTCGTTTTCCGCTTCGGTCTCGCCGCCGGATTGCTCGCGCTTTTTTCACGAAACGCGTTGCGCCGGATGAGTCGCGCGGAAATCTGGCAGGGCTGCGGCCTCGGCTTTTTCGGCGGCGCGGGAATGCTGCTCCAGATCGACGGTTTGAATTACACCGCCGCCTCGACCGCGGCATTTCTCACGGCGAGTTTCGTCGTCATCATCCCGCTGGTTATGGCGGTGCAACACCGACGCGCGCCGTCGTGGCGAATCCTCAGCGGTATCGTGCTGGCAGCCGTCGGCATGACGATTCTTTCCGGCGTCGATCCGATCCATCTGCGCCTCGGCCGCGGCGAAGCCGAAAACGTGCTCGCCGCGTGCTTGTTTGCCGCGCAGATTTTGTGGCTGGAACGCCCGCGTTTCCAATCGAATCGCACCGCGCCGGTCACGGTCGTCATGTTCGTTTTCGTCGCGGTGCTGAATCTGCCCGTGCTCCTCGCCACCGCGCGCCACTCCGGCGAAATCGCCACCGCGCTCGGCGACGGCGCTCCGACCGTGCTCGCTTTTCTGTTAACGCTCACGCTGCTCTGCACGGTCTGCACGTTCACCGTGATGAATCATTGGCAGAAAGAACTGCCCGCCACCGAGGCCGGCCTCATTTATTGCGCCGAGCCGGTCTGGGCCGCGCTGCTGTCGCTCGGCCTGCCGGCGTGGCTCGCCGCGTGGTCGGGCATTGCGTATGCCAACGAACAGCTCACCAGCCGGCTTCTGCTCGGCGGCGGGCTGATTACTTTGGCCAACGTGCTGGCCCAGCTCCGTCCGCGCCGCGCACAGACGGGCGAGGGTTAAGGCGCGAGCAACTGCGTCAATTCTTCCACCCGCCGCGCAAACAACGTCAGCGTCGCCTCGACGGGCGCGGGGCTGTTCATGTCCACGCCCGCGGCTTGCAGCGTTTCGAGCGGATAACGCGAGCCGCCGGATCGCAAAAATCCGAGATACGCCGCCACGTCGTCCGCGCCGCCGCGCAGGACTTTTTCCGCGAGGCTGACCGCGGCCGAGATGCCGGTGGCGTATTTGTAAACGTAGAACGCATTGTAAAAATGCGGGATGCGCAGGCATTCCAAATCCAGCTCGGCATCGAGCGTGAAACGCGGCCCGAAATACGCCGCGAGCAGCTCGCGATACACGCGCTGAAAACTGTCGAGCGTCAGCGCCTCGCCCGCTTCCTCCAGCGCGTGAATGCGCAGCTCAAATTCCGCAAACATCGTCTGCCGATAAAGCGTGCCGCGCAGGTCGTCGAGCTGGCGGTTGATGAGATACGCGCGCATCCGCCGGTCGCTCGTTTTTTCCAACAAATAATGCGTGAGCAATTCTTCGTTGAACGTCGAAGCCACCTCCGCGAGAAAGATCGGATAATCGTAATCCTGATGCCGCTGCGCGCGCGCCGAATACCACGTGTGCATCGAATGCCCGGCCTCGTGCGCCAGCGTGTAAACGTCGCTGAACACGTCGGGCTTGTAGTTCATCATGATATAAGGCGGGCTGCGAAACGTGCCGTAGGAAAACGCGCCGGAGCGCTTGCCCTTCGTCTCGTAACGATCGCACCAGCGCCCGCGCCGCAAGCCCTCTGCGAGCGTGCGCGTGTATTCCTCGCCGAGCGGCGCGAGCGAGGCGACGACCTGCTCGATGGCTTCGTCAAACGACGTGCGCGTTTCGATTTCCCCGACCATCGGCACGTAGGTGTCGTAATGATGAATCTCGTCCAGCCCGAGCACGCGCCGGCGCAAATCGTAATAGCGATAGAGCGGCTCGAAGTGCGCGCGCACCGACGCGATGAGATTGTCATACACGCTCACCGGCATCCGGTCGCTGAACAGCGCCGCCTCGCGCGCCGACGGATAGCGCCGCGCGCGGGCGCGGAACACGTCGGCCTTCACCGAACTCGCCAGCGCCGAGGCCAGCGTGAATTTATGGTCGCTGAATTCCTGATAAAATTGATGAAACGCCGCGCGCCGCAACGCGCGTTCGCGCTTGTTTAAAAACGACGAAAACGAACTCTGCGTCAGCGCGACCTCGCGCCCTTGCTCGTCGGTTAGCACGCCGAACTTCATGTCCACGTTCGTCAGTTGCGAAAACGTTTCCTGATGCCCGTGCAACGGCGCCGCGCCGAGCGCGAGCAGACGCTCCTCCGCTTCGGACAAAATGTGCGGCTTGTAACGGCGGATTTTTTCCAGCTTCACGCGCCAGGCGTCCAGCGCCGGATCGGCGAGAAATTGCGCGAACGTCGCGTCGTCAATCGCCTGGATTTCCGGGGTGAAAAACGCGCCCGCTTCGTCGATGAGCGTGAGCAGATTTTGCAACTGCCCCTGGCGCGCGAGATAATCGGCGTTCGCGCCATCCTCGGACATTTGGAGCGAGGCGTATTGATAAAGCGTCTCGACGCGCACGCTCAACTTTTGGTCAAACTCCAGCGCCGCGAGCAACTCGTTCCCCGACCGACCGAGCCGGCCTTTGTAGTCCGTGATTTTCGGATAATCCGCGCGCACCTGCTCAAACTCCGCCTGCCACGCCGCCGCATCCGCGTAAAGCGCCGTCAAGTCCCAGGTGTCCGCCGCCGCGACCTCAGCGCGCGTCGGCACGGTGGCTGCGGGCATCGCGGCGACGGATTCATCTTTGAAAAAAATTTGCACCCCGCAAACAAGGATGCCCGCGCGGAGAATGCAAATTTTCAAATTGTCATCCTGAGCGTGCGGCGAGGGACCATTTTTCTTTGTCATCCCGAGCGAAGTCGAGGGACCTCTCATTGCCTGCCTTGGCTCGCGGCGCGCACTGAGAGCATTGCGCGTGTCTACCTAGCCAGACAAGCAGCAAGAGGTCCCTCGACTATCGCTCGGGATGACAAAAAACGACGAAGCACGCTACCCAATTTTCCCGCCGTGCATCCGGCTGGCGGCGGCTTCGGACGACGGCCCGCCGTGGCGCAAATGCGCGTATCGCGTCGTCCACTCGTCGGGCAAGCGGATCGGCCGGCCGCTGGGCAGTTGCACGACCGCGAGCATTTGCCGGGCGCGACAGATAAGCGTGCCGTCCGCCGGCCGCACCACGTCGAACGCGCACCAAAAGCGCAGGCGCTCGACGCGTTCCAGCGTGCCGTCGATGCGCAGCTTGTCGCCGAGCGTCGCCGGTTTTTTATAATCAATCTCGGTGCGCACGACGACCGGATATTGCTGCGTCGCCGCCATCGTGCGCAGGTCCATGCCGAGTTGTTCGGCGAGCAGCGTGCGGGCGACTTCGATGAAACGCAGATACGCAATGTTGTGGACAACCGCCGCGCAGTCGGTGTCAAAAAACATGACCTGCACTTCCGTCTGAATTGTCGGCGTGTCGGCGGGCAGGCAGCCTGAGTTTTGGACAGAATTCACAGAATTAAACAGAATTGTTTTTTGAAAAAATCAGCCTCCGGCAATTCTGTAAATTTTGTTAATTCTGTCTAAAAAATCCGGCTGCCTTCACGCCGCGAAAAGATCGAACTGATAAGCCGGCGGCGTTTCCTCAACTCGCGCTGAAATCATTTCATCCGCCGGCTCCTCCGGCAACGGCGGCGCGGCGACGGCGACGGCTTCGACGACAAATTCCGCGCTCACTTCCTTTTGCTCCGCGCAAACAATCTCCAGCGTCGCGCCCGCCGCACCCGCGCGCACGGCCGCGATGGCGCGCGCGGGCGTGTTGCAATCGCGGCTCAAGTGCCCGAGCACCGCGCGCCGCAAGCGTCCGCCGCCGGCGCAGAGCAATTGCGCCACGACGCTCGCGGCGGCTTCGTTGGAAAGATGGCCGTGGCGGCTGGTGATGCGTTGTTTCACCGACCACGGACGCTTCGTGTCGGCGTTGAGCAGTGCGGTGTCGTGATTGCACTCGATGAGCAGCGTGCCCACCGTTTTCACCCGCTCGATCACCAGTTTCGTCGCGTGGCCGAGGTCGGTGAGATAGCCAAGCGCCGCCTCGCCGCAGTGCAGCACGAAGCCGACCGGATCGACTGCGTCGTGCGGCACCGCGAAGGTTTGCACCGCGATGTCGCCCACGGTGAAATCGCGTCCGCCGGCAAAGAGCCGCCAGTTCCCGTGCTTGCCCAAACCGCCGTCCGCGCCCGAGTGGTAGCGCAGCGTTTCCGCCGTCGTGCTGGTGCAAAAAATCGGCACGTCGTGCTTGCGGCAGAGCACCTCCAGCCCGCCCGCGTGATCGCCGTGCTCGTGCGTGAGCAAGACGCCGTCGAGTTCATCGGGACTCAACCCGAGTTGCGCCAGCCGCAAGGCCGTCTGCCGCGCGCTCAAGCCGCCGTCGATGAGCAGCCGGCAGCGCGCCGAGCGCACGAGCGCGCAATTCCCCGCGCTGCCGCTGCCGAGGACGGTGAGGGTAAACATCGCGCTTTCAATTAAGCGCATCGCCCGCCGCCGGCGCAAACAGAAAGGGCGCAAACTCGACGGTTAGCCCACCTTCCCACCCGGCCCGAGCAGGGCGAGGATGTGGGCCTTTTTGCTCGCGTAAGGCAAGGCGCGGAACGAGCGGATTTCCTCCAGTCGGCGCAAGCCATTGAGCGTGTCGAGATGGCGCGTGTAGGCAGCGGCGAGCTGCGTGGTTTCCAGATAACGGCCGCGCAAGTTCGGATCGCGATAGGCGTTGGGATCGTGGCGGGCGAAGAGGTGAAATTTCAGCCAGCGGCGGTCGGCGGCGCTGACGCGTTGCGCCTTGCGAAAGAAGGCGACGAAGAGCAGCAGCACGAGATACGTATCGACGCCGGCCTGGAGTTCGAGATCGCGCGCGAAGTCTTCGCTCGCCAGTTCGCGCTGGCCGTTTTGAAAGGCGAGCGCGGCGTGCAGCGCGTGGTTGATTTCTTCGACGAAGGTGATGAGCGAGCGGATGTTGCGGTCCGACAAGCCGGTGCGCGGATCGTGCCGTTCGAGCTGCTCGATGAGCCAGCGCGAATAGTAGATGCCCACGTGCAACCGGCCGTCGGCGGTGCGCAGAAACGTGCGCGCCAGCTCGCTGAGTTCGCGCGCCTGCGCGCCGGCCAGACGCGAGAGCTGGCCGCAGCGCGCCTTGTCGATAAGACACTCTTCGAGATTGATACCCACCGAGGCGTAGGTGCGCTCAAAGAGCCGCTGGATTTCGCTGAAGAGTGTGGGGCGTTCGGAGGTCATGGAAGACGTGCGTTGATTTTTTTCTCAAACGATCAGTGCAAGTCCCGCGCCGACTGCGGGGTCATCGTCAAGATTCAGCAGCCGGTCGGCGAGTTTGTTCAAGGCCAGCCGGATGGCGCGGAACTGCGCGGCGAGCAGGTCGAGCACCTCGCTCAAGCCGCAACGCCGGGCGACCTCGTGCCGGGCGGCGGCGTGGAAATTCGTCCGGCCGATTTCTTCGTAAAACGCGCAGTCCGGCGCGCCGCGGCGCTGGCTGCGGCGGTCGATGGCTTCCCGGAAAATGCCGGTGAAAAAAAGCGCGGAATTGCCGACGTGCGTGCGCAGCAAAAACGCCTGTTGTGCGCTGGCAGTTTGCAGTGCGAGCAACAGATCGCTCAGATACGTGACGCCGCCGCGCGCGGGCAACGCCGTCGCCGGCGCGCCAGCTGCGGATTCGCCGGGCGCGAGCAACTGCGCGGTGCGCGAAAATTGATCGAGCAACGAGCCGACGTAATCGCAGAGCTGGCGGTCATCGAGCCCGTCCTGACGCAGGACGTATCTGGCCAAAATGTAAAAATAACACTGCGGCGAAATGGCCAGATGACCATTGTGCGACAGGATGGCGGCGACGAGTCGCTCGTGATCGAGCACTTGGTCGCGGGTATCCGGCTCGGTCAGGAGCCGCACCAGCGAGACCTCGTCGCGTGGAGTCGTGGAGAGCGTGCGGACAATGAAGTCAAAATCCGCCGCCGTAAACCGTGCCCTGCAATTTGCTTGGATCACGGAACTCCATCTTAAGCAGAGCACATGCCAGCAGGCAAGCCGCGAGTGGATTTCGTTGCAGGCAAATCCTGCGTTGTCCCGTTCCACTAAGCGTCAACAACCACCTGCTGGCTGGCAACAGCGCGGCCGTTCCACAGCCGCTCGACCTCGCACACGCGCGTGACGCATTCCTCCCAATTCTCCTGGCCGCGCAGGATTTCGATTTCCACCCGCAGGAAATAAATGGGCACTTCCAGCGGCGGCAGAAAACGGCGCGGGAAACGCACCGCGTCCTTTTCCGTCGTCACGATCATCGCCACGTCGCGCCGGTGGCAGCGGGCGGAAAACGCGCGCAGCTCGCTTTCCCGGAAACGATGGTGATCGAGGAAGCGCCGCGACAGCTCGACGTGCGCGCCCAGCCCGCGCAAGCCCTCCTCGAACGATTCCGGCGTCGCGATGGCGCTGAGTGCGCCGATGTAGCGTCCCTGCAACGCTTCGAGCGGCAGCGTCTCGCGGGTGAACACTTCGCGCAAAATCTGCGGCCGGTGCGTGCATTCGATGATCTCGGCGGTGCGGTTGACGCCGCGAATGCGCGCGATGAGCGCGTCGTTGCTGGCGGGTTCCGGCTTCGATTTGGTGATGAAAATGTGGCTGGCCCGGCGCAGGTTGCGCGGCGGCTCGCGCAAGGTGCCGCGCGGGAGCAAATATTCGTTGCCGAAAGGCGCCTGCCGATCCACCAGCACCAAGTCGAGCCGATGCTGCAGCCGCAGATATTGCAGGCCGTCGTCGAGGATCAACGTGTCAGCGCCGAAATGCTCGACCGCCCAGCGGCCGGCCTTGACCCGATCCTTGTCCACGAGCACGACAACTCCGGGCAGATTGCTCGCCAGCATGAACGGCTCGTCGCCCGCCTCGCGCGAGCCGAGCAACACTCTTTTCCCATCCGACACGACCCGCGGCGCGCCGGCCTCGACCCGCTGGCCGGCCCAGCGCGCGCGCAAGCGGCGGACAATCGGCGGCTTGCGGCTTTTGTAACCGCGCGACAGGATCGCCACCCGCCGGCCGCGCGCGTGCAAGGTGCGCGCGAGCGTCTCGACCACCGGCGTCTTGCCCGTGCCGCCGACGGTGAGATTGCCCACGCTGATGACCAGGCAGCCGAGCGGCGAGTCGCGCAACGCGCGTTTGCGATAAAGCCACAGGCGCGCCTGCACGATGCCGCGGAAGAGCCAGCTCAACGTCCAGAGCAGCCAGCGCAGGAGCGCCGCGCGCTTGCCATAGCGACGTTCCAGGATGACGTCGATGGCGAAGAGTTCCAGATTCTCGAGCCAGCGGCGCATCGGTGGAAAAGAAATAAACAGCGGAGACCTGCGGGCAAACTGACAGGAAACGCGCAGCCTGCCCCGGGAGCCGGCGGGCGGCAAGCCAGCACCGCGCGTTTTTCCCCTTGCCGAGAAAGCAACGCCCCGCATATTGGGCGGCGTTCGCGCGTCCCGTCGCAGTGGTCGCGCAAAAACCAAGCAGCACACCCTATCGTCCAGTGGCCTAGGACAGCGGCCTTTCAAGCCGCGAACACGGGTTCGAATCCCGTTAGGGTGGCCACCCAAGCGAGGCGGCAATTTTCTCCGCCGTTTGTCGATTAATCGCTCCGCGCCAGGCCGCGCAGGACGCCGCCGATCACGGCGCCGGCGCCGCCGGCTGCTCCTGCCTCGCCGGCACCGCCGCGGAGATAGGGCTGCAAGGAGTGTGCGAGGTTGGACAGCGGCAGGGATTGCAGCCATATCCGGCCCGGACCGGTGAGCGCGGCGAGGAAAATGCCGTCGCCGCCGAAGAGCATGTTCTTAATGCCCTGGATGCGCGTGATTTCAAACCGCACGCTTGCCTCGAACATGCCGACGTGCCCCGGATGCACCCGCAGCGTCTCGCCAGCTTGCAAATTGTAAGTGACCACTTCGCCGTCCAGCTCGATCCAGGCGTGGCAATGGCCGCTGAGTTTTTGCAGTAAAAAACCGTCGCCGCCGAAGATGCCCGCGCCGAGTGATTGTTGAAAGCCGACGCCCAGCTCGACGCCGCGCGTGGAGCACAAGAAGCCGTGACGATGGATCATGAACACCTGCCCCGGCGCGACTTCCACGGGCAGGATTTGGCCGGGCACGCGCGTGGCAAAGGCCAGCATGCCCGGCGCGCCTTGGGCGGTGTATTCCGTCATGAACAACGAGCCGCCGCCGGCCATGCGCTTGAAGGCGCCGAAGAAGCCGCCACCGCCGCCAAATTGCGTCGTGGTCTGCATCGCGATCGACGCGCTCATCCAGGAGAGTTCGCCCGAGACGGCGATGATGCTCTCGTTGGGTTTGAGCTGCATTTCCAGCACGGGCAGGGTCGAGCCGATGATGCGGTGCTCGATGTTTGGCGGCGGTTGCGCCAGCGCCTGCTGCGGCGGCGGCTGTTGCATCGGCGGCGGTCCGCCACCGGCGCCCGCCAACGCGGCGGGATCGACCAGGCCGGGGATCGTGTTCAGCGGCACCCAGCCGGGCGCGCCTTGATACCACGCCATGTCCACGGGTGAGAACGAGCCGCTCTGCAAGCCGCCGCGGATAGTGGCTTCGTCGTAGGGACCGTGCTGCTGGCCGCCGCGGGTGATGAAAATTTGCATAGCGAAAGAAGGGAAATCGCCGGTCGATATAACGGAGCAGCAGGCAACTTCCCAGCCGATTTTTCTTAATCCCGACGCAGCTCGCCCGCGCCGTCGCCGAGATCGAATTGAAATTCGCTCAGCCGGCGATAAATGCCGTCCGCGCGCGCGAGCAATTCCGCGTGCGTGCCGCTCTCCGCGACCCGACCGGCTTCGAGCACGAAGATGCAATCGGCGTCGCGCACCGTCGCCAGGCGATGCGCGATGATGAGGCTCGTGCGGCCGTGCATGAGCGTTTCCAGCGCCTCCTGCACGAGCCGCTCGCTCTCGCTGTCGAGGCTGCTGGTGGCTTCATCCAAAATCAAAATCGCCGGGTCTTTGAGGATCGCCCGCGCGATGGCGACGCGCTGGCGCTGGCCGCCGGAGAGCTTGATGCCGCGCTCGCCGACGAGTGTGTCGTAACCTTCGGGAAAACCGGCGATGAAATCGTGCGCGTTCGCCTGCCGCGCGGCGTTCTCGATCTCCGCCCGGCTCGCGCCCGGCCGGCCGTAGGCGATGTTTTCCGCGATGGAGCCGCCGAAGAGCAGCACCTCTTGCGGCACCACGGCCATTTGTCCTCGCAACGCGCGCAGCTCGTAGTCCGCCGCCGGCTGGCCGTCGATGAGAAGCTGGCCTGCGTCGGCTTCGTAAAAACGCAGCAACAGCGCGACGACCGTCGATTTCCCCGCGCCGCTCGGGCCGACGAGCGCGACGCGTTCGCCCGGTCGCGCGCGCAGCGACAACTCGCGCAGCACCGCGACTTCCGGCCGCGATGGATAGCGAAAGGAAACGTGATCGAAGACGACCTCGCCGCGCAGCCGCGAGATCGTCGGCGCGGCGATTGCCGTCTCCGCCGTGAGGTCGAATTCCGCCGGCTCGCCGAGCAATTCGCGAACCCGCGCCGTCGCGCCGACGGACTTTTGGATTTGACTCCACAGGTCCGCGAAGCTGCCCATCGCGCCGCCGACGAACACCGTGTAGAGCGCAAACGAAAACATGTCGCCCGCCAGCAATTCACCGCGTTCCAGCAGCCGGCTGCCATACCAGGTGACGAACACGATCGCGCCGAACACCGCGAAGATGATGAACGCGAAAAAACCGGCCCGCAGCCGCGCCGTGCGCAGGATGGCGGCGAGAAATGCGTCCATGCGGTCGCCGTAGCGCCGCGCCTCGAACGGCTCGTTGGCGAACGCCTTCACGTTGGCGATGCCTTGCAAAGTTTCTTCCACGACGACGCCCGTTTGCGCCAGTTGATCCTGCGCCTGCCGCGACACGCCGCGCAGCCGCCGGCCGAAGAACATCGCCACCAGCAGGATCGGCGGGATCGACGCCAGCATTACCAGCAAGAGCCGGCCGGAGATCAGCGCGATGAGCACGAGGCTGCCGCACAGGATCGTGATCTGCCGCGAAAATTGCGGCACGCTCATGGTCAGCATTTCCTCGATTTGCGTCAGGTCCGCCGTGAGCCGGCTGGAAAGTTCGCCCACGCGGTTTTGCGAGAAAAACCGCATCGGCAACGAGATCATGCGCGTGTAAACGTCGCGCCGGATCGCCGCCAGCGCGCGCTGGCCGCAGCGGTTGAACGTGTAGGATTGGATGAAAGTAAAAACCGCCTGCACCGCGAGCGCGCTGACCGCGAGCAGCGCCGTCCGCGTCACCGTGCCGTCGTGCGTCTCCGCGCCCTTGATCATCATGCCCATCAGCTTCGGAAACGCCAGGCCCAGCGTCGTGCCTGTGAGCAGCGCCAGGAGCGCAAAAATCAGTTGCTTGCGATAAGGAAACAAATACGCAAAGAGCCGCGACGCCTCGCGCAAAGTCTCGCGGTTCACCGCCACCTTTTTCTCCTTCGCCGCGCCGAGCGTGCCGCCGCCATTTTCCGCTTGCCCATTGGTGCCGAGACCGCTCGCCTCTGCCCGATCCAGCGGCGGTTTGGCAGCGGCGGAAACTGGCGGAGCAACGGGAGCGGGTGCGGGCGGCGGCATGGCGGGCAGTGGTTCCTCGATCAAACGAAACGGATTGGATGCTACCGCATCCCCTTGCGCTTGCAACGCACACGGCAGCAGCCCACTGAACCCGTTGGCATTTCCGATTTTTCCATGCGAAAAATGGCGCACGGCGCTCGATACTTTTCCCGCCATTTCGTCACGATGAATCTCTCGCCCGCCCTGCTCCGTCCGCTGTTGTTCTGCTTGTTGCTGCCGCTGGTTTTGCTCGGTCCGGGTTGCAAAAGGAAGGACCCCGCCGAGCGCGCGCTCGAAACGCTCAAGGCCAGCCACCAGTCGTTCACCACCGACGATTTCCTCAAAGCCGCCGCGCGCGGCGATGCGCCGGCCATCGCGCTTTTTCTCCAGGCTGGCATGGATAAAAACACGCAGGATGCGCACGGCCGCACGGCCCTGATGGCCGCCGCCGAAGCAGGCAAAACGGACGTCGTCAAACGCTTGCTCGACGAGAACGCCAAGACCGATCTGCAAGATAAAGAAGGCTGCCCCGCGCTGCTGCTCGCCGCTTCCAAGGACGCCAGCGAATGCGTGCGCCTGCTCGTCGAAGCCAATGCGGACGTGACGCTCAAAGGCACCCTGCGCGTCGAAGGCCGCGCCGTGCCGAACTGGACCGCGCTAACCAAGGCGGTCTTCGACGGCTCCGCCAAAACCGTCGCCGTGCTGCTGACCACCAGCCGCGACCGGCTCGCGCGCGACGGCCAGCTCGACCGCGCGCTGCTCGTCGCCTGCACGCTCGGCAACAACGCCATCGTCAAGGCGCTCCTCGACCGCGGCGCCAACGCCAACGCCGCGCTCGACCGCGGCCAGACGCCGCTCATGTGCGCCGCCCAGAGCGGCAAAGCCGACACCGTCGCGCTCCTGCTCGCGCGCGGCGCGAATGCCCGCGCGGCCAACGCCGACGGCGCCACGGCCGGCATCATTGCGCTCCAGCGCGGTTTCCCCGAACTGGCCAAGACGCTCGACGCCGCCGCCGCCGGTCTGCCGGCTGCCGCCGCCGCGACGAGCGACGCGACGCCCACCCCGCCGCCGTCGTCGATCACAGGCAGCAGCAGCCCGGCTCCCAACAACGAGCGCCAGGCGGCGGCCGACGCGGCGGCGGCAGCGGCCGGCGGCGCGCAGATGGAGCAGGCGTGGCTGCGGCAAAACAACGTCGATCCGCAGACGCTCTTGAAAAAAGACACCGGCCTGGACAGCGACAAGGACGGCTTCACCGACGACGAGGAAATCGCCGCCGGCACGGACCCGAACGATCCCGCGTCGCACCCGCCGTATCACACGAAGCTGCGTATGAAACGGCTCGACGCGCAGACCTTCCCGGTCCTGCTCGAGAGCGTCACGGCCAACGGCAAACACGCGCGCGTCACGGTCAAAACCGACGGCGGCAAAAACAGCGTTGATCTGGCCGTCGGCGACAGCGTGCCCGGCGTGCCGTATCGCGTCGTGCGCATCCGGCCGCGCAGCATTTACGAAAAAGATTCCGGCCAGCCGCTGGATGTTTCGGAACTCACGTTAACCCAAACAGAAACGGGTGAAAAAGTAACCCTCGTGCGGTCCATGCAAGCCAACGCGCCGAACGCGCGCGCCGTGCTGGCGTTCGAGCTGGCCGGCGGCCGGAGCACGGACCTCGAGGTGCGCAACGGCCAGGAATTCACCCTCCCCGGCGTGGACGACAAGACGCGCTATCGCGTGCTCGACATCCGCCCGACGCAGGTCGTGCTCAAGCTGCTGCCCGCCGGCCAGACGATCACAGTCTCCACGCCCGAGGGCAACGGCGACCGACACTAGATTTTCTTCTCCACCCCTTGATCGTAACCTTGGGATTGCGCTGAAGATTCAGGAGAGAACCGCAGAAGGAATGACCAGCCATGCCGACCGCGTCCGCGTTGCGCCGTCGGTGCTGCTCGACAGCCGGCTCGCGCTCTTTCACGAAACCGAACGCTGGCTGGCCGTCGCCGATCTGCACTACGGCTACGAATTGAGCTTGCGCGCGGCCGGCGCTTTGGTCCCACTCTGGGGCATGGATGAGATCGAAACGCGTTTGCGCGCGTTGCTCGCCGAGTATCGTCCCGCGCAACTCATCCTCTGCGGCGATCTCGTCCACAGCCGCGCCTCGCGCGCCGAAGCCCGCGCGTTTCTCGACCGCCTGCGCGACCTCGGTTCGGCGGACGCTTGCGAAGTCATCCCGCTCCGCGGCAACCATGATCGCCGCGCGTTTGGCGCCGACGAATTGCGCGCGGAGTTCATCACGCCGGACTTTTATTTTCACCACGGCGACGCGCCCGCGCCGGTGGCCGACGTGCTCGGTGCGCGCACCGAAATCCTAGGCCACTATCACCCCGCCGCCATGCTCAGCGACGGCGACGGTTTCCGAACCAAACTGCCGGCTTTCATCCAAGCCCGACAGCGCTGGATTCTTCCCGCCTTCTCACCTTGGGCCGCCGGCGGCGTGAAACATCCAAGCGACTTCAGTGGCGCGCGGGTCTGGCGTTGCAGCCCGCGCCGCATCTTCCCGCCAGGCTGAAAGACGCTGTCAGCGCCTACTTCTCCTGTCATCCCGAGCTTGCTGCCAACTTGGCGCGTGAGCCTATCAGCGTGACGACGAATCCTGCCTCTGTTGCTGTTCCTCCTGCTGGATTTGCTCCTTGAGCTTTTCCCACGCTTCGACCGTCGCGTTCTTTAATTCCTCCAATTGCTGGCCGATGCGCCGGCTTTGTTGCTCCAGCCTTTCGAGTTGACGCTGCAACTCCGGCCGCGCCTGCGCGGTCGCCGCTTGGAGCCGGCGGCGCGCCTCGTCGATCTGCGGCTGCAAATCGCGCTGCTGCTGCTCCAGCCGGCGGCGCATTTCGTCCCGCTGACGCGGAAATTCCGCCGCCAGATTGCGCAGTTTCTCCTTCGCCTCCTGACTTTTTTCGCGCAACAAATCGCCCGCCGCGCTCAACTCCCGCCGCGCCCGCGCGGAGTCGTTGTTTTCCACCGTCGAATTGGTCGGCGCGACCGTGGGCGTCGGCTGCGCCGCGACGTTGTCGGGAGCCGCCGCCGGCGTTTTGCTGGAACGGTCACAGCCGTTGAGGACAGCGAGAGTGAGAGCGAGGCAAAGCGTTTTTTTCATGGGTGGATCGCGCGCTCCGCCGCGCGATGAAGTCGGCGCGAATGCGCCCATTTATTTACATGCTCAGGCAGCTTCGCTGCAAGCCATCGCGCGACGGAGCGCGCGATCCACCTCCGCGGCTCACACCACGATGTTGACCAGCTTGCCCGGCACGACGATCACTTTTTTCGGCGCGCGGCCGGCCAGGTGTTCGGCGATCCGCGGCAACGCCAGCGCGGTGGCCTCGACTTCCTCGCGCGTCGCCGATTTTTTCACCGTGATGCGCTCGCGCACCTTGCCGTTGATCTGCACCGGCAGTTCGATTTCATCGACGACCAAAAACGCCTCGTCGTGCGTCGGCCACGCCGCGTGCGCGAGCGAACGGCCGGCCGGCGCGAGGTCGGGAAAACGCTCGCCGAGCCGCGCATTCAACTCCTCGGTCAAATGCGGCGCGAACGGATTGAGCAACACCAGCAGCGTGCGCAACGCGCTCGCCGGCCGCACCGTTGCGGTGGTGAATTCATTCACGCAAACCATCATCGCCGAGATCGCCGTGTTGAAGGCCAGCGCGTCGATGTCGGCGGAAACTTTTTTGATCGTCGCGTGAACGACGCGAAGCTGGCTCGCGGTCGGCTCGGTTGCCTGCACGGCGTCGCTCAAATGCCAGCGGCCCGCCTGGTCTTCTTCCATGAACAGGCGCCAAACGCGGGCGAGAAAACGATGCACGCCTTGCACGCCCGCCGTGCTCCACGGCTTCGTCTGTTCGAGTGGTCCCATGAACATCTCGAACAAGCGCAGCGAGTCCGCGCCGAAGTCGGCGACGACTTCCTCGGGATTGATGACGTTGCCGCGGCTCTTGCTCATCTTCGTGCCGTCCTCGCCGAGGATGAGTCCTTGATTGACGAGGCGCTGAAATGGCTCCGGCGTGGAGACGTAGCCGCGGTCGAAAAGGACTTTGTGCCAAAACCGCGCGTAAAGCAGGTGCAACACGGCGTGCTCCGTGCCGCCGACGTAGAGATCGACGCCGCCAACGGCGGGTTTGCGCGCGGGCGCAGGCGGTGTTAAATTCGATGCAATGCGGAGCGTTTCGGACGTGATTGAGGGGGGCGCCTTCGGTGTGACATCTCTCGCCGCAGATTCTTTCCGCTTGTAAAAAGTCACCACGCGCAATTGCTGGCGGCGGCCACGCACTTCTTCGACTACGTAGCAGGTGCCGTTGATGCGTTTGGAAAAAATCAGCCGTCTCATGCCACGGTGCCAGCGGTTGGAGAACTCGACCGTATCAGGCTGCGCCAAGAGTTGCGGCAGCAGTGCAAGGTCTCCGATTGTCACCGCAATTTGACCGCGCGGCGCTTCGGTCCAGGAGCGCCCATGCGCTTTCACGATGTGACGAATGGCGAAGACGTCGAGCAAGTGCCAGAAACCACTGACGTCAAACCCGGCTGCGTCCGAGACACGGCGGGCGACCGCCTCGTTGACTGGCGCGAATTGGATGGCGCGATTCGGTCGCTGGCCCGCTTCAACGAGAGCCTCTAGCCAAAGTTCATCGAGTTGCTGCGGCCAACTTTGCGCATCCGCACGCCACGCGCTGTCGCCGCCCATCCAGTAGCGCTCAGCGTCGCTGCCGACGAGCCGCACACGGTTTTTCGGATCGCAAAAGCGCAGGTAATACCAACTCGATCCGGCCCATTGCGGCATCGTGTTCGTCTCGCGTCGCGCGGTTTCGGAGTAACGCACCCAATCCACAGCTTTCGCCAGCGGCGGCTCGGCGGTGCCGGTCGGTTTGAAGTCTTCGAGCGCTGGCGGCTCGATTGGCAGTTCGCTCTCGGGCAACGCGCGATGCCGACGATAAACTCCTTTGCGTTCGAGTTGGCTTTCCCAGACTATGGGAAATGGCTCGCCCCAGTAACGCTGCCGCGAGAAGAGCCAGTCGCGCAGTTTGAAATTCACCGTGCCCGCGCCGCGTCCATTTTCTTCTAACCACGCGGTGATTGCTTTTTTTTTTTTAGTGGTACGGCGACCATCGAGAAAATCGGAGTTGATTGCGACGCCGTCGCCGGTCGTGCAAGCGTTGGTGTTAGGATCGTCGTCCGGCATCTGGACAACGCGCCGCATGGGCAAGTCGAACTTTTTCGCAAACTCCCAATCCCGTTCGTCGTGCGCCGGCACGGCCATGATGGCGCCAGTGCCATAGCCCATGAGCACGTAGTCGGCGATCCAGATCGGAATGCGCTCGTTGTTGACTGGGTTAACGGCATACCCACCTGTGAAAACACCTGTCTTTTCTTTCGCTAAATCCGTGCGCTCTAAATCAGTCTTTGAAGCTACGCTTTGTCGGTAAGCATTGATCGCAGTCTGTGGGATATTTGAGGCTGGAATATTTGTTCCTTTCCAAGCGTCGGGAGTTCCCACAGGCCAGCTACCAGTGATAATGTGTTTTACCATCGGATGCTCGGGAGCAAGCACCATATAGGTTGCACCGAAAAGAGTATCTG